>CAZPON010000232.1:0-5784 GCA_964588045.1 uncultured Gemmatimonas sp.
TGTTAAGCACGCCGCCAGCGTTCGTCCTGAGCCAGGATCAAACTCTCCAATGGATTGTTCGAAAGGCTCTTCAACGCGATCCCCGAAGGAATCCAGCGCCGAATCACTAATTACTTCATCAGGTTGTTTCTCGCTGCAGCCCTGATGGAGCCGCAGGTCATAGAAACCGCCTCGCACATCCTTCGATCTCGACTTCGATTGTCAAAAAGCGTTGCTGCTATGTTCGCGCAACCGCTTGCGGTTGCTGGACTTACCTCTTTTCGTTTTGCCACGTTTTCTGCGGCAGATCGAATAATTAACCAACTGCCTTCGCTGAGTCAAGGCCTCGTAACAGCTTTTGTCGCACCGTTTTCCGAGGGCCTCGTCGGGTTCGCAGCGCACGCGCACGCATCGGTGCGGCGCTGCCCGTCCGGCGAAGGGGTGGCGAAGTTATCTCGCCATGCGACGCTGCGCAACCCCTGTTTTACCCAAATCGCGCTAGATCTTTCGATCGACTCCGCGCAACCCGTCATCTCCTACACGCCTGAGCTCGCTTCGGTCCGAAAACCACACCCAATTTGGCGCGGATCGTTGACCCCGATCCGTGTAGTGCACTCTGAAGGACTTGAACCTTCAACCTACTGATTAAGAGTCAGAACCCAAGCTTCCTGTCAGTAGCGAGGACCTCCGAGCCCTACGCACAGCTAAGGGATGGCAGGGTAACGCGTTAGGCGATCAGAGACAAGGGGAGGTGTCGAACATCTTTGAAAGAGTACAGAAGACGAATGCTTGCTCGGGTGACATCCTAAGCGCATCGGAATGAGTCGACCATTGGCATTCTTTGGTCATTGGAGCATGGCTGGCTGAACCGTGCTGCTTCGGGAGAGCGCCGCCGCGAAGCCTGTAAACGGGGCGTATCAGCATCGCGTGACGCTGGCGTTCATCGAGCCAGGCAGGCCGGTGCAGAACACGTTCATCGAAAGCTTCAACGGTCGGCTCCGCGATGAATGCTTTAACGAGAACTGGTTCACGGATCTGGAGGACGCCCGGGAGACGATCGAAGCGTGGGCGGGAGGACTACTGACGTGACCCCCGAAAACTGAGCCGGCTGCCATGTTAGTCCCGACCAGGGGGACTGATGAAGAAGAGCCGGTTTTCGGAAGCGCAGATCATCGCCGTATTGCACGAGTGGGATGCCGGGGCCAGAGTTGGTCGACTTGGTGCGGCGGCACGGGGTGACGGAGCAGACACTGTACCGCTGGAAGAAGAAGTACGGCGGGATGCAGGCGACGGAAGCGAAGCGGCTGCGCGCGCTCGAGGAGGAGAATCGCCAGCTCAAGCGTATCGTCGCCGACCAGGCGCTGAACCTGCAGGTGCTGAAGGATCTGTTGGGAAAAAAGTGGTGACGCCCGAGCAGCGGCGGACGGCCGTCCTCCACGTGATGCACACCGCCCAGCTGTCGGAGCGCCAAGCGTGCCGGTACACGGGCTTTGCGCGGTCCTCGCAGCGCTATCGGACGCAGCGCAACGACGGCCCGCTGCGCGAGCGGCTGCAGACGCTTGCGGTGCTGCGTCCGCGCTGGGGCTACCGGCGCCTGTACCGCCTGCTGCGTCGCGAAGGCGTCGTGGTGAATCGCAAGCGCGTGCAGCGCGTCTACTGCGCCGCCGGCCTGATGGTGCGTCGTCGGTCGCGCAAGCGCGTGGCGCTGGAGCGGGTGCCGAAGCCGGTGGTCACGGCGAGCAACACGCGCTGGAGCATGGACTTCGTCAGTGATGCGCTGGCGAATGGACGGCGGTTTCGGGCATTGACGTTGGTCGATGACTTCACACGCGAGTGCCCCGCCATCGAAGTGGATCACTCGCTGCCCGCGGAGCGCGTCATCGCGGTGCTGGACGCCGTGGCAGCGTAAGCTTCCCCGTCAAGCACACAGTGGGAAGTAAGACAGGTCGGAGTTGGTGGCTCTCGGCAGAAAGGAGAGGGGCGGCACATCGCCGAGACTATCATGCGACCACTCCGTGTTGTAGCGCACCCGCCAGGCTTCGCTCAGCTCGCGCACCTCGTCGAGGCTGGTGAAGATCCAAGCGTTCAGGATTTCGTTGCGGTAGCTGCGATTGAACCGTTCGATGTACGCGTTCTGATTCGGTTTGCCGGGCTGAATGAAGCGTTGCTCAATGCCGTGCTGTTCACACCAGGCGCGCAAGGTCTCGGCCAGGAACTCTGGGCCATTGTCACAGCGCAGCCGCCGCGGTGCGCCGTGGATGGCCACCAGCTGGTCGAGGACGGCCACGACCCGCTCACTCGGCAACGAGACATCCACTTCGATCGCCAGGGCCTCGCGATTGCCCTCGTCGAGCACGTTGAAGATGCGATAACTCCGTGCGTTGTAGAGCGTGTCCCCCATGAAGTCCATCGCCCACGTGTCGTTCAACACCGGGACGGCCGCCAACGGTATCCGGTCGCGCGTCGGGACGCGCTTCTTCGTGCGGCGCACCTGATTCAGGCGCAACGCACAGTACACGCGATACACGCGCTTGTGATTCCACGGATGCCCGAGGGCCCGCAGGCGGTTGCGACACTTCCAAAACCCCCATCGCCCTTCCTTCGCAATCAGGGCGGTCAGCGCGGCAATCACCGGCGCGTCGTCGTCCTCGCGCGCACGGCGTGGCCGATAGTACGCGGTCCGTGAGAGTCGCGCGATCTGGCAAGCCGACTGGATGGAGCGGTGATGCTCCTCGACCAAGATCGCGACAACCGCTCGGCGCACGGACCGCGCTACAGTTTTCGGCTGAGCACGTCCTTGATGGCGAGGTTCTCCAAGGCCATGTCGGCGTACATTCGCTTCAACTTCGCGTTCTCCTGCTCCAACGCCTTCAAGCGCTGCAACTCCGGCACGCCGGCCCCGCCGTACTTCGACCGCCACAGATAGAACGTCGGGCGACTGATGCCATACTTCCGCAGCACCTCCGCAATCGGCACGCCCGCCTCGCCCTCGCGGAGGATCGCGACGATCTGGGACTCACTGAACTTCGATTTACGCATGGACGGCTCCGGGAAAATCCGACCCGAAGTCTAACTTCAACTGTGTCCGCTCAGGGGAAGCTTACGGCAGGTGATCGGGGCGGGTATCCGACGACGCTGGTGTGTGACAACGGGCCCGAGTTTCGGAGCGAGGCGCTGGATCAGTGGGCGTATCAGCATGGCGTGACGCTGGCGTTCATCGAACCAGGCAGGCCGGTGCAGAACGCGTTCATCGAAAGCTTCAACGGCCGGCTCCGCGATGAATGCTTGAACGAGAACTGGTTCACGGATCTGGAGGACATCCGGGAGACAATCGAGGCGTGGCGGGAGGACTACAACGCGGTGCGCCCGCATGGGCAGCTCGGGGGACGTACTCCCAACGAGTTTGTCGAGGCACAGCAGCATCTACATCCAGCGGTACATTTCTAGGACACGACTAAGAGAGTATCCGGACCAGCAACTGGGGTCACGTCAGTCACGTCAGTACGGTCGACGTACCACCGCGGTCGTGTTGGCGAGGTGTCATGTTCGGTGATGCCGTATGGAGCCCACCAAGACACCACGCCACCTTCAGCGCATCTTCTGGACTACGAGCCTCAGCTCACCCTCTTTCGTCTCCGTGATCGACCACAGGCTCTCTCCCGAGAACGCCTTCACTATCTGCGTCGACGGCACCGAGAAACTGCCTCGAACCGTCCCATCTCGGCGCAACCACCAATAGGCGACGGTAGCTGTGTTCCAATCATTTCCGCGCAACAACACTTCACCATCATCGGAAACTAACGCATCCACCACCGCTGTCCGAACAGGTGGTACGAAGACTCCGCGCTCGTAGTCCGTCCTAGAAATCTCACCGAATCCTCTGCCCTTCAGTTCGTCGTTGAGCTCCGCCAGTCTGCTGTTCATGATGTCACTCGCCTCGCGCCTCGACAGGGGGTTCGGCTTCGCCGGCACTGGGACCTTGTATTGAACGCGCCCGCTAGTGCTCATCAGCGTAACACTCGCCGATCCGCCTCCCAAGAAGTTCGATCCGCCGGATTGCGACACATTTGAGACGTTAGTTGCAAACTTGCCGTTGCGGCTCACTGCCCAGACGGACGCGTCCGACATCGGTTGAGGGCCGAAGTAGACTCCCTTGCCTACCTGGACCTTGAGACTAAGGTTCCGAACATCAAGCCAAAACAGCGTATCCGAGGTTTGCCGGCCATCACGCGAGGTACGCAGAACGGGGAGCGCTGGCAATGCGTTCGGTGAGCCTCCCCCGCTGCCATCAAGAACCGTGCAAATCGCCGCTCCATCCACATTGAGACCGGATGGCACCGAAATGAACATGGATCGATTGCCGCCGCCAATGAAGGGCATTGTCCGAGATTTGCCCAAACCAAGTTCCGCAACAAACGTCAGCCGCTTCGACCCATCGTCACTGATCCAGAGGGTGTCGTTCAGCCATCCAAACGTGACTATTCTTTGGTATTCTCCCGGACCAGAGCCCTTGGTGCCGATCCGCATTAGCCGGCCCCCTTCCGGTGGGAGAAGAAAAATGCCTGCGCTATGAGCCTCTGCTAAAACGAGCGATCGATTCGGCGCAATTCCAACCTGCATCTTGCGGTCAAGGGCAAGCTGCACATCGTCTCCTGTGTGGACGACCCGCGGCGACGATAGAGTGATCTGAGCGGCCGACGGGCTCGCCATCATACCGCTCGCCAACTGGATTGCCGCGCCGCACAACAGCAAGGTCCTTCGGGCTCGAATAGGCATCGAATCGAAACCGGGCTAACTTCGCCGGGGCTTGGGGAGGGCGGGAGATCGGCGAACTACTAAATGGAGATTTCCGAGATGTCTGCGATGCTCGGCGCCGCCCCTAGGGTAAGGGAACTCCCGGCGATCAGATAGCCTTTGCAGTCTCGCAACGCGAAGAGCGAATCGAACCGATAGTTGGCGGCTAAGGAGATCGTCGCAACGGGCCAGTTGTCGAGGGGTCCGTTCCCCTGTGAGAGTAGCCTCCGCTTATCATCGCGGGTTCGCAACACTCTGCCATCCAGGTCCAGCGCGAACGTCTCAGAGCAATCACCGACCAATAGACAGCCGCCTGGAATGTCGTAGCAACTCAGCCAACCATCAATAAACGGCCCCCAGGTGCAGTGGTAGCCCTGGAGCGCATTGCACTTCGTGCATTGCGCTGATGCGGCCTTGGGCGATACGACGACCAGAAAGGCGCATACAAGCGCGAGGACTCGAGGCCCAAATTGCCTGCTCATGATTTCTCCGGATCTAGGAGGTGGTCCTTGGCACATTGGGTCTTTCCTGGCCATCGCGCGATGGCAGGGAGAGCGTTGCGCGAGTCAGTGGATTCGATCAGCCTAAACAGCGCCGCCGCTTGGGGAGAGCGAGAGCAAGAGGCAAGACGTCTAGATTGAAATCACTGGGATATCTGAAATACTTCCGGCCGGCTCCTCCACCGAGAAGCCTCCCGCCACCAAATAGCCTTTGCAGTCTCGCAGCGAAAAGAGAGGCGCGAACTGCGTGTGGATTGCGACGGATGAAACCGTCGCAACCGACATGCTAGCAAGCAGGGGATCGACCACTGACGGTAGCGTGAGCTTATTGTCTCGAGGACGCAATACTCTGCCATCCAAGTCCAGCGCGAACGTCTCAGAGCAGGTAGGGGTCTGTCCCAAGGCTAGTTGAAATTCGGGTGGTGCCTCCATACTGAAGCGTTGGATCCCGGCAAGGATTCGCGCTCCAATACAGAGGACACCACCCATGCGAAGAGTACGAAAGAGTGTC
>CAZPON010000233.1:0-5764 GCA_964588045.1 uncultured Gemmatimonas sp.
ATTGCGCGCTCGCGATGGATTTGGTGTCTGGATTCACTAGGGACTCGCTAGCTCATCTTCCTAGACCGAGCGCCCTCTGTTGAACCAGGCCCGGACCTGCGATGAAGGAATCGCTGTAGGCGTGGTACGCCCGTATATCCCGCTGAACGCCACGCGACGGAGTGGCGCCAGAGGATCGATTCGATCACATGTGAGTGAATCGGTACTTGCAACGGATCGTGGATACAGTATGCTGGGCGCGTTCTGACACTGCCCGGACTGAACGTCTGCCACTGGGAGCGTTCGCGCTTGCGGAAGGGGCCGGCGAGCTAGGTCTGCGCGCGGACGTATGGAAGCAGGCTCACCAAGCCCGGCGCGCCACGCGCCGTTCCCCAACATGGAGGCATGCCTAGTGTCCGAAGCCGCCGATACCAACGGAAAGTGGATCCGCAGAGGACGAAGGGCTCTTGCTGGGGGCCTCATACTGCTCTGCGCGGCGTTCTCCTACCAAACCGTGTCTTTCGTCAGGGTGTCGAGGGCAGAATCGGCGCGCCGCGAACGAGCCGCGCGTGCCGCCGCCGACACCACGCCGCCCGTGAATCCGTTCGCATCAGTCCACGGCAAGAATTTGATTGCCTACATCATCACCGCCTCCGACTGCGGCTGGTCGCAGAGGCCAGCCACGATGCAGGCCGTCAGCCAGATACGGAATCGGCTGAAAGTGGCGCACGGTTCAGAGTATGCCGCCGTGACGGTAATCGGCGTCGCGATAGACAAGGATCCGACAGCGGGACTCGACTTCCTTGCCAAAATCGCGAAGATGTCACCAGACGGAGCGTTCGATCAAGTGATGGCGGGGGGCAGTTGGTTGAACGAGGAACTCGTTCGCCTGCTATGGCGAGACGCGCTCATCGAGGGGGCCTCACCGCAGGTGCTGCTCATCGAGCGCCAAGTAGCCTCCGACCAGTACCTCAAGGACTGGACGCTGCAGCTCGGATCGGACCGGGTGCTGGCGAATCCTTCCGGCAGCAACGGCATCGTTGGATGGATCGGCGAGGGCCTACCGTTGCACCCGGCAACGACGGCTGCCGACACCCACGTGCCGACAAAGCAGATGCCTTGACCGTCTCGGCGGTCCAAAGGAGCCCGGCGGCTCAAGTCCGAGGCGCCGAGAGCGTTCACCAGGCTACAGGGAGGAGCAATGCGGATCGGGACAGTAATGCGGTTGTGGCTCGTTGGCACGACGGCTGGTGCGCTTGCTGCGCTGGCAGCACCGGTGGCGCGCGCAACGGCGGATGACGGGTGTAAGTGCGATGACTTTGTCAGCCTTGGGGCGACATACCAGTGCAACGCCGCGCAGACGAAGTGCATCGCCGGAAGCGAGTTGTGTTTCATCGATTGTGAAGCGTAGTAGCGGTCCGTCTCCCCGGGGTACGTTCTCGCAATTCTTTCTTCACCTTTGTGTTGAGGAGGTCGTCAGATGCGTTTCGTGGAAAAGACCTTGACGTTGGGCGCAGTCGGACTCGTTGCGGGCGTCATCCTCGGGCTGGTCGCACCGCCACGCAAGCTTGTGGCGGACGAAGGCTGTAAGTGCAATGACAGTGGGACTGGATCGTATCAGTGCAACTCGGCGCAGACGGCGTGCGACAAGGGCTCCCAGCACTGCAAATTGGACTGCGAGGAGTAGTCGCGCCTGCATGACGAAGGCCGGGAACGAGCCGACTTGTGGTCGGACCGGGTGGCTGGCGAATCCTTCCGGCAGCAATGGGATCGTTGGATGGATCGGCGAGGCCTACCCTTGCACTGGGCATCGACCGCTGCCGACACCCATATGCCGACAAAGCAGATACCTTGACCGTCTCGCCGGCCTAAAGGAGTCCGGCGGCTCAAGTCCGAGGCGCCGAGAGCGTTCACCACGCGACAGGGAGGAGCAATGCGGATCGGGACAGTAATGCGGTTGTGGCTCGTTGGCACGACGGCTGGTGCGCTTGCTGCGCTGGCAGCACCGGTGGCGCGCGCAACGGCGGATGACGGGTGTAGGTGCGATGATCAGGACAGTGGAGCCTATCAGTGCAACGCCGCGCAGACGGAGTGCATCAAGGGAAGCGAGCATTGCTTCGTCCAATGTGGCACGTAGTAGTGGCGAGTCTCCCCGGAGTACGCTCTCGTATTCGTATCGTCACCTTTGTGTTGAGGAGGTCATGAGATGAGTTTCATGGAAAGGACCTTGAAGCTGGGCGCAGTCGGACTCGTTGCGGGCGTCATCCTCGGGCTGGCCGCGCCGCCAAGCAAGCTTGCGGCCGAGGGAGGCTGTAAGTGCGAGGACACTGGGAGTGGTGCGTGGCAGTGCAACACGGCGGAGACGAATTGCATCGTCGGCTCCCAGAAATGCGATTTGGACTGCGAAACGTAGTCGCGCCTGCATGACAAGGACCAAGAGAATGTGCCGACTTGTCAGCTGGAAAGACTGCGGCTGGCGCGTGCCACCGCCGGCGGCCGCAGGGGTCTGTTCGGAAGGCGCTCTGCGGCATCGCTCGAGGCACAACGTGGGCGCATTACCAGGTGTGCTACCCCCAAACTGTCTCGGACCTCGAGGACTTCCCATTCAGAAGCGTACAGCAGACCGTCCAATCGAGACTGCCAGCCGTCGCCTCGGACGGAATCTGATACGGACGTTCTTGTGTCAGGAACTCGGGCGCAGTGCCGCTGGTGCGGCACTGCTGCTTGGCGCCTTGGTCGCATGCGACCGACCGCACCTCGCGAACCGGGGGGCAGAAGTCGTGCGCGATACGGTCGACGAAGTGGAGCGCGTCCGGAATCTCGGCGGGCGCGTGTGGGCCGACGGCGTCACGGTGGACGAGGACCTCCGCATCGGCGTGCTGACCGGAGACGAAGCGCTCATGTTCGGCGATGTCGTAGAGATGGCAGTCGCGTCAGATGGTCGGTTCTTCGTCTTCGACCGGCAGGTGCCTGCGCTCCGCGTCTTCGACGCTTCGGGGCAGTTCGTGCGAACCATCGGTGCGAAGGGTAGAGGTCCCGGTGAATATCAGGACGCCGTTACGGGGCTCGCGATCAGGGCGGATGGTGCACTGTTTGCGCACGATGTGAAGAATCGCCGGATCGTCGTGTTCAATGGAACGACGCTGGCGCCGATTGCACACTGGCCGGTGAGTAGCAACGTCTATGTCGATCACTCGGTGACGACCGACACGCTCGGGAATACGTTCGTGCGCATCCTCACGGGCCGGCCCCGGGGCGATGCCCCGTGGCCGATGGGGCTGCTCCGTATGGGGCCGGACGGTACGCCACTCGACACCATCCCGCCTCCGACGATGCGAGAGGAACCCACGGGCGCGTCGGGACCGCTGTCGCCGGGCAAAGTTTGGACCCAGACTCCATACGTGACGGTGGTGGGCATCAGTGGGAGCTATGAGTTCGAGATCCGCCCCCGTGACGGTTCCGGTGTGAAGCGCGTGAGCAGGACCGCGACGCCAATCAAGGTGGAGGAGGACGAATGGGTCGCCCAGGAAGCCCTGCGGGAGTGGGAGATCAGGGACGAATCACCTGAGGTCCTTCCGCCGCACACGCCTCGCACGAAGCCATTCTTCAAGGGATTTGAAGTGGCCGCCGATGGACGCATTTGGGTACGCAAGTCTATGCCAGGCGTCCGCTCTACCGAATCCGTTCCGCGTGCGACGAACGGCCGTCCATCGATCCCATTCGAGGAGCCGACCGGGTTCGACGTGTTCGAGCCCGACGGGACGTATCTCGGCGAGGTCATTCTGCCGATAGGGTTTAGGCCGCTGTGGATCGGGTCCGACCGAGTCTACGGCGTGCGCCCCGGTGAACAGGGTGAGGAGCTCGTCGTTCGCTATCGCATCGCGCCGAATCGGCCCCCGCGCTGATGCCCGTCGCCGATGGCCTAGCCCCTGGCGTGGCGCAGCCGCGCCTGACTGGAAGCGTCATCCTTCGTGCGCCCGCGTCAGCCGGATCAATCGAGGCGAAACACATCTACTTCGCGTTCCCAGATGGGGGGCTCGGCTACGACTGCGGCGCCTGCGGCGCGCAGTGTTGCCGTGGTCACGGATACTATGCCTCGGTCGAGAAGGAGCTTCCGGTCCAGCTGAAGATGCGCCGGCATCTGCATGTCTTCGTCCGACCGCCGGAACACGCGGAGGCCCAGCACCGGTCGGTGTTCAATGTCGTGCCGCAGTGCTTCTTCCTCGATGACTCTGGGCGATGCGAGGTGCAGATCGAGCACGGATACTCGGCGAAGCCCGAGACCTGTCGTTACTTCCCCTTCAACAATTTCACGCTGGTCGGGCGCCATTTAGTCGTCGCGGCGCACTCCAGCCTCTGTCCGCTCGACATTCTAATAGGACAGGAGCCGAACGCGCTCTCCGACCACCGTCGTCTGCGAAGCGAGCTTGTCGCAAGCGGGATATCGGCTCCCGTGAGACGCATGAGCATACGAGACGATGCGGCGGATGTCGCCATCGAGCAGGAGCGCCGGATCCGGGATTCGGCGGCGGCCCTCGCCGGGTCGTCGTCGTTCACGCAGGCCCTGGAGGCGCAGGCACGCATCTGCTCGTCATCAGAACACGAGGCAACGCAGGGGATCGCTGAACTGACCCTCCTGCAACAATCCCTTGAGCATTTGCTCGGTCCTGACCCTTCGTTGTCGGTCGGCGAGACGCGTCAGCTCGACGACACCATGATCATGAACGCATCTCACCTTCGTGCGCAGTTGCGGTTTCCCGTCCCCGACAAGTCGTCGCTGGCCCCGACGCTTGCGCCAGCGTTGATTCCGCACGCGTTGCTCGTGCTTCGGTGGATCGCCGCGGCAGCCCTCAACTCCGGCATGCGAGTCGCCACGCATCAGTCGCTCTCACGGATGCTGCGCGAGTTTGGCCCATTGATCGACCTGCTGGCACGCGCCGCAACGATGCAGCAATGGCGCCCGGGCGCTGCTGTAGACCTCGGGGCTTCATTGACCGTGAGGCACCGTCCGGCAATGATTCGCATCGCGAAAGCGCTTCTGCCGAGGACGCAGGAGCGTCGGTCGCGGCCGCTGGGCGATATCCTGCTTGAGCACGCGCCATCGAAAGCGGAGGAGCGCATCGAATTCCTCATGAGCCTCGCCCCCCGCCTGATCCGCTACATCCAGGCGGTAGGGGAGCCACCGAATCCCATTCGACCACATGCACGTCGGGTGAGGATTGCGAACGCGCTGCACCGGGCAATGCTCAGTTATGCCGACGAGGAGAGCCTGTGTTCGCTGTATGGCATACTCGCGCGGGGCGGAGCCTCTTCCTGATCAGCGCTGGCTCTGCGCAGAGAGCGGCTCACGAACGAGCGCCGGCAATCCGGCCGACGAGGAAGGAGGATCGCAGCGTTCGGAGGCAATGCATTCCGCAGCAAGTCGCTGGCTGTTCTGAAACACTATGCGAGGAGCGAAGCGTGAGGAGCCGACAAGAAGCAAGAGTCAAGGTGGCAATGTTAGTCGCGTCGTTGGCTGCAGCGACTGCCATTCCCCTCCTTCCGCTCAGGTCTGTGCCGGCGCAGTCGGTCGATGTCGAGATTCGCGAGGTGTCGCCTCGCTCCGAGAATCAGATTGCGCTGCAGAAGAACGTCACGCTGCGTCTCCCGGATACTTCATCCCGCGACGGAGGGGCTGGTTGGACTCGCCCACACGTGGTGTACCGAGCGGGTCGCGTGCCCGCGGGTGCACTTCGCCTGCGACGCACCAGTGACGAAATCATTCATCTGCTGTGGACGCAACCAG
>CAZPON010000234.1:0-4326 GCA_964588045.1 uncultured Gemmatimonas sp.
GGTGCCGGTCACGGCGGGCACGCGCACGCTCAAGGATGCCACCAGTGAGGCCATTCGCGACTGGGTGACGACCGTCAACGACAGTCACTACATCATTGGCTCGGTGGTGGGTCCGGCGCCGTATCCACGCATGGTGCGCGAGTTCCAGTCGGTCATTGGACGCGAAGCGCGCGCGCAGGTGCTCGAGCGCGCGGGACGGCTTCCGCGCACCGTGGTGGCGTGTGTGGGCGGCGGATCGAACGCGATGGGCATCTTCTCGGGATTCGTGAACGATGCCGACGTCGAGCTGGTAGGCGTCGAAGCCGCAGGCGAAGGGCTGGACACTGAACGGCACAGCGCGTCGATCACCAAGGGCACGCCCGGCGTGCTGCACGGATCGCTGAGCTACCTGCTGCAGGACGCGAACGGACAGGTGCACCCGGCGCACTCCATCTCGGCGGGACTCGACTATCCCGGCGTTGGTCCCGAGCATTCGTGGCTGCACGACAGCGGACGGGCCACGTACGTGTCCATCACGGACACGGAAGCGCTTCGCGGCGTCGCGTTGCTGAGCCGGCTGGAAGGCATCATCCCCGCGCTCGAGACGGCGCATGCGGTTGCGTGGATCGAACGCGAGGCCGGACGATGGGCCCAGGATGAACCGGTGCTTCTCTGCGTAAGCGGGCGCGGCGACAAGGACGTCGCGACGATCAGTCAATTCGATCTGCCGGCCCTGTGAGCCTGACGGCCTCCCCGCACGCTCCTCCCACGCACGCGGCACCGACGAATCCGGCGGCCGCGGTCGAAGACGCGCTCCGCGCCCTCGCCAAGGCGCTGCGCGCGATGCAACTGTACCTGCCGAACAATCCCACCCGCGCGCACGCCATCGACAACGCGCGCGCGGCGTTCGGTCGCATCTGGCCACTGACACCGACGGTCGAACTCGCGATCAGCGAAACGGCGCTGCTGTTGGACGATCGCGTCGTGTATCAGGACCTCGAGCGCGGCACGGAAGGACTGCCGTGGCTGCTGCATCGCGACGGACTGCGCGCCCTCACGCTGCACGCCGGATTCGAGGTCGACGATCTCGAACCGCTGCTGCACGTCTTGCAGCGGGCGCGTGCGGCCGGCGCGGATGAAGACGACCTCGTGACCTTGCTGTGGGTGGCCGACCTGTCGGGCATCGAGTACCGGCACGTCGAGCTCGATGGTGTGGTCGATTTCGCCGTGGCGTCCGGCGAACGTGGCGGGAGTGGTGTCGCGTCGCGCGACTTGCCGCCGCTGGCGGTGCCGGCGGCAGAGACCGCGGCACCGGGCGACGGGCCGCCGCCGGGTTTCGTGCGCATGGAGGACTTCGAGGCCACGCTGCACTTCCTCGATCCGCGCGAGGTGTCGTACCTCCAGGAAGAACTCAAGCGCGAATACAGCGAAGATCAGCGCCGCCACGCGTTCACCATTCTGTTCGATATCGTCGAGCTGCCCGACTCCGGTGATGCACCGATGCGCGCCCTGGGCTTCATCGATCAGTTGATGATCGAATGCCTGACGATGGGCGACTACGAGCAGGTGGGCTACGCCTTGCGCGAATCGGCGGCGACGCTGCGCCGCGGCGCGCATGCCGAGGACGTGGCCAACGCGCTGCGCGAACTCCCGGGACGTCTCAGTGAGCCCGCGGTGATGGGGCAGTTGCTGCAGGCGCTCGATGAAGGGACCCGTGCGCCGGTGGCCTCGTTGCTCGAGAATCTCTTTGCCGAGTTGCGTCCGGCCGCGCTGACGCCGCTGGTGTCATGGCTTGGTTCGGCGACGGCGTCGCCGGCGCGGGCATCCATCGAGCGCGCCTCGCTGCGGCTGGCCGGCGCGCACACGGGAGAGCTCGCCCAACTGCTCGAGCACGACGATCCGGCCGTCGTGCGCGGCGCGCTGCGCATTGCGGCCCAACTGGCAACGCCGGCTGCGGTACCGGGGTTGTCGCGTGTGTTGCGCGGTACCGACGCCTCGCTGCGCATGGATGCCGTGGCCGCGCTGGCGGATATCGGATCACCCGCAGCGTTGCAGGCGCTGGAGCGCGGCCTGGAGGACACGGATCGTGAAGTGCGCGTCGCGACCTGTCGCGCGATTGCCGCGCGCCGTCATGCCGGCGCGTTGCCACGACTGGCGCAGGCGCTGCGTCGCAAGGAACTGCGCGCGGCCGATCTCGGCGAGAAGATGGCGATGTTCGAGGCGTATGGCACGCTGTGTGGCGATGCCGGTGTCGCGGAGCTGGACGGCTTGCTCAATGCGCGCGGCCTGCTGGGCGCCAAGGAGCCGCCGGAGCTGCGTGCCTGCGCGGCGCGTGCGCTCGGGCTGATCGGCACGCCGGCCGCCATGAGCGCGTTGCAGCGCGCCGCCGACACCAAGGATGTCGTCGTGCGGAGTGCGGTGGCACGCGCGGTGCGGGGCGGCCCATGATCGCCGGCGCGGTGCAGTTTCAGGAGCATGGATCGGAAGCGCAGGTCCAGCGCATGGCGCGCGCCTACGTGGTGGCCCTGCACGGCGCGGTGCGGGCCGTTCGCCTGTATCCCGTCGAGAATTCCGCGGTGCAGAAGTCGCTCGAGGAACTCAGTGCCGCCGCAGAGCGCATTCGATTGGCCGACGAGGCATGCTCGCTGCGCCGTCAGGGCGACTACCTCTTCGTCAACGAAACACGCCTGCGGCTGACGCTCGACAACTACGCCGCGGTGGCCTACGTGCTGGGGTTGTTCCGCGAAGCGGGTGTGGGCGGCTTCTCCGTGGTGCAGAAAGCCGAGGCGAGGGCGTGGGTCGTGCTGCTGGCGTTCCTGCAGTCGCCGCCGCTCGAATATCCGGAAGACCAGCGCCTTGCCCAGCTCGAGGATCGCCTGGCGCAGTCGGCGGTGAGTGATTTCGAGTTCTCACCGGTATCGGAGGAAGGCACGGCCGGCGACGAAACCGAGCTCGATGACAAGGAGCGCGCCCGCCAGACGTATGTGCGTTCGCTCGATGTCACGCGCGATGTCATGACCTCGGCGCGACTCGGCAAGAGTCCCGGCCTCAAGCGCGTCAAGCGTGCCGTGCAGGGCATCGTCGATGCGATCCTCACCGACCCGGCGTCGCTGATCGGGCTCACCACGCTGCGCGAGTTCGACGACTACACGTTCGTGCACAGCGTGAACGTGTGCATCCTGTCGGTGGCGCTCGGACGCCGGCTGGGTCTGTCGAAGCCGCAGCTCCTGGAGCTCGGGCTCGCCGCGTTGCTGCACGACATCGGCAAGTCACGGTTACCGGTCGAGATGCTCAACAAGCGCGGGGAACTCGACGGGCAGGAGCGGATCCTGCTGCAGTCGCATTCGTGGCAGGGCGTGCTGGCGCTCTTCGCCATGCCGGCCGGTGGCGCGCGCCCGTGGCGCGCGCTCACGGCGGCCTATGAGCACCACATGCGCATCGACCTCTCCGGCTACCCCAAGCCCGTGCGGCCACGACGCCTGTCGCTCTTCAGCAAGATCATCGCGGTGGCCGATGGCTTCGACGCCGCGACCACCACGCGCGTCTACCAGCCGGCCCCCTGGACTCCGGCCGATGTCCTGCGAGGCATGCGCGACAATCCGCGTCTCGGACTCGACACGGTGGTGGTGAAGGCGTTCATCAACCTCACCGGCATCTATCCGGTGGGCACCGTCGTGGTGCTCGACACGCTCGAGCTGGGGCTCGTCTACAGTGCGAACCCCGACCCGACCGCGCTTTCGCGTCCCATCGTGCGCCTGCTCTTCGATGAGCAGGGCAATCGCCTCGGTGACGCGCCGATTGCCGACCTTACGGCACGCGACGCCAACGATCAGTATCTTCGCACCATCATTCGCACCGAAGATCCTGAACGCTATGGCATCCGCATTGCCGACTACTTCACCTGACCCCGTGACCACCTCCGCCATTTCCCGGCGCTTCGCGCAGCTCTCGGCTGCCGGGCGCCGCGCACTTGTTTGCTACGTCACGGCGGGACATCCCGATCGGCCGCGGAGCCTGGCCCTCATTCGCGGGCTCGCTGCGGCGGGTGCGGATATCATCGAGATCGGCGTGCCGTTTTCCGACCCGCTGGCCGACGGCCCGGTCATCCAGCGCAGCTCGCAGGTCGCGATCGAACAGGGCATGACGCTCGCCGATACGCTCGCGTTGATCGCCGAGGCGCAGGTCGATGTACCGATCGTGCTGTTCAGCTATCTCAACCCGCTGATTGCCGGCGGGCCCGACGTGCTCGTGCGGGCACGCGAAGCTGGCGTTCATGGCGTGCTCGTCACGGACTTGCCCGTGGGAGCCGATCCTGAACGTGAAGCATGGTTCGGCGCGAGCGGGCTC
>CAZPON010000234.1:4336-5761 GCA_964588045.1 uncultured Gemmatimonas sp.
TGCGGCTCGTGGCGCCCACGACGCCTGCGCCGCGCATGGCGGAGATCAGCCAGCATGGCGGCGGGTTCGTGTACCTCATCAGCCGCATGGGCGTCACGGGGGAGCGCGACACGTTGTCTGCCGAACTTCCCGACACCGTCGCGCGCCTGCGCGCGGCGACGACCTTGCCGTTGTGCATCGGGTTTGGTATCTCGACGCCGGAGCAGGCCGCCACGGTGGCGCGCCTCGGCGACGGGGTGATCGTTGGCAGCGCCATCGTGAGCGCGGCGGAACGCTCGGTCGAGGAGGCCATCGCCCTCACCGCATCACTGCGGGCGGCGATCGACGCCGCATGAACCAGGCGCTGCCTCGCTGGTCGGTCGTGTCGGAGAAGCGACAGGCGCACATCGCCCGCGTGGTGGCGCTGCTCGAGGAGTGGAGCGCGCGCATGCCGGTGAGTGCCGGGGAAGCGAGCGCGTGGCGTGACGCGGGCTGGTGGCACGATGCGCTGCGCGATGCGGACGAGGCCACACTGCGCACGCTCACCGGCGATGCCGGCCTGCCGTTCGGCATGCTGCACGGGCCGGCCGCGGCCGCACGCCTCGCGGCCGACGGGGAGACGCGGGTCGATGTCCTCGAGGCCGTGCGCTGGCACACGATCGGCTACGCCGGGTGGGCGCGCACCGGGCGTGCGCTGTACATGGCCGATTTTCTCGAGCCGGGGCGCAGTTTCATGCAAGCCGATCGGGCGTTCCTTGCCGGTCTTGTCCCGAGCGCGTTCGATGACGTGTTCCGGCAGGTGGTGCGGTTGCGCATCGAGTGGGCGGTGCGTGAAGGGAAGGGACTTGCCAACGAGACGGTCACGCTCTGGAACAGCGTGCGATGACGATCGGCATGCTGCCGGAGCCGGACCGGCCGGCCACGACGAATCGCTCGCGGCGCATCGGGCGGTGGCTTGCGCTGGCGATCGTGCTGGTGGTGTGCGCCGGTGCCGTCTTCGCCCGATACAGCACGGCGCGCGGCGATGCGGCCAGTGCGTCAGCGACGGCGGTGTCCGCGCTCACCATGGACACCACGGCGCGTGCGCCAGGTGGCGTGCGCATCAAGGTGCGCGTGCTCAACACAACCGGCACGCCGGGGCTGGCCAAGCGCGCCACGTTCCTGCTGCGCGACTTCGGCTACGATGTCGTGGACTACGACGGTGATACGAAGACGCCACGCACGACGACGCTCATCGCATCGCACACGGGTCATGCCGACTGGGCGGAGCGACTGCAGCGCGCGCTCGGCACCGGTGTCATCGAGGCGCGGGCCGACACCCTACGCTACGTCGACTTCACCGTGCTGCTCGGCAGCGACTGGAAGCCGCCGGCCCAGCCGCTCCGTCCGTAGCTGCCCGCACGCTGCGGCGATGTCCAGGCCGCGGCTCTGGCGCACGGCGGTCTC
>CAZPON010000235.1:0-516 GCA_964588045.1 uncultured Gemmatimonas sp.
GCACCAGCGACGCGGTCCAGGCGAGCTTGTGCCATTCGGGATACGGGCCGGTGGCGTACTTGAACACCACCAGCGGCAGGGCGGCCATCGGCCGGTCCATGTCGAACGAGAAGTATTCGGAACCGAGCGCCGTGAAGAGCAGCGGCGCCGTCTCACCGGCAATGCGCGCGACGGCCAGCAGCGAACCGGTCACGATGCCGGGCAGCGCGGTTCGCAACACCACCACCAACGTGGTGCGCCAGCGCGTGTATCCGAGCGCCAGCGCCGCCTCGCGCAGGGAGTCCGGTACCAGGCGCACCAGTTCTTCCGTGGTGCGCATCACCATCGGCACCATCAGGAAGGCCAGGGCGAACGATCCCGCCAGCGCCGAGAAGTGACGCTGCGTTGCCACCACCCATGTCCACGCCAGCAGGCCGACGACAATGGATGGCGTGCCGTTGAGCACATCGGCGACGAAGCGCGTCGTCCAGGCGAGACGGGTGCCGCGATACTCGCTCGCAAAGAGACCCGCCGCGA
>CAZPON010000235.1:526-1559 GCA_964588045.1 uncultured Gemmatimonas sp.
TACCGATCGGCACGCCGGCCAGCGACGCCGCGCCGACAATCATCAGCGTGCCCATGATGGCATGGGCCACACCGCCGCCCGACTCGCCAACGGGCACCGGACGATTGACGAAGAAGCCGAACGACAGCGATGACGCGCCCTGGACCACGAGCGAGCCGAGAATCAGGAACAGCGGCAACACGGCGAGCACGACGGCCACGCCCATCAGGCTGACCATCAATCGCGACTTGCCGCGGCGCAGGGCGCGTCGGTCGATCACGCGTCCCCGCGCCCGCGCGACACGCGCCAGATCATGAGACGCGCGGACGCATTGATGAGCACCGTCACGCCGAACAACAGCAACGCCATGTAGATCAGCGCCGACTCGTGGATCGGCCCGCCGGCGGCATCGGCGAACTCGTTCGCCACCACCGCCGCCATCGAGTAGCCGGGCGCAAACAGCGACGCGGCCACCTCATGCCGGTTCCCGATCACCATCGTCACCGCCATCGTCTCGCCGAGCGATCGCCCGAGACCCAGGATGATGGCGCCGATGATCCCCGACTTCGCATACGGCACGATGGCCGTGCTGACCGCCTCCCAGCGCGTGGCACCAAGCGCCAGCGCCGCCTCACGCTGTCCGGGCGGCACCGCGAGCAGGACCTCCCGTGACACCGACATGATGAACGGCACGACCATGATCGTGAGGATCAATGCCGCAGACAGCACCGACGGTCCGTAAATCGGTCCCGTGAAGAACGGGAGAAAGCCGAGTCGCGCTTCGAGAACGGGATACACCCACGTCTTCAGGAACGGAATCAGGACGAAGATGCCCCACAGACCGTAGACCACGCTCGGAATGGCCGCCAGCAACTCGATCACGGTCGCCACCGGCTGTCGAATGGCCTTCGGTGCGAACTCCGTAAGGTAGATGGCCACACCCAGCGACAGCGGCACCGCCATCGCCAAGGCGAGGAAGGACGTCAGCAGCGTGCCGAAGATCGCCGGCCATGCCCCGAACTGTCCCGCCACCGGATCCCACGTCGACGACGTG
>CAZPON010000235.1:1569-5713 GCA_964588045.1 uncultured Gemmatimonas sp.
GGACGATGAGGCCGAAGCGCGCAAGCGCAGGCAACGCCCCTCGCGTGAGCTCGGCCAGCAACGCGAGGAGAAGCGCCGGAATCGTGCACGCCGCTGCAACCAGGAGCCACCGAAAGACTGCATCACCCTTCGACGTGCCCGACAGCGAGACCCGCTCAGTCTTCAGGGGAGCACCGCTCCGCCACCCTTGAGGGTCGCGATCCGCGTCTTCACGAGTTCCGTGACCGGTGCCGGTAACGGGGCGTAGTGCAGGTCCTTCGCCATGGCCGCCGCCTCGGGGCCCGTCATCCACGTCAGGAACTGCTTGATTGCCTTGGCCTTGTTCGCGTCGGCGAAGTCGGGCTTGATCAGCAACCAGGTGAACGACGCGACGGGGTAGGCGTCGGGACCATCGGCATCCACGATCGACACGCGGAAGTCCGTGTCTGCGGCCAGCGAAACGCCCGCGGCGGCGGCACTGACACTCTCCAGCGTGGGCGCGACGAAACTCCCCGACTTGTTCTTGATCAACCCGACCGGCAGCTCGTTCGCCAACGCATAGATCAACTCCACATAACCGATCGTGCCCTCGACCTGCTTGATCTGCTGCGTGACGCCTTCGTTGCCCTTGCCGCCCAGCCCCACCGGCCAATTCACCGACTTGCCGCGACCGACCTTCGACTCCCACTCCGTCGAGACCGTGCTCAGGTAATCGGTCCAGATGAACGTCGTTCCCGACCCGTCGGAGCGATGCACCACCAGCAAGTCGGTGGCGGGGAGCGTCACATCCGGGTTCAACGCCGCGAGGCGCGGGTCATTCCACTTGGTGATCTTGCCAAGGAAGATGTCGGCGAGCGTGCTCCCGTCGAGGCGCAATTGGGTCGTGCCGATGGCAGGCAGGTTCCAGGTCACCGCATTGGCGCCAAGCACGGTCGGCACGTGAATGACTTCCCCGTTCACGGCGGCAATCTCCGTATCGGACATGGGACCGTCGGTCGCACCAAAATCCACCGTGCCCTCGGAGAACTGCTTCACGCCCGCGCCGGATCCCAGCGATTGGTAGTTGACCTGGTTCCCCGTCGCCTTGAAGTAGGCGTCGAACCACTTCGAGTAGATGGGATACGGGAACGTCGCGCCGGCACCGGTCAGTGACACCGGCCCGCTATCGGCGGAACGTCCGCAACCACCCACTGCACTCACGGCAATGGCAACGAGGAGCGCGCGGCTCAGGCCGGCGCGTACTGCGGCGAACGTCATGGTGACCCCAGTGAGGATTGTGCTGGGAACCTGACCATGACCTGTAACGGTACGGTCACGCCGGAGTCACAATGGAGCCACGCCGGGCTCGTGCCCGCGCGACGCCGGGAAACGTCGGTGGGGCCTGTCGGTCGCGCTCATTGCCGATAGCTTGCACCCATGACGGTTCGCCCACTCACTCCCGCGTTTGGCCACACCGCGATCGGTGACCAACGCATCGCCGCGATCGATATCGGCTCGAACTCCATTCGCCAGATCGTCGCCGACGTGTCACCCACCGGCCAGATCCGGGTGCTCGACGAAATGAAGGCCATGCCGCGCCTCGGCGAAGGACTGGAGCGCACCGGCGCGCTGGGGCAAACAGCCGTGGATGGTGCGCTGGCTTCGCTGCAACGCATGGTCATGCTGTCCCGTCAGTTGGGCGCGGCGCGCATCGAAGTCGTGGCCACCAGCGCCGTTCGCGATGCGGCCAACGGACTCGCCTTCACGACGCGGGCACAGGCGCTGACCGGCATCGACGTGCGCGTGCTCAGCGGCGAGCAGGAAGCGCTGCTGTGCTACCGCAGTGCGCTCGCCCATTTCGATCTCGGCGTCGGGCGCGCGCTGGTGATGGACATCGGCGGCGGCTCACTCGAGATCGTGCTGGCCAAGGACGGGCTCATCGAACGGGTGGCGTCGCTGCCGTTCGGCGCCGTGCGACTCACGGAGCGCTTCCTGACGCCGGTGGTGCGCCCGCGTGGCGTGCGGGAGCTGCGGGCACATGTCCGCGAAGGCCTCAGGAAGGCGTCGCCCGTGAAGGACTGGCGCGGCCTGCGCGTGATCGGTTCGGGTGGCACGTTCTCGAACCTGGCCGGCATCATGCTGCAGCGGCAAGGACTCACCACGCGCGCGACGCACGGCACGCGCGTGTCGCGCGTGGAACTGGAGCATGTGCTCGACCTGCTGCAGCACCTCGACCCCGAGGACCGCGCGCGCGTGCCGGGCCTCAACCCGGCGCGATCCGACATCATCGTGGCAGGACTTGCCACCGCCGCCGAAGTCATGGCGCGCTTCGATGCACGCGACCTGGTGAGCTCCTCCTACGGCATCCGCGAAGGCCTGCTGCTGGAAGCGGCGCGCGTGGCGCCGGTGGTGGCAGATCCCGGCGCCGCACGGGAACGGTCCGTTCGCGAGTTCGCCGAGCGGTGCCACTACGAGGAGCCGCACTCACGACAGGTCCAGACGCTGTCCATGCAGCTCTTCGACGCGCTGGCGCCGCGCATGGGACTCGGCGCGATCGACCGCCGTATCCTGTTCGACGCGGCGCTGCTGCACGATGTGGGGTACCACATCAACTACGAGAAACACCACAAGCACTCGTTCCACCTCATTTCGCACGCCGAGCTGCTGGGCATGACGCCGGCCGAGCAGATCGCCATCGCGCATGTGGCCCGGTACCATCGTGGCCCGCCGCCACGGCGGAGGCATCGCGGCTTCGCCCAGCTCGATCGCGTGCTGCGCGAGCGCATCGTGAAGCTGTCGGCCCTGCTGCGCCTCGCCGACGGCCTCGATCGCGGCCATGTGGGCGCCGTGGGTCGCGTGAAGGTGCGGTGGACCGCCGACGCGGTGCGCGTGAATGTGGCCGAGGCGGAAGGCGCAACGAGCGTGCGCCTCGAATGCTGGGGCGGTGCGCGCAAGCGCGCGCTGCTCGAACACGTGCTGGGCCGTCCGGTCGAAGTGGTGTTGCCCGATGGCTCGATCGCCGCGTTCGGTGAGGGCGAAGGGGAATGATGTCGTCGTTCGTACACTGCGTAACCAATCGGCAACGATTGTAACGAACGCGTCACCGAGTCCGTGACATTGGACCGACAAGCTTAGGCTTGGTGGTCGCGATCGTCACCAACTCGTTCCCGAGCCTAACCGTATGGCACGAAGTGCCCTTGCGCGCCGCGTGAGTCTGTCGGTGCTCACGCTGCTCGTACCGGCCCTCGCACACGCACAATCGACAGCACCCGCCCCCGCCCCATCCCCCCCGACACCGGCGCCTGCACCGGCGCCGTGGTACGAGAAGCTCCGCCTTCGCGGCTACGCGCAGCTTCGGTACAACCGGCTTTTCGAGACCAACGACCAGCTGCAGTGCGAACAGTGCGACCGCAGCATCGGCGAAAACGGCGGGGTGTTCATTCGCCGGGCGCGCCTCATCGTGCAAGGCCAGGTTCACCCGCGCGTGTTCGTGTACTTTCAGCCGGACTTTGCCAGTTCCGCCGGCACGACGGGTAACGTGGCGCAGTTGCGCGACCTGTACGTGGACGTCGGGCTCGACCGCACGAACGAGCTGCGATTGCGCCTGGGCCAGAGCAAGGTGCCGTTCAGCTACGAGAACCTGCAGAGCAGCCAGAACCGCCTGCCGCTGGATCGCGCCGACGCCACCAACAGCGCGCAGGCCAATGAACGCGACATCGGCGCGTTTCTCATGTGGGCGCCGAAGAAGATCCGCGATCGCTTCGGCCACCTCGTGAACGACGGCTTCAAGGGCAGTGGCGACTACGGCGCCGTCGCCGTCGGCGTGTACAACGGCCAGACCGCCAACCGGCCCGAGTCGAACAATTCCCTTCATGTCGCCGGGCGGCTCACCTGGCCAATGACCGTGGGACAACAGATCGTGGAACCGTCGGTGGCGGCGTACTCCGGCAAGTATGTCGTCACGGCCGACCAGCGAACCGCCGGCGTGAAGGGCACGGCCGACTGGAACTACCGCGACGAACGCATGGTCGCGTCCATCAACATCGCGCCCAGGCCGTTCGGCCTGCTCGCCGAGTACAACGCCGGACGCGGGCCTGAATACAATCCGGCCAGGGACAGCATCGAGACCCGGTCGCTCGCGGGTGGCTTCGTCACCGCCAGCTATCACGTGAAGATGGGACATCAG
>CAZPON010000236.1:0-5691 GCA_964588045.1 uncultured Gemmatimonas sp.
GAACCTGTACGACAACATGGCGGCGTACGGCTACGACCTCACGCGCATGCCGTTCATCGTGCAGTACAACAAGCGCGACCTGCCCAACGCCGCGTCACTGGCCGAGTTGCAGGACATGCTCAATCCGGGGTGGGAAGTCACCGATCCGGCCCGCATGCGTCCACTGGCGGATCCGTTCCGCGCCGGCGAGTTTCTGGTAGCGCAGTTGCCGACCGGTGAGTGGGTGGAGCGGGCTCCGTATTTCGAGGCCGTGGGTGTCACTGGTGACGGCGTCTTCGATACATTGAAGGCGGTCTCCAAGCTCGTGCTCAAGACACTGGCCTGAGCGAGGACGGGCCCCTTTCGCTGTCCCCCACCGGAGGTAGGTCTGCCGTGAACCTGCCCAATGCGATCACCGTCGGACGTATTGCCCTGACGCCGTTGATTGCCTGGCTGCCGTTCACCACGTCGTGGAGCGTGCGCCTGGTCGCGTTTGCGCTGTTCCTCGTCGCCGCCATCACCGACTACTGGGATGGCCACCTCGCGCGCCAGCGCAACCTGGTGACGGACCTTGGCCGCCTGCTCGATCCGCTGGCCGACAAGCTGCTGCTGGTGGCGACGCTGGTGCCGATGTACTTCCTGCAGCGACACGTGGCGTTCATTTCGACGGAAGGGTCGTTCCCCGAGCCGTCGCCGTTCCTGTTCGTCACGCCGATCGGCCATGTATCGCTGCCGCTGTGGATCGTGCTCGTGGTGATCGGACGCGAAGTGTTCATGACGGTGTTCCGCCAGGTCGCGGCCCGTCGCGGGCTGGTCATCGCGGCCATCGGCCCGGCGAAATGGAAGACCACCTTCCAGAGCATCTGGATGGGCGCCGCGTACTTCTGGTTCTTTGCCGCCACGCTGGCCGCGCGTGAAGGCTGGCAGGACGCGGTCCTGTGGCGCGTGTTCGCGCAGTTCAACGGGCTGGTGGGCGTGTTGAGCATGGTCGCCGCCGTGGCCCTCACGCTGTGGAGTCTGGGGCTCTACCTGCAGCGCTACGGCAAGCAGGTGGTGCGAGGGATGGCCACCGCCGGGTAGTTCGTTGTGATGCGGATGTTCCTGTCCGCCATCACCCGCCGCATCGATCAGGCGACTACTGTTGCGCCCGCCACCAATGTGTGGGGTGCCCGCCTCAGGTCCCGTGCCACCCTCCGTCAACAGCGCGTCAAACTCCGTAGGGTATCACGGCGTGACAGCTGAGCCCGTCCGGCCCCGGACTTGCTCCTCCTGTGGATCGCTCGGTGAGCACCTGGCCGCTTCGATTCGCTACGTGGTGTGCGAAACTCGAGGCGGTCAGGGGACCCCCTACAGAAAGAGAATCTCATGAAGCGACAGCTGTTGGCGGTAGCGGCGTTGACCGTACTTTCGTCCGTTTCAGCCTTGGCCCAAGGTCCGTACGTAGCATCCGAGACGCTGGGATACACAGGATTCATTGCGCGATTCACGACCTTGGAGGACGCTCAGTCTCTGTCAAACGCGGTTTCCGGCTCTCCATTTTCCGTGCCGCAGCGGGACCTTTCGCTCTATGTCGTGGGAAATAACGCAGCCTTCGATGGAGCGGCGTACGCGAATTCCTTCTACTTTCTTTCAAACTGGTACTCGAATCAGTCCACTACTCCGTCCAATCAGAACCTCGGATTCATTCAGGTCTATGACAGCGACAATGGATCGGTCTCAGCCTTGAACGGTGTGTGGACCGACGCAGCCATGACACAGTATCAACTCACTGCCAGCGGCGGCAACACGGTTCCAGGCTGCATCGTCACGAGCGACGATTGTGGTCGCCTCTGGAACGCAGGCAGTGCGTCAGGTAGCTCGGAGACGACCAGCGGAGTGTTCATTTCGTACGACCTGATGCTCTCGGTGAGCGGCCTGACCGCAGCGACATTCAATCCAGTGACCGGCGTCTTTGAGTCAGTGTCTGATCCGACGTCAGTCACCGGATGGTTCCGCGGCATCTTCCAGAACACAAGCGTCCAGGATCCGTCGTCGAACGGATTCTATCGTTTTGACCTTGAACTGAATGCAACGAATTGGGCCGCAACTCAGGACCCGACATCGTTGGCCTATCCTCCCTATGTCTCGGTCTTCGGATCGAATACCGTCGTCCCCGAGCCGTCCACCTACGCCCTCATGGCCGCCGGCCTCGCCGCACTCGGCGTCGTCGCACGCCGTCGTCGCGCAACGACGCCGGTCGCCTGAGCTTCGCGCACCAATGCACACGACGCCCCGGATCTCACCGATCCGGGGCGTCGTGGCATTCGCCCGTCTCGCGGTCATCGCGCGCGTTATCTTGCCCGCATGAACCTCGAAATCGTCACCATCGGCGACGAGCTGCTCCTCGGATTCACCATCGACACGAACGCCGCCCACCTGGCGCGTGAACTCGCGGCGCTCGGTATTCGCATTGTGCACCGCACCACGGTGGGTGATGTCCATGCCGATATCACCACGGCTGTCCGCGAGGCGCTGGAGCGCACCGGCGCCGTGATTACCACGGGCGGGCTCGGCCCCACCGCGGACGACGCCACCAAGCCCGCCATTGCCGGGCTCTTTGGCCGCGCGATGGTGCTCGATCAGGCCATCCTCGACAACCTCGAGCAGCGCTGGCTCAAGCGATTCGGCGTCGCCATGCCGGTGAGCAACCGGCAGCAGGCGGTCGTGCCCGAGGGCGCGACCATTCTCGCCAACCGCCACGGCTCGGCGCCCGGTATCTGGCTCGAGGATGCACAGCAGCGCTGGGTGGCCATGCTCCCCGGTGTGCCTCGCGAAATGCGCGGCATGCTGGCCGACACACTGCTGCCGCGCCTGCGCGAACGTGTTCCCGAAGGCGGCGCGGTCGTGCGTTCACGCACGCTGCGCACGGCCAACATCTCCGAGTCGGCCATCGCCGATCGTCTTGGCGACCTTGGCCGCGACGTGAACGGGTTCCAGGTGGCCTTCCATCCCGGCGTCGACGGCGTCGAACTGCGCATCACGTCGCGTGACCAACCCGCCGACGAGACGGAGCGGCGTCTCACTGCTGCTGCCGACAGGCTGCGCGAGAAGGTCGGGCGCTGGGTGTATGGCGAGGACGACGATGACCTGGCGGCCCTGATGCTCGCCGAGTGCATCGAACGTCAGGCGACCATCGCGGTGGCCGAGAGTTGCACCGGTGGACTGCTCGGCGCCCGTCTCACCGCGATCCCGGGTTCGAGCGCCGTCGTGCAGGGCGGCGTCATCGCCTATGCCAATGACGTGAAGGTCCGTGAACTGGGCGTGCCGTCGGATGTGATCGACACTCATGGCGCGGTCAGCGAGCCCGTGGCGCGCGCCATGGCGACCGGTGTGCGCCTCCGGTTCGGAACCAGCATCGGCATTGGCATCACCGGCATCGCCGGCCCGGACGGTGGCACTCCCGCGAAGCCGGTGGGTACGGTCTGGGTGGCGGTCGACCTTGGCGGTGAGGTGCATGCCGTGCGTGCTATCCTGCCGGGCGATCGCACCGAAATCCGCCAGCGGGCGGCCCAATTGGCCCTCGATCGACTGCGGCGCGCCTTCCTCCGCGATGCGGATTCCGACGGATGGACGGTCCGTGGCTAGACCGCCCTCGCCAGATTCCTGCTAGACTTCATAAACTTTCAGATGCCGGCCGCGTAGGTTCGGGAGCCGCTTCCCCGCGGCGCCACGACCCGCGCGTGGATGTGCGACTTCCAAGGAACCATGACTGATCCTACGGATTCGATGTCGGGCGAGCAGCCCGATTCTCAGGTAACCGACGGCACCGCCACGATCGAGGGCGAAGCGCCAAGTACGATGGCGGCCGCCGAGCGGGAAATACAGGAGCTCAAGGACCGTCACCTGCGACTGGCGGCGGAATACGACAACTTCCGTCGCCGGGCTGCGAAGGAGCGCCAGGAAGCCGGCTGGCGGGCGCAGGGTGACCTCGTGCGCGGCCTGCTTGACGCTCTCGACGACCTCACCCGCTTCGCCCAGGTCGATCCGGCAGGCGTCGATGCCAGGACAGTCGTCGACGGCGTGCAGATGGTGGAGAAGAAGCTGTTCAAGTCGCTGGCCGGCCATGGATTCGAGACCATCGATCCCACGGGGCATCTGTTCGATCCCACGCGTCACGAGGCGGTCAGCACCGCACCGGCCCTCGATGCCCTGGAAGACGGGGTCGTCGCGGTCACGTTCCAGGTGGGCTACGTGATCAACGGCCACGTGCTGCGTCCGGCGCGCGTCGTGGTCAAGCTGTGGACGGGCGAAAAGCCGCTCGTTTCCTGATGGCTGCCAGCAAGGACTTCTACGCGGTGCTCGGAGTCGCTTCGTCGGCGACAGCCGACGAGATCAAGAAGCAGTATCGTCGGCTGGCCAAGAAGCACCATCCGGATGCGAATCAGAACGACCCGAAGGCCTCGGAGCGCTTCAAGGAAATCTCCGAGGCGTACAATGTGCTGGGCGACGCCGAGAAGCGGAAACAGTACGACGAGATGCGCAAGCTGGGCGCTTTCGCCGGCTTTGGCGGAGGCCGCACGACCTCGTCGCGCGCCAGCGGATTCGGCTCGGCCGGGCCCAGTCAGCCCGGCGGCAACTTCAGCGAGTTCGACGTGGGCGGTATTGGCGGACTGGGGGACCTGTTCTCGTCGATGTTCGGTGGCGGTGCTGCGGGCGGGCGTTCGCGCGCGCGCACGCCCGAACGCGGACAAACGGTGGAGAAGACGGTCGAAGTGCCGTTCCGCGTCGCGGCGACGGGTGGCAAGGTGCCGATCGAACTCGAGGTAACCGAGGAGTGCGCAACGTGCCGCGGTTCGGGCGGTGCACCGGGCGCGCAGGTGAGGCCGTGCAGTGAGTGCAACGGCCGCGGCGTGATTTCCTTCGGGCAAGGCAGCTTCGCGGTGAATCGTCCGTGTCCGGTGTGCATGGGACGCGGGCAGGTGCCCAGCGAGCGGTGCCCCACGTGTGGTGGCACCGGAGAGCAGCGCGCGCGTCGCAAGGTGCTGATCACGGTACCGGCCGGCGCCGAGAGCGGCACCAAGGTCCGCATGCGCGGCCAGGGCGGAAAGGGCGCGTCGGGTGGACAAGCGGGTGATCTCGTCATCACTTTCGACGTGCTCAACGACCGTTTCTATCGCCGCGATGGCCTCGACCTGATCGCCACCGTTCCCATCAACGTCGCGCAGGCCACGCTGGGCTCCCGCGTGAGCGTGAAGACGCTCGACGACAAGAAGGTCGCGCTGCGCATTCCCGCCGGCACCTCATCGGGCAAGCGCTTTCGCATTGCGGGGCAGGGCATCGAGAAGGAAGGCCGCAAGGGCGACCTGCTGGTGGAAGTCACCATCACCGTGCCCGACAAGCTCTCCGATGCGCAGGAGAAGGCCATGCGCGAGTTCGCCGCGGCCACCGAGATGAAGTTCTGATGCGGCCGACGCGCCCGGGCGGCCGGGCGGCGCGTGTCTCCCGCCGCGCCGTGTGCGCGGGCGGCGCGCTGGTCGCACTGTGTTCCGGCGCGCACGCCCTGGCGCAGCCGGTGTCTCCCGCCGCCATTGCCGTGCGCAGCGATTCGGTGCGCGCCCCGAGCGACGACGGGTGGCAACTGGAGCAGTGCATGATGGGCATCACCTACGGCGCACCGCTCAAGCTTGCGGTGTCCTACGGCGGCGGCTTTCTGCACGAGTCGAACAACGGCCC
>CAZPON010000237.1:0-2736 GCA_964588045.1 uncultured Gemmatimonas sp.
CGGCCGCGCGCATGGTGGCGAGGACATCGTCCGCAAGCTCCGGACGCCCGATCGTGCGAAGGGCACCCGCGAGGCGGCCCGCGACGACGCTATGGTTCCCGTTGAGAAGCTCCCGGTTCAAGTCCGACGCATCGATGAGTCCCGCGAGGGCCACCTGCGCATCGGTCGCATAAGCCTGGAAGAAGGGCTCGGGGACCCGGGTGAGCGCGACCGGAAGCGTCAGCACGCGGAGGCCATCGTGTACTTCGATCTGGTCCTTCGGCGGGAGCTCCGCCTTGTAGGGCAGCAAGGAGCAGTCACCCGGGAGCTTGAGCAGCTTGTTCCCCCCTCTCGGGGAGTGGACGATGACCTGCCTGGGAAGAGCGGTTGTCCCCGCATGCACCAGAATCGAGTACAGGGGCGAAACATGCCACGCGTCGCCGAATCGGGCGTTGCAGTAGCCGCTCACGAAGTGGCGCATGGCGGCGAACCATGGGGTCGTATCGCCCGGGGCGTCACCGGGTCTGGAAACCAGATACCAACCCTTCACCACAAGCCGAAGGAACCCCGCCTTGACGAGGGCTTCGCGGTCCCGGCGCTCGATGTCCGCCGACTGGACTACCACCTGTCCGCTGTCCTGAAGTGTTTTGAGGGTGCGGAGAGCTTCGGCGAGGCGCCGCTGGGCGGGGCTGACGGTGGCGGTCATGCGTCACGAGTTAGTGATATATAGACTATCATGTCAGACTAAATATAGACTATTCTGTCAGACGATATCTAGTCTTTTCTGACATGCCATTTATAGGCTATTGTGTCTGGCCGCGTCAGGGACAAAGGGACAATGCATGACTATGTTCGTAGTCATCATGCATGTTGATTATGAACATAGACCAGGCCGGCCCCGCTGCTATGCGCCGTAGTAGAGCCGTTCCAGGTCTATGAGCTCCAAGTCGGTTCGGCCGCTGGCTGCAGCGCGAAGCCCATCATCGAAGGCATTTCCAAAGAGCAGCAGCTTTGCGCCGGATGCGCGGGCCCCGAGAGCGTTGCGCACGGCTTCGAGATGCTGCACGTGGTGCATCGTGAGGCGCTCGGCCACCTTGGCCTCGCCGACGGCCAGCACCGTCCGGCCGCTTGGCGTTTTCCCATCATCAGCGGCGACAACGACGTCTATTTCGCGCTCCCGCACGTCGTCCGCTCCCCGCACGGGAAGCATCAGCGTTGTCGAGCCCACGAAGTCCGGTGCGCCACCAAGGGTCGCCGGGGCCGCCAGGTGGGTGGTCCAATCCCGCGCCATCGCTTCGAAGCAAGGGCCCAACACCAACGACCGGTAGGTGGGTGTCAGATCGCCCCACAGCTCGCGACGATTCGCGGTGATACGCGACAGTCGATGGTGATTGCGCCGGATGACAGCATAGTGGAAGCGCAGGAGCGGATCGACGGGATGATAGAGCGGGCGGTTCAAACGCACTGGGTCCTGCACGCGAGCCACGAGTTCGGCGGCGATCAGGGTTTCCATGATGGGCGTCAGCGATTGATTCGACGTCTGGACATAGTTGCAGATCGCGCTCCACGCATGGTTGCCCTTGGCGACTGCGGCCAAGGCGGCGTGGTACAGGTTCAGCTTGCGAGCCTTGGAGGTTACCGGATCCTCGCTCAACAGCAGTTCGATTTCGCCGAAAAGGGGTGCAGCGGGCGAGAGGACGCGCCGGCAGATCCAGCGGTCGAAGTCGGCAGCATCAACTGGCAGATCGTTCTCCGACATTTCTCGAGCATACGCCGCCACCCCGCCGATCACGGCATACGTGGCAACCGCCGTAGGCAAGTGGGTAATGCCGTGGAGCGCGCGGGTCACGCGGAAGTCGAACGGGGAGACCCGCAAGTCCATTCCGGCTCGGCCGCGCAGCGGGGCGGTGCCGGTCAGCAGCTTGCTCATGATGCTGATCGACGAGCCGCAGAGAATGAGGCGCGTGCGATTTTGCGTCCGAGCGGGATGGCCGGGGCCGTACAGGCGCTGGATGATCGACTCCAGGGTGGGCGTGTGCTCGAGGAGGTATGGGAACTCGTCGATCACAACCAGAACTTCGCGCTGTTGGCCGAGGGCCATGACGGCCTCCATGGCCTGCTCCCACGTGGTGAGCGCAAGAGGGGCCCCGGCATTCTGGTGCGCGCCCAAAGCTTCGCCTAAACCACGCAGGGCCTCGCCGCTGGACCCGCGCAAGGCTTGATAGTAGAACCCGCCTGTCTGCTTGACGAGCGATTCTAACATGAACGATTTGCCGACGCGGCGGCGGCCCCAGACAAGGCCAAGTGTCGAGTCGTTACCGCCGGCTGTGGCAAACGAGGTGAGATGCTCCCACTCCACCTCTCGGCCGATCATGCCTTCTAAGGTGTTGGTATGCATAGACTTTCGTTATGATGGTATGCTTTCCTATAGTATACCAGCATAAATGGTTCAGGGCAACGCCAGCCAGCGACCCGCAAAGTTGAACCGCGCGCTACACCCCTCCGGCACCCTGAACCAATCGCAAGGGCGACTCCCAGTTGGGAGTCGCCCCGCCGTCACTTCACCGCGTTCACCATGTCGAAGATCGGCAGGTACATCGCCACGATCATGCCGCCGACCACCACGCCAAGGAACACGATCATGATCGGCTCCAGCAGCGACAGCAGCGCGCTCACCGCGGCATCGACTTCATCGTCATAGAAGTCGGCAATCTTGGTCAGCATCTCATCGAGCCCGCCGGTCTGTTCGCCGACGGC
>CAZPON010000237.1:2746-5430 GCA_964588045.1 uncultured Gemmatimonas sp.
GCTCGATGAGATGCTGATCACCATGGGCGGGAACACTTCCGACTTCTGCAGCGGTGCGGCGATCGTTTCACCGCCGGCGATGCTGGCGCGGCTGCCCATGATGGCGTCCTGCACCACGCGGTTGCCCGATGTGCGCGCCGTGATTTCGAGGCCGTCGAGGATGCTCACACCGGACGAGATCAGCGTGCCGAGCGTGCGCGTGAAGCGCGACACGGCCGACTTGCGCAGCACATCGCCCAGCACGGGCACGTGCAACAGCATGCGGTCGATCACCAACTGGCCGCCGGACGTGCCGTAGTACTTCTTGATGGCGTAGCCGCCGACGCCCGCCCCGAGGATGAGCGCCCACCAGTACGCGTTCAGGAAGCCGGACATCCCGATCACCACGCGCGTGGGCAGCGGCAGCTCCATCCCCACGCTGCCGAACATGCTGGCGAACACCGGGATGACCTTCCACAGCAGGATGACCACGCACAACGCCGCCACGCACATGATGACGGTGGGGTAGATCATCGCGCCCTTCACCTTGCGCACGAGGGCGTCGTTCTTTTCCATGAAGATCGCGAGGCGGTTCAGGATCGTGTCCAGGATACCGCCCGCCTCACCGGCCGCCACCATGTTGGTGTAGAGATCCGAAAAGGCCTTGGGATGCTTGCGCATCGCGTCGGCCACCGTGTTGCCCGACTCGACGTCGAACACCACTTCGCGCACGGTGGCCTGCAACGCCTGGTTCTCGGACTGCCGCGCCAGGATGTCCAGCGCCTGCACCAGCGGCAGGCCGGCGTTGATCATGGTCGAGAACTGCCGTGTGAAGATCACGATATCGCGCATCTTGATCGACCCGAGCTTCTTCTTCGGCGTCGTCTTCGATTCGTCGACCTTGACGATGGTCAACCGCTGGCGGCGCAGTTGCGCCACCACGTCGTCGCGGCTGGGCGCGTCGATCGTGGCCGAGCGGAGCTCGCCGTTGCTGGTGCGGGCGGTGTACGTGAATTGTGGCATCGGTTGGTCCTGATCGTGTGAAACGGCGAGAGCACCGGGCACGCCGTGCCGGTGCTCCCTGCTGCATGATTACCGTCGGATTCCACCCACCAGCACGCGGTCGCCCGGGCGTCGTTCCTGGCTTCCGCCGTGATCGTCGTCGTGCGTCTTGCCGATCATGCGCAGGAATTCGTTGGGATCGCCCGACGCCCGCACGCACTCGTCGGCGCTGACCTGGCGCGTGACGTACAACTGGTACAGCGCATCGTTGAGCGTCTGCATGCCGAACTTCTTGCCCGACTGCATGGACGAGTAGATCTGGTGCACCTTGTCGTCGCGGATCAGCGCGCGGATGGCCGGCGTGACGACCAGCACTTCGGCCGCCATCGCGCGTCCCTTCCCCGACACCTTGGGCAGCAGGACCTGCGTGACGATGCCCTCGAGCACGAACGCCAACTGGGCGCGCACCTGGCTCTGCTGGTGCGCCGGGAACACGTCGATGATGCGGTTGATGGATTGCGCCGCGCTGTTGGTGTGCGGCGTGGCGAACACCAGGTGACCCGTTTCGGCGATCGTGATGGCGGCCTGGATGGTTTCCTGGTCGCGCATTTCGCCGATGAGGATCACGTCGGGATCCTCGCGCAGGGCGTACTTGAGGGCCGACGCGAAGCTCTTGGTGTCGGCGCCGACTTCGCGCTGGTTGATGATGCAGCCGCGATGGCGATGGATGAACTCGATGGGATCTTCCACCGTGATGATGTGTCCGCGCCGCTCGCTGTTGATCTTGTCGATCATGGCCGCCAGCGTCGTGCTCTTGCCGGAGCCGGTGGGGCCGGTCACGAGCACCAGCCCGCGCGGGCGTTCGGCGAACGTGGCAATCACCGCCGGCAACTGCAGGTCGGCGAAGGTCTTGATCTGGAACGGGATCTGGCGGACCACCATGCTGACGCAGCCGCGCTGCTTGAACACGTTGCCGCGAAAGCGCGCGAGGTTCGCGATGCCGAACGAGAAATCCAGCTCGTCGTCCATCTCGAACCGCTTCTTCTGGTTTTCGGTCAGCACCGAATACGCGAGCTGCAGCGTGTCGCGCGGCGTGAGCACGTGCTCGATGCCGGAGTTGATGATGTCGCCGTCGACGCGCAGCTTCGGCCGGTCACCTGCCGTGATGTGCAGGTCCGACGCATCGCGCTCGATCATTTCATCGAGCAGCGTGCGGAGCGAGACGGGAGATTGGACAGGAGGCGTCATCGGGTTGGGTTGACGAAGGCCGGGCGCGGAAGCTCCAGGCTCATCCGGGAATGGACGAGCCGGTGAGGGCGAGGAAACCCACCGTCACAGAAGTTCAACTGGACGTTTCACGGATGACCTGGTCGAGGGTCGTGACCCCCTTCAGGACCTTGAGCCAGCCGTCCATGCGCAGGGTCAGCATGCCCTCGCTGATCGCGCCCTCGCGCAGGACCTGCACGTCGCAGTTCTGCATCACGAGTTTCTTGATGGTCGGCGTCAGGAACATCACTTCATAGAGACCCTGTCGTCCCTTGAGGCCGGTGCCGCCACAGGCGTCGCACCCGTGCCCCTTGAAGAACGGCAGCTCGCCGATCGTGGTGGTCAGCGACAGGTTTTCGAGGTACGGCATGGCATGGGGCAGCGCGCGCTCCCTGGCGTCCTTCAGGCCCTGCGCGGTGAAGCGCAGGTCGGCCAGC
>CAZPON010000237.1:5440-5672 GCA_964588045.1 uncultured Gemmatimonas sp.
TTCGCCGACCATGATGATGTTGGGGTCCTGCCGCAGGAACGCCTTCAGCGCCGCCGCGAACGACATGCCGATTTCGGTGCGCACCTGCACCTGGTTGATGCCGAAGAGATTGTACTCGACGGGATCCTCGGCGGTCATGATGTTCACGTCGCCGTTGTTGATCTTCGACAGCGCCGAGTACAGCGTGGTGGTTTTGCCTGATCCGGTCGGTCCCGTGACAAGCACCATGCCG
>CAZPON010000238.1:0-5636 GCA_964588045.1 uncultured Gemmatimonas sp.
GCGCGATGGAGCCGAAGCCGGCAATTAGGCGTCGGTGGGGGCCAAAGGGTTGCCGGACTTCTGGCAATGTGCAGGCCGCGAGGGGGATATGCGATAGCGAATTGTCCCCGGGGGGATCGATTCATCCCCCGATCGCGCTGAACGGCCTGACGCGGATTGTCCGCGGACCTGCCTGACGCGGATGACGCGGACAAGCGCGGATTGTCCCGTGAGCGCGACGGACAGACGTAACAACTTCGGACACATTCCTATTTCTTGTTTGTGTTCGCAGCGAGATGTCGGCCCCGGCTCGGGACAATCCGCGCTTGTCCGCGTCATCCGCGTCAGGCAGGTCCGCGTCATCCGCGTCAGGCCGTTCAGCCTGAGAATCAGTCTTCGCTCACCGCTCCACGAGCAGCCGCTGTTCGCGAACGACCGTCTTGCGGCTGAGCAGATCGAGCACCTCCACGCGCATCCGGTATTCGCCGGCGGAGAGGCCATCCATGGTCATCTGTTCCACGATCACCGGTCGCGCGGCTCGCGTGCGGTCGAAGGTGATGGCCAGCTTGTCGCTGCCGGAGTTGCCGGCGCCGAGCAGGGCACCCACGCCATCGACCACGCGCAGCGCAAAGCCGCTCGCGCCCGTGCGCTTCGTGCGTTCGACGGCGATGGTCACGCGATAGCGCGACGCGCTGCTGGAGTCGGTGAGCGCGTAGATCTCCCACAGCAGGCCGACTTTCTCGCCGGCGGCATACACGCCCACCGATGGCGCGCTGTGGGCATCGCTCCAGCGCGCAGGATCGCCCGTATCGCCCGCCGATGATGCCGTGGTGAGCAGGACGTCGCTCAGGCCGAAGCCGGTGGCCCGTTCCCCTTCCACCGCCACGAGCGCGTTCGCCATGCGACGCTGCTCGCTCGATGGGGCGGTGTGATCGGCCACGGCGCGGACGAACGCAGCGCCGGCGCCGATGCGGGCGGTGACCACACGCATGGTGCCGCTCGTCGCGGACTCCGTCGTCGTGCGAAACACCGTCGTGTCGCGCAGCACGACGCGCGCGGCGCCGTCGACGATGCGCGTGTCCACCAGCACCGAACCGCCGAACAGGCCGTCGGTGAGGCGCGTCGCGGAGTCGGCGACGAGACGGCGAACGGGGATCTGCATGGCGACCACGATGTCGGTCGAATCGCCTGCGCCGCGGAAGCGGGTGACCTGCGCGGGCACGCCCGCCACGCGGGTCGGCACATCGATATTGGTCCACTGCACCGGCGAGACCGACTTGTACGAGCGCACGAAATTCTGATCGGCGAGCGGCGTGCGCGCCGTGCCGAACCCCGGCGCCATGTCGAAGAAGAACACATCGCCGGACGGGTAGGTCCAGACGAGCGTGGTGCCGCCCAACTGCGAGGTCGATGTCATGACCGTGGCGGCCGAAACGAAGTTGGTATCCCACTGCATCTGCTGCACCGATGCCGTGCCCGAGACGGTCATCACGTCGCCGGGCGGGCCATAGCGGATGAAGATATCCCCGCGATCGGTGTCGACCCCCGCCAGCCGTTGCAGCTCGTCGGTCCAGCGGATCTCGGATTCCACGACGCGTGACATGAACTCGAGCAGCGATTCATTGTCCGGCGTGCGGCTGTCGGGATCGTTCAACTGCCAGAACACGGCGCTCATGGCCCGCTGGTGCGCCGGTGTTGCGCCGGCCATGGCGAGCGAATCGAATCCGCGCTTGCCCGTCACGACATCGGCACCGGGCGCCAGCAGCCGATCGACGCGAAAGAGATTCGCGTGCTCCTGTTCATCCATGATCGCGCCGGCGCTGTCGAACGCGGCGCTGGCTTCACGATTCCGTCCCAGGCGATGCAGGGCGAGGCCCTGCGCCAGCCTGGCCTGTGCATCGAACGGCGATCGTGCACTGCGCCGCTTCGCGGCCGCCAGGAGAGACTCCCAGTCACCGGCCGTGCACAGCGCCATGTAGAGATGGCGCGCGTAGACCAGCGACACCGGCACCGCGTCGGCCGCCTCGCGAAAGTACTGCAGCGCGGACGCGTAGTCGCGGTCGCCGGTCGGCGGCTCGATCTTCTTCACGAAGGTCGCCAAGTAGGCTCGTGCGTCGGTCCGTTTGAACCTCCCCGCAGTCTGCAACTGCACGGGCTGATTGTCGGTCGTCAGCGCGCGGTGGGCGGTGAGCTCATAGCGGCGCCAGATGGCCATCCCGACCTCATCGGCACTCTCGCCGAGCAAGACCGCGTCGTCGGCGCGCTTCGCCGCGTCGTACGCATGCTGCATGTGTCCCGCCGACGCGAACCGCACGGACCCCACACCGGACTCCAGGCCGAAACGGGCCAGGGCCAGCCAGTAGCGCGCGCTGTCGGGCTGGAATTGCGTCGCGAGTCGCAAGGCCGTATCAGCCGACATGAGCGTACCGATGACGCGCTTGTCGCTCATGAACGCGCCACGGCGCGAGGCCGCGGCACGCGCCCAACGCATGCGGCCCAGGAGATGCCACGCTTCCGCATCGCGTGGCCGCGCCTTCACCAGCGCCATCAGTTGCGATTCGATCGCGGCGGAGTCGGCAGCGGTTGGCGCGGCGTCCAGCAGGCCGCGAGCGTCAGCCGCCCGCACCAGTGCAGTCGCCTGCGCACCCGACGACTGCAGCGCGACGGCAACGAGCAGCGGGAATCCCAGCCGGAAGATGGAGTTGAACCGCGAGCGCTGACCCATATGTACTCTCGTCAATATGTGCGCCCTGGCTGGGTCAACGAACCGCAGTGGTTGACCCAGCCAGAGTGCAAAGCGCGATGGCTCCTTCAGGTCTCGCTGAAGATAAACAGTGTGCGGCTTCGCGCGGCAGATCGCGCGAGACCGAAACCTCCTGAATCACCCGGCAGCTCCACCTTCAATGTCACCACCATGAGATCTGATCGAACCCAGGCAGGCACGAGCCATCGACCAGTGGTGGGATCGTGTCTGGAGGCACGTCCGGCAAGGCCGGGCTCACGCATCCGATGTCTCTGCGCCGCGAAAGTTCGAGTTCTTCAGGCTGTGTCGGGTGGCTGGAGCAGGCGCTAGTGACGCCAAGAACAACGACTCCGATGGCCGCTACAACGAGTTGGGGAAGGCGCTGACGAGCAAGCGACGGATGCATTCGAGCTCCAGAGAGAAGGAGCCTGACTATTGACGATGTTTGTCTCGAGCAATGAGGCGGAAACCGGCAAGGAGCGGGCGTACTCGGCCCGGTTCCTTTCTGCCGTTTGCGTATCCTTCCTGGCTTCGCAGCGCTTCACGTCGGCGACAGGGCGCGCTACCGTTCTCATGGCCCTGTCCGCTACGCGTCGAAAAAACCTGAGTGTCATCGATGGTATCGCCCACATTCCTGCTGAACGTCGCGGATTGGCTCGCCGCTCCTGAGAGTCATGCCGTCGCCTCGGACGATCAGGCGCTCCTTGGCGCCTTGGTCCTTGCTGCCGCGCACCTCGAGCATCTGGAGACACTGGAGGCACCCGCGGCGTCGCTGGCAGCGCAGCTCCGCAGCGCGGCGAGCGAAATTCCACCGCAATGGGCCATGTTGGCCGACGATGAGCCCTTTGCCATGTGGCTCCAGGCCGCGACCGTAGCGGAGCATCGGGGGGCGTTTCGCTTGAGCCTTCGCATGCTATCCGAGCTTGCGCGGCTCCTGTCCATCAAGCTCCGGAACGACGTTCGCGACGATGGTTCTCTGATCGCCGAGCGGTTGGCCTTGTGCTGCGCCCGACGCGGACGCATTGCACGCACCATGGGCGAGCTCGAGCACGCGATGGAGTGGTATGGCAAGGCGAGAGAGGCGGTGCGTTACGCACCCGTCCGGGATGCATCGCCGCAGGCGTCGCTCGGACTGGCCGCGCTCGCCCTCAATCGCGGCAATATTCCGCGCGGCGCGCGCCTGCTGATGCCGTTGCTTCGACGGGGCGCCGGGCTCCCCGCGGTCTATCGCATTCCCACACACCAATTGATGGCGGTCGTGCGCCGCAAACAACGCAAACACATGGATGCGTTGTTGCATGTATGGGCTGCATTCGACCTCCTGACGACGTCCGATTTTCGGCGCGAGCAGTTGGTCGGTACCATGGCCGAGATCGCGCTGGAGGCAGGCGACATCGATGCGGCCGCGCGCGGGTTTGAGGTAGTCCTTCAGTCAAGCACCCTTCCGATGGTGCGGGTTCCTGCGCTGTGGGGCGCGATTCAAGCGCGCCTTGCTTCGGCACCCCCGCACCGTGATCCACTGCAGGATGCACCTCTGCTCGGCTTCATGGCGGAAGTGCAGGTCCTGAAGACGCAGCGACTCGCTCCAGCCGCCGAAGTCATGGTCCACCTGTCGGACGCGACACTCGCCATCGCCCGTGCCGACGTCCGGAGCGCGACGACAGCGCTGGACGAAGCCGATCGCGTCGCGCACAGCGCTGGTTTCTTCGAGCGCCAGTTCATGATCGAGGAGCTACGGACAAGGCTGCGTATCGACCAATTGACAGGTTCTGCGACTCCATCCGGAGGAAGAGCGCAAGAGCAGCAACAACGCAAGCGGCGCGTGCGACATCCTGCGTTGTTGCGTCTGCTCCAGATAGCGTAGGTACCAGCGCAATTCCGGTGTCGCGCCTGGGAGCCTCGCGTCGCCTTGGACAGCCATCCTCCACCCACTCTCACGCTTCATGTTCACCGGACGTCGACCACTCCACGTACCGAGAGCGATTATTGCGGTGGCGCTCACCCCCGCGCTATCCGCGCGTGTGCGTCATCTGGTGGGTGACGCGGTGCGAGTGGATGACGTGCCGTCTCTGGCTCGTGCCGAGGACGCGCTTCAACACTCGGTGGGGGCTTGCCTGCTCTTGGGCGTGCCCGGGGAGGGGCACGCAGACTGCGCGATACAGTACCAACGTTTCCGACGCCGGTTTCCGTACGTGCCAGTGGTCGCCGTCTTCGTCCCCGGAGTGTCCACGCATCGCGGAACCATGACCTTGGGTCGGATCGGTGTCACCGATATCCTTTCGGCAGATACCGAGCTGAAGCTGGGACCACTGTACACGGCACTCAAGCGCTGTCAGGCGCATGACGTCTCACACCGGGTATGGGAAGAGTGTGGACTCAGCCTGCCGCATCCGTTGGTCACCGTACTCAAGACCGCACTGCGCCTCGCCCTGGAACCGATCTCAGCGCGTTTGCTCGCAGACGCTGCAGGAATTCCTGAGCGATCCCTCCGCAAGTTCTGTGAGGACAACGGAATTCCCAGCCCGCGGTGGGTGATCGGCTGGGCACGACTACTGACAGCAGCCCACTATCTGGACGAACCGGGCCGCACGCTCGCGCAGGTTGCAGAACTCCTGCAGTACCCAAGCTCCTGCGCGCTGCGCAACCAACTGCGCAGGTACACCGCCAGCTCGCCTCGAACGCTGCGCCGGGAGGGCATACTGCGCCGCATTTGTGCAGCCCTTGAAACTGCGGTGGCTGCGGATGGAGCAGTGACGCAAGGACAGCAATCACTTCGCCTGATTCGGTAGCGGGCGACCCACACGGCTCCAAGCGACGGAGATCTCACGTGTGGACTCCTGAACGCCGAATGAACAGCCAACTATCTGATGGTCTCACTCCACATCGATTGATAGACTGGCTCGAGCAGGTCGCT
>CAZPON010000239.1:0-5615 GCA_964588045.1 uncultured Gemmatimonas sp.
GACCTGCGAGCTGGCATCGACGGTCATCGTGCCGAACAAAGTAGGCACCGTGACCGGCGTCACGCCGGGGGTCGTGGTGTCGGTTGGCAGCAACGGCAACCGGGTGAGTGTCACCGTGGCGCCGGGTATCAACATGGAGCCGATCGACGCCGTGTCGGTGCCCGGAACGAACCCGCGCACGATGATCGTCGCATCGAACGCGACGGGACGCACCGGCGGGTTTCCACCGGTGTCGACGCGCGCGATCACCGACACGCGCGACGTGTCGGCCATGCCGTTGTACGACGCAATCACGAGCGCCGTGCCCACGGCGCGTGCGCTGATGGCCGCGCGTGCCGCATCCACACCGGCCGAATCCGGCAACGGATTCACCGAGGCCACGCCGGGGTTGGTGCTGTGCCACGTGGGACGTGCGTTGCTGACCGGCTGGCCGTTCGCATCGACAATGCGCGCACGGTAGATGATGCCGAAGCCGACCGTGAGCGTGATATCGTGCGGATCGCTTCCGACGATCGAAGACGAACCCGGCTCCTCCGTCACCTCGATGCGGGCGCTGTTCGTGATGGGCTCAGTGACCTGCTCGCTGCCGCACGCGGTGAGGAGCATGCTCGTCGCCAACGCACCGGCAACCGCCAGCCTCGCGACTGACGAGCGATTGATGTTCGTGGAATGCATCGGGAACCTCGAAGTATGTGTGTGCAAGATCAACCAGACGACAGGTGCATCGCGTCACCGTCGCCACGTTTGCACAGAATGGAATTGGGACGAGTCGCGCCCGGGGCGCGTCAGTACGGCGCCGGCTCAACCGGAAACGGGATGTCCTCGAGTCCCGGTCCTGCCGCCATGCGATGCACAACCATCGCGGCGCGCGCCGACGAGCCATCGGGCCAGCGGATGACACGCATATCGCAGTGCACAAGATCCAATGCCGGCAATGGCACATCCTGACAGATGGTCGTCAACTGCAGCATGAGCCGGACATGTTCATGCTGACCCGCGAGCTTCGCGGTGGCGTCGCGATGACTCACGAACTCGCTCGCCTCGAGCGCCTTCTCGAGCGACTGCCATCGCCGCAACAGTTTCACGGCCGTGCCCTTGCCGATGCTCTTCACGCCGGGAATGTCGTCGCCGTCCTCGCCGCACAGGGCCTTGAACGCGGGAAGGTTGGACGGCAACACGCCGAACCGTGCGAACACATCGGCGCTGCTCCATGGCTTGATGCGCATGCCATTGGGCCCGTTGCCGGCGCCGACGTAGGTGGCGACTTCGACGCCATCGGATACGAACTGCAGCAGGTCCGAATCGTTCGACAGCACGGTGACCCGCGCCTCGGCCCGGTAGCGCGCCATGAGCGACGCAACACTGTCATCCCCCTCGTAGTTCACCACGCTGAGGCTGGCGAGCCCCGTGGTTTCCACCCCCTCGCGTATCGGCGCGACGCGCGAACGCATGGCCCCCGTGCGACGATGCTTGTACGCGGGAAAAAGCGCGTGACGAAACGTCGGGCCGTCGTGATCCCAGGCGGCGACAAGATGCGTCGCGCCGACGTCCATGGCTGCACCGCGCGCCATCTGGCACCAGAGACGCACGCCATAGCTGACGTCGCCATTGGCAACGTGCGCCGCCCGGCCGGCGAGCGATTGCGCATCGATGATGAGAAGGTGCGGCGCGTTCATATCCGGTGAAACTTAACCCGCCGGCCACTCGCCGCCGCCGCGCGGGACCTCACGGGCCGACGCCCGCGCCAGTACCTTGAGGGTCACATTCCTCTTCTTCCGGTGAGGTTGATATGCAATCCGTTCTCCGGTCATTGGTTGGCATTGCAGCACTGGCGCTGCTCTCCGCATCGACGGTCCATGCGCAGGACGACAGCTCGTCACCAAGCGGGCTTGGCTTCGGACTGAAGGCAGGTATTGGCAACGACCCGACTCAAGTCGTGCTCGGCGCACAGTTCAGCATGGGCAAGGCGGCCCTTCGCCTGCTTCGCGTGATCCCCAACGTGCAGGTCGGGTTCGGTGACTACACGACCACTGACGTCAACGTGGACTTTCTCGCCCGGATCGTATCCAAGGGCTGGGGTGTCTACGGCGGAATCGCCCCGACGTACACGTTCGCCGAAAGCGACGATGACATCGGCGGGACGTGGATCGTGGGCACGCAACTGCCGGTCCTCGAGAAGTACGCCACCAATCTCGAAGCCCGTTTCGGATTCAGTGGCGCACCGAAGTTCCGGTTGATGGCGGTATTGGTGTTCTGAGTCGCGATCGCAACACACGCAGCGAGGACTCGCTCCATGGGCATGGGCACGGGCATGCGGGGAAAGGACCTGCAGAAGTTCCTGATGGTCGCGCCGGGCGCGATCCCGTCGGGCAGCTGGGGGTGAGCCGTCGGGACGGACGCGGCGGGTATTGACACGATATATCGCAAGTAATATCGTAAGATAGATCGTACGATATTACTTACGCTATATCTTTGGAGGCACCTATGTGGCACGATCCAAGCTGTGAAGGGCGCGGACGGCGCGGTTGGACGGGGTTCGATGATCTGGGCGCCTTCTTCGGAAGCGGTGGATCAAAGCGGCGCGGTCCGTTCGGCGGCGGGCGGATGTTCGAGCAGGGCGACCTGAAGCTGGTGATCCTGCGCCTGCTCGATGAAAAGCCGCGTCACGGCTACGACATCATCAAGGAGTTGGAGGAGCGCTCGGGCGGGCGGTACACGCCGAGTGCCGGCGCCATTTATCCGACGCTCACCATGCTCGAGGACCTGGGCTACGCGGCCACGACACCGGAAGAAGGCGGCAAGAAGGTGTACACGATCACCGATGCAGGCCGCGCTCACCTGGCCGAGCATCGTCCGGTGGTCGACGAACTGTTCGAGCGCGTGAACAGCATTGGCGACGCGGTGTTCGGCGACGCGGTGCGTCCCGCGCGCGACGCGATGATCGGACTGGCGCGGGAGTTTGCGTCGGCGATGATGACCGGACGTCGCACGGCGGAGCAGGTGGCAGAAATCACCGCGATCCTGGAACGCGCCACGGCGGAACTGAAGCGCGCTACGGCCTGAACACCATTCCCATGAGCCCCAACGCGACGCCGGGATACTCAGGAACGCCACTGGCGAAGAAGCTGGGTATCACCGGCGGCACGCGCGTGCTGCCGATCAACTCTCCGGCGGACTACACCGCGCTCCTGGAGCCGCTGCCGGACGGCGTGTCGTTCGTGACACGCATGAGCCGCACGGTCGACGTGGTGCATCTCTTCGCCACGCGCCGCACCGATCTCGCGCAGCGACTCGCCACGCTGCGCGATGCGCTGCGCCCGGACGCCATGGTGTGGGTGTCGTGGCCGAAGAAGAGCGCCAAGGTGCCCACCGACATCACCGAAGACATCATCCGCGCCGTCGCGTTGCCGATGGGATTCGTGGACGTGAAAGTCTGCGCGGTCACCGATGTGTGGTCGGGGCTCAAGCTGGTGATCCGGAAGGAGCTACGGTAGGCGCGAGGGCCGTTCCCCCGTGTCGCCGGCTAAACGATCGACAGGCCGTCGGCATCCAATGCGCGAATGCCCTTCCCTGTCACCGGAGACGTCCTGATGTTGTCAGGCTTGTGCGTCCTGATGTACCACATGGTCGCGATGCTGGTGACCACCGCGTCGATGAGTGCCGCGCGCGCGGCGCACACCGCGACGGCGCTGCCCGATGGACGTGTGCTGGTCGCTGGTGGATTCGTGACCGAGGGTTCGCCACTTGGCGCGGAGACATATGATCCGGCAGCGGGTGTCTTTCGTCCCCTGCCACCAATGCGCGTCACGCGGCACAGCCATTCCGCCACGTTGCTCTCGGATGGCAAGGTGCTCATCGCCGGTGGATACGTTGCCGGCGGCACGCCGATCACGACCGCCGAGCTGTTCGATCCGGGGACCAATACGTTCACGCCCACGGGGTCATTGCGGTTCGCGCGCGCCGACCATGCGGCGGTGCTGCTCGACAACGGGAAGGTGCTGCTCGTTGGTGGCATCGGGCCAGGCTGGACGTTCCTCGGCAGCGCCGAGCTGTACCACCCGGCGACAGGCCAGTTCTCGGCGACTGGCAGCATGACCGTCGCCCGGGAAAGTCACACCGCCGTGCGGCTCCTCGACGGCCGCGTCTTCATTGCCGGAGGCCATCGCGGTCGCCGTGCCGACATCGTGTTGTATGCGTCGACGGAATTGTACGATGTGACGACGGGCACATTCCGTCGCGCCGGCGACATGCTCGTGCGCCGTCACAAGCATGATGCGGTGCTGCTTCGCGATGGACGCGTACTGGTCACCGGCGGCAGCGACGAGCGCGACGACCAAGGCGCCTACGACACGACCGAGCTGTTCGATCCCGCCACGGGCGTGTTCATCGCCGGCCCTGCCATGACGGCGCGGCGATACAAGCACAACGGCAGCAGCGTGCGCCTCGCGAATGGCGATGTGCTGGTGGCCGGCGGCGCTCCGCACGCGGAACGGTATGATCCCGTCGGGAATGTGTTCACGCGCGTGCCGGGCGATGCGCGCATGGCCGGACAGTTCTCGGCGGTCGCACCACTGCCGGGCGGTGGCGCGCTGATCACCGGTGGGTACGGGAACGGTGGAGGCCCGCGGGCGTCGGCGTGGCGGTACATTCCATGAGATGCGTCCACACAGTCGGCGGGAGTTCCTGCAGGCGATAGGGCTGGCGCTGCTGCTCTGCGCCTGCAACGGCCCCGCACATCGTACACCCAAGCGCGAGCCGCGCACCGGCGCCGAACGGGTGCTGGTGGTCATCAATGCGCGCAGCCCGGCCAGCGATTCCGTGGGACGCTACTATGCCCGTCGGCGTGGCATCGACCCGAGCCATGTGCTGCGCCTCGAGCTGCCGCTCGACGACGAGATCGGCGATATCGCGTTTCGCACCGACCTCGTCGCGCCGGTGCGCGCCGCCATCGAGGCACTGCCGGTGCGCATCGACTTCATCGTGCTCACCACCGGCGTGCCGATTCGCATTGCGCGCAAGAGTGGATACGCCGTCGACGCGATGCTGGCCGGCATGAACCTGCTCGTGCCGCCGATGGTGGGATTCGACACCACATGGCTGCGGCGATTCCGCAATCCCTATCATGGCGCCACCGGTCCGTTCAACAGCCAGGAATACGGCATGTACCTGGTGACGCGGCTCGATTGCGGTCACGTCGCCGACTGCCTGGCGCTGGTGGACCGCGCAATCGATGCGCGCGCCGCGCCGGGGCCGTTCTTTTTCGACGCCATGCGATTCCGCGCCGGCAGCGACGGCTACGCGGTGATGAATCGCAGGCTGTTCGTGGCCGCCTTCCGCCTGCAGGCGCGCGGCATCGACGCGCAGATCGACACCACACCGTCGTTCGTCGTACCGCCGGGCCCGGTGATGGGCTATGTGAGCTGGGGCAGCAACGACAGCCGCTTCGACAGCACGGCCTACCATGCCGTGCGCTTTCTGCCGGGAGCGCTCGCCGAAACGTTCGTTTCGACAAGCGCCCGTACGTTTGGTCCCACCGAGGGCGGCCAGAGTCGCATCGTGGACCTCATTGCGCAGGGGGTCACCGGTGTGAAGGGATATGTGGGCGAACCGTACAC
>CAZPON010000240.1:0-5589 GCA_964588045.1 uncultured Gemmatimonas sp.
ACCTCGTGCTGGACGACGTGCGCGTGAACATCGGCGACAACGTGTGGCTGCGCTCGCCCGAGGCGAATCTCAAGCTCGGCGGCAGCCTTCGCGTGACGCGTTCGATGGGGCGCGATGGACGCGCAGCGCGTCTGGCGCTGTCGGATTCGCTGGTGGTCGAGCGCGGCACCTACCAGCTCAATCTCGGTATCGCGCGACCGGGTTTTGAGGTGGACCGCGGTGTCGTGCGCTTCTACGGTGATCCGGATCTTGAGCCGGCGCTCGACATCACGGCGCTGCATACGGTGCGCGAAACGCGTGCGAATTCGAATCGTCAGGACGTGCGCATTCGCGTCAGCATTGGCGGTACGCTCGACCGTCCGTCGCTGGCGTTGTCCAGCGCCGACAATCCGCCGCTGCCTGAAAGCGATATGCTGAGCTATCTCGTGACCGGCGAGCCTGCGTATGCGCTGCTGGGCACGGCCTACGCCGAACAGGGCGCCACTCTCGCGCTGCGACTGGCCGGCAGCTACCTGTCCAGCCGGCTGGCCGGCGGGCGTTTCGACGTCGTGCAGGTGGAGCCGACGGCGATCGCGCCCAACGAGGCGGCCAACCTGCGACAGAGCAGTCTCGGTATCCTGGCGTCCACACGCGTGGGCCTCGGCGGGCAGGTGGCGCGCAACACGTATTTCACGTTCACCACCGGCCTGTGCGGGCTTTCCCAGCAGCCCTCTGGCGGTGGTGAAGCGCTGGCGCTCTTTGCCCAGGGCATTGGCGTGAAGCTCGAGCGCCGCTTCGAAAGCGGGTTCTCGGCGTCGGTGGGCCTCGAGCCGGCGTCGAGTGCGCAAGCGTGCGGCCGTCCCGGCATCTCGCGGACGTTCCAGCAGACGCCGCCCCAGATCGGCGCAGACTTCTTCAGGACCTGGACGTTTTGAGGCTCCTGCAGGGGCCCTGTACGCAGTAAGTATCCTGTATCCTCGCCCCGCGATACTCGTCTTAAATGACTGAATGCCTGATTCGATGATCTCCTCTGCGCCGCCCGTCTCGCCGGCGCTCGCTGATGCCTTGGACGCCATTGACCGGGCGGACACGTCGGCCGCGCGTGTGCGCGCCGCGGCGGACGCGCTGCATGCGATGGGGTTCGACCGCGTCGTCATCACCCTGCGTGATGCCTCGCTGAACGTGACCATGTCGGTTGCCGCCGGCCACAGTGCGTCGGCCGGCATCACCGATTTCGCCCTGCAGCCGCTGCCGGGCGCCGTGTGGCGTCGTCGGCTTGCACAGCTCGATCGATTTCGGGTTGGCGAGTTGTTCCTGCTCGACGGCAGCGACGAGTGGGTGTCGCGCGAATTCTTCGCCGCCGATCCGTCGCCCCGTGGCGACGGCAACACGTGGCTGCCGACCGACCTGGTGCTGGGTGCGTTGTACGGTGCGGAGCGCGAACTGCTGGGCCTCGTGAAGCTGGCCACACCGCGTGATGGCCGACGCCCGTCGGAAGCCAGGCGACGCAATGTCTCGAGCCTCGTGCGTCACCTGGCGTCCCGCCTGGCCTACGATGCGCTGCGGACGCTGGCGCAACGCCGATCGGAACGCCTGCAGCGCCTGCAGGAAGCCGGCGCCGCGATGGCGCGTTCGCTCGACGAACACGAGATCATGCGTGAGCTCGCACGCCACGCCATGCGGGCGACACGCGCGGAAGGCGTCACGATCGGGCTGCCGAACCTCGACGAGGACTTGCTGACCACGGCGTTGCGCATGGTGCGTGGTGTCGAGCGTCCGCGTGGTGTGGTGCGCCTTGGCGACGGCATCATGGCCGAAGTGGCGCGCACCGGCAGCCCGGTGCGCGTGGGCGACCGCGATGCCGATCGTGCCCGGGAAAAGGCCGGATTGGCGCCGCCGCTGTCGACCTACGACGTGATGGGTGATTCCGGACCTGCCGCGTCGATTCTTGCGGTGCCGCTGCTGGCCGGTATCCACCTGGTTGGCGTGCTGGCGGTTCACGCGGCATCGAACGAAGTGTTCAGCGCCGAAGACGAGGAAGTGCTGTCGACGATGGCGTCGCAGGCAGCGACCGCAGTCGCCAATGCCCGACGCTACGCCGAGAGCGAGCGCGAGCGCCGGCAGACCGAAGCCCTGGCCGACGTTGCACGCGCTGTCGGTGAATCGCTTCGCCTTGGCGAGGTGCTGCGACTCATTCTCCGCCACTCCGTGTCGCTGCTCGGCGTCGAGGGCGCGTGCGTGGCCCTGCGCAACGACGACTACATGCAGATCGTGGCGGCGGTCGGTGCGGCCGACGTGCTGGCCGGCGTGCATGTGCCGGTCGCATCGAGCCTCCTGGGCCAGGCCGTGGTGGACAACGCGCTGGTCGTGTCCAACGATTTCCGGAACGAGCCGCACGCATCGCGGACCATCCAGCGGCTTGCACACATCCAGCGGGCGGCGATTGCACCGTTGGTGGCGGCGCGTGGAACGATCGGTGCCATTGCCGTGATCAATCGCGAGCAGCCGTTCACCGAAGACGACGGTCGCGTACTGCAGCGCTTGGCCGATCACGTTGCGGTGGCAATCGTGAATGCGCGCCTGTTCGAGGAAGTCGAGCGCGCCACGCGCGAATGGAAGGTGGCCTTCGATGCAATCGCCAGCGGCATGGTGGTGGTCGACGAGGCCTTGACGGTGCGACGGTGCAATGCGCGGGCCGCGGAACTGTGCCGCCTTTCGATCCCCGACCTGCTGGGCAAGACGTTCAGTGCCGCACTGCTGGGTGCGGGTGCCGCCGAGGTGACCACGGTGGCCGCGCTCGTGGAGCGGTCCACGGCGGACGGCGCGCCGACGCGCGAGATCATGCGTGACGAATCGAACGAGCGCCTGTTCGAGTTCCTCGTCTCGCCGCATCCCGACGGCGGCAGCGTCATCACGTTCGACGACGTCACGTCCATGCATCGCCTGGCCGAACGTCATCAACGCGTGCTCGAGACGGTCACCGATGCCATCGTGATCACGGGTCTCGATGGACGGATCGCCTTCGCCAACGCTGCGGCCAACGCACTGTTTCGCATGCCCGACGTGGTGGGGACGACGGGATCGTCGCTGACGGCGCCGGAATCACTGGACGTGGTGATGGAACACGAGGCGGCTGCGCGCGAAGGCGCCATCCAGCGCTATGAGTGCGCGGTGATTTGCGCCGATGGCGAGCGGCGACTCGTCGCCGTGAGCAGCGCACCGTTGATCGAGGTCGGGCAGGTCACCGGCACCGTGGCGTGCCTGCGCGATATCACCGACCAGCGCGCCGATTCCGTGGCGTTGGTGCGCTCGGAGTCCAACTACCAGCAGCTCATCGAGTCGGCCAGCGACGCGATCTTCATGGTTGATCGCGGCGGCCTGTTCACCTCGGTGAATCGCGGCCTGGTGGTTGCCACGGGCAAGCCGAGGCATGAACTGCTCGGGAAGCCCTACACGACGGTGCTCGATTTGCGCGACCAGGCGGTGGCCGACACCCTGCTGGCCCGCACGTTCGCGGGCGAGCGGCAGCGACGGCAGTTGCGCTACATCGGCGGCAATGGCGAAACGCGCGTCGGCACGCTCACCACTGCGCCGATCGTCGAAGGCGGCGTGGTGGTGGGCGGGCTGGGCGTGATGCGCGACACCACCGAAGAGGAGCTGCTGCGCGAGACGAGTGCGCAGCAGTCGCGCCTCGCATCGGCGGGCGAGCTGTTGCAGGGCGTGGCGAATGAACTCAACAACCCGCTCACGAGTCTCCTCGCACTGACCAACCTGGAAGTCGAGTCACCGACCCTGGCGGCGGCCGATCGCGAGGTGATGTCGCAGATCGCGTCGGAGGCGCAACGCGTATCGCGCATTCTCGCCCAGTTGCTCGACGCCACCAGCGAAGGACACGCCGTCGCAACGGCCATCGATATCGACCGCACAGTGCAACGCGCGGTGGAACTGCACGGCTATGCCCGGCGTTCGGCCGAAGTGATGGTGTCCATGACCCTCGACGGCACCCTGCCATCGGTGCGCGGTGATGCGCGGCAGTTGCAGCAGGCGCTCCTGAACCTGCTGGCCAACGCCGACGAAGCGGTCGCCGAGTCACGCGGGGCGCGCAGCATTCATGTGGCAACGTGGCGCCGCGGCGACCAGGTGACGATCGAGGTGTCCGACACCGGACACGGCATCGCGCCGGCCGATATTTCCCGCGTGTTCGAGCCCACGTTCACCACGCGATTCCAGCGCGGGCGGAAGGGCTACGGCCTGTCAATCGCGAAGCGCATCGTGGCCGAACATGCCGGCACGCTGTCGGTGCGGTCGACGCTGGGCCAGGGGACAACCTTCACGATCTCCCTGCCGCAGGATGCCGCGGTCGAATCGGAGCGCATCAGTGACGCGCCGACGGCGATCGCGCAAGTGATCACGCAGGTATTCGCGCCCATGAACGCCGCGACGCTACCAGTGAAGAGCGACGCGCCCGGAGACGGGGAACATCGGCACAAGGGCCTGGTGCTGCTGGTGGAAGACGAGGTGACGCTGCGGGCAGCGATCACCCGCTATCTCCAGAAGCTCGGCTACGAAGTGGAAGCGGTTGGCCGCGGCGACGAAGCGCTCGCGCTCGCGGGGCAGCGCGCGTTCGATGTGGTGCTGCTCGACCTGCGACTGCCTGACACCACCGGCGACGAAGTGTACCGCGCATTGGAATCGGACCATCCGGCCACGGCCGAACGCGTGGTGTTCATGACGGGAGACCTGGGTCGCAAGGCGGCTGCGGAGTTCGTGCGGGATTCCGGGCGTCCGGTGCTGGCCAAGCCGTTCCAACTGGCGGAGCTGGGTGAAGTCGTCGCAGCGAGCGTCGGGCAGGGAGAGGCGGCGACGATCGATTGAGTTGGGAGTACTGAGTACTCAGTACTCAGAACTCAGAACTCCGAACTCAGTAGTGGTATATTCCCTCATGGCCGCCACCTACTGGCATCGCCTTGGCCTGGCGATTGGCCACTCCACCGACGAACCCGGCGCCACCGGCTGCACCGTGGTGCGCGGTATTGCGGACCCGTTTCGGTGCGCGGCGACCACCATCGGTCGCGCGAGTGGAAGTCGTGAGCTCGCCACGTGCAGCCCGGACCACCTCGTGGATCGCACGGATGCTGTCCTGCTGACCGGTGGATCGGCATACGGACTCGATGCGGCGGGCGGCGTGATGCAGTGGATGGAGGAGCGTGGGCGCGGGTTCGACGTGGGTGGCGGTGTCGTCCCCATTGTTCCGGCGGCGGTGCTCTTCGATCTCGCGCCACTGGGGCGGTTCGATGCGCGACCGACGACGGCAATGGCCTACGATGCGTGTGAACGCGCATCGTCGCGCGATATCGAGGAAGGGTGCGTTGGCGCGGGCACGGGCGCACTGGTGGGGAAGTGCGCCGGCGTGGAGTTCGCGATGAAGGGCGGCGTTGGCCTTGGCACGGCAGACGGAAGCGGGGTGTTCGCCGCAGCGATTGCCGTGGTGAACGCGTTCGGCGACGTGCGCGATGGCAGCGGCCGCATCATTGCCGGGGCGCGCACGCCATCGGGCGGGTTCCTGGACAGCGAGCGCGTGCTGCTCGGCGACGACCCTTTGGCGGAGCA
>CAZPON010000241.1:0-5515 GCA_964588045.1 uncultured Gemmatimonas sp.
CCGATATCGAGGCCGGTGCGGCCGAGCCCAACTCGGCGGCTCGGTTCAACAGCACGACCGCCATCGGGCTCGACATCATCAAGTCACGTGAGGCGAGCACCACGGCGGTCAGCGATGGCGTGCGCGCGCGCATGGCGGAGCTGCAGGCCACCCTGCCCGCAGGCACGCGACTGGAAATGGTGCGCGACGGTGGCACTCGCGTGCGCAACTCGGTGAGGAATGTCGAGGAGACGATGTTCGAGGGGGCGATGCTCACCGTGCTCGTCGTCTTCCTGTTCCTCAATTCCTGGCGCTCCACCGTCATCACCGGCCTGGCGTTGCCGGTGTCGGTGCTCACGGCATTCGCCCCGCTGCTCATGTTCGGCTTCTCGCTGAACGTGATGTCGTTGCTCGGGCTGTCGCTGGCCATCGGCATCCTCATCGACGATGCGATTGTCGTGCGCGAGAACATCGTGCGACACATCGAGATGGGAAAGGACCACATGCGCGCGTCACACGAGGGCACCAACGAAATCGGGCTGGCCGTCACGGCGACCACATTTGCCATCGTCGCCGTGTTCGTGCCGGTGGGGTTCATGCCCGGCATCGCCGGCCAGCTCTTCAAGCCCTTCGCGTTGACGATCGCCAGTGCGGTGCTCGTCTCGCTGTTCGTGTCGTTCTCGCTCGATCCCATGCTGTCGGCGTACTGGGCGGACCCCCAGGTCGAGGCGCATGAACGGCGCAATCCCCTTGCGCGCGCGCTCGAACGTTTCAACGTCTGGTTCGACCGGCAGGCCGATCGCTACAAGATCGTCGTCGGGTGGGCGCTCGATCACCGCTGGTGGATGATCGGCATTGCCGTGGCGAGCCTGGTGCTGGCGATCACGCTGCAGCTCAGGTTTGGCGGCTTCGGCTTTGCGCCGATCCAGGACAACAGTGAGTTGAACATCGCCATCGAAACACCTCCGGGCTCGACACTCGAGTACACGGTCGCGAAGGCGGAGGAGGTTTCGCGCATGGTCCGCCGGCACAAGGAGGTGGCGTATACCTACACGACCGCCGGCAGCGCATCGGGATCGGGAGCGGTGGATGCCGCCACCGTCTACGTGCGCATGGTGCCGAAGCACGAGCGTGCGATCAGCCAGGAGGCGTTCGGTGTCATGATCCGCGAGGAGATCGGACACATCCTGGGAGCGGTCACGTACACGTTTGCCGCTGGTGGCCTCTCCGGAAACCAGAAGCAGCTTCAGCTTCAGGTGCAGGGACCCGATGCCAGCGTGTTGAGTCAGCTCGCCCTGCAGATCGCCGACTCCGTGCGGCGCGCGAGCGGTGCGGTGGACGTGGGGCTGTCCACCAAGGGCGAATCGCCGGAGTTCAGCGTGCGCGTCAACCGCGGACTCGCCTCCAGCCTCGGCGTAAGTATGGGGCAGTTGGCCACTGCGATGCGCTTCGCCTTCGCTGGTGTCGAGAGCGGCACGTGGGTGGATCCGTCTGGCATTTCGCGTTCGGTGCGCGTGCGACTGGCGCCGGGCACGCGTGAGCGGCTGCGCGACCTCGCGAACCTGCCGATCATGGTCACCGGTGTGCCACAGGCCGGCGGGCAGACCACACCGTTCATCCCGCTCCAGCAGATCGCGTCCATCACCGAAGGAAAGGGTCCGGCACAAATCGACCACTATCAGCGGAAGCGCGTGGTCACTGTGGGCGCGAACGTGATTGGCGCCGCCATGGGGAACGTTGCCAACGACGTGATGACACGCGTGAACCAGGTGCCGCTGCCCCCGGGCTACCACATCACCGAAGGCGGGCAGGTGGAAAGCCAGAACGAGATGTTCGGGGCGATCATCGCCTCGCTCGGCGTGGCGGTGCTGCTCATGTACCTCATCCTCGTCGTGCAATTCAGCTCGTTTCTCGAACCGCTGGTCATCCTCATCTCGCTGCCGCTGTCGCTCATCGGTGTCGTGGTCGCACTGCTCATCACCGGCGACACGCTCAACGTCATGAGCCTCATCGGCGTGATGATGCTGATGGGTATCGTGGCCAAGAACGCCATCCTGCTCATTGACTTTGCCAAGTGGGCGCACAACGACGGACGGCTGAGCGTGCGGGATGCACTGGTGGAAGCCGGACGCATTCGCCTGCGACCTATCATGATGACGACGCTGGCCCTTATCGCCGGCATGGTACCGGTCGCACTCGGCTTCGGCGAGGGGGCCGACTTCCGCGCGCCACTGGGCCGTGCCGTCATCGGCGGCGTCATTGCATCGACGGTGCTCACACTGGTCGTGGTGCCGACCGTGTACGAGATCATGGAGCACTGGCGCAGCACGTTCCTGAAGCGCATGGGCATTGGCGCCGCTGCGGTGCATGGGGATCACCATCCGCCAGTGCCGCAAGCCGGGGATTGATTACCGCAGCGGCCGAAGGCAGGTGTCGTGCTCCGACCCTCAGATCGCGGCGATCGGTATCCGGAGCGCCCGGGCGGCTTCGATCATGCGTGCATCGTAGCTCGCCAGTGTGACAGTCTGTCGCGGGAGCTACCTTTGTCCAGCTATGCGGCAAACAGTTCCGAGATCGGGTACGCGAACCCGGGCAGCACGTCGTCACCTTCGAGCGCGTCATCCACACCAAGCACTGCCTGCGAGCCGTCCGCGCGATAGACGGCGACCTGCTGACTGGCGGGATCGACCACCCACACCAGTTGCGCGCCCGCGTCGAGCCAGTCGCCGACCTTGCTGAGCACGGCACCGGGCCGATCGCTCGGTGAACGCACCTCGACCGCGAGGTCGGGCGCGAACTCACCATAGCCATCAGGCAGTGGCCCGGCCCAGCGCTCGCGTGATACGTACGCCACATCGGGCGCGCGCACCGTGTCGGGATTGCGGGCCAGCGTGAAGCCTGAGTCACAGGTGACCACGCGTCCCCGGGTCTGCGCCGCTCCGCTGGCTGTGCGGTCACTGCTCAGATAGCTGATGAGCGCAGCGACCACCCGCGCGGCGTGCTCCCCGTGGCGCATGCCGGGAGGCTCTCGCACGAGCAGCCGGCCGCGCACCAGTTCGACCCGCTTGTTCGGCAGGGGATACGCCAACAGTTCTTCGGCGGTCATCAGGGCGGCGGGAGTCGTCACGCGCGGGCTCGCCTCGAGTACGGTGGTGGTCATCCGCCGACGCTACACTACGCCGTCAGCGCGCTGTCATTCGAGTGCAATGAAAAGATACGCCGAGCGTGGCGCCGAGTCTACCATGTGGTGGTCACCCTTGTGTCCGCTTTCGTGCCGCTGCCAGAAACGCCGGCTCCAGCTGCAGCAAGTTCGCCAGCTTGCGCATCAGGTACGACTCGTTGTCGTCGACGGTACCATCGGCCAGCACCACCTGCCACATCAGCTCGGCCAGCACCATGCGTTGTGCGAGATCGTACTCACGCACGACCTGTCGCGTGAACACGAAGTCGTCCACCGCGCTCCGGGCCGCGATGCCCGCTTCGGCCAGCAGCTGCTCGGCCCCGTCTGCGTCGACGCCGAAGTGGCGTTGCAGGATGTCGAGGATGCGCTGCCGTTCGAGCGCGCTGAACTCGCCGTCCACGTTGGCCAGCTCGACCAGGAGCACGCACGCGGCCATGCGCACGTCATTCGAATAGGCGCCGGAGGGTGCGCCGGCTGCGGCGGGTTTGCTGTCGCCGATCATGCGGCGGATCGCGTCGAGCATGGTCTTGCGGTTCCGGGCCTACGGATCCATCACGCTGGATTCGATCGGGCTCTCGTTGCGCCGGAAACGCCGGATGAGCCAGATCACCAGCACGATCGGGAAGACAATGAACACCAGCACCTTGAGCGCCAGGACCGTGAACAGGCCGATCGCGACGAGCACCAGGATGGGAATCCCGAAAATCGCCATCGACAGCAGGGGGCGCAGCGCAAACAGCCGGAGGATCGTGGCGAGCATGCGAACTCCAGAAAATGGTGATCCTTACCCTACGGGTATCGACCTCTGGAAGGTTTCCGGCTATATCGGGACATGACCAGTGACCTTCTGCCCACACCGCTGGTGTCCGGCGCCTGGCTGGCCGCGCATCTCGCGGATCCGCAGGTCCGTATCGTGGACGCCAGCATGTATCTGCCCAATGCCGGTCGCGATGCCCGACGGGAATACGAGTCGTCCCACATTCCGGGCGCCGTGTTCGCCGACATCGGCTGGCTGAGTGATGAATCTGCACCCTTTCCCCATACCCTGCTGGGGGCCGAGACGTTCGCGCAGCGCATGGGCGCACTCGGTATCAGCAACGACCATGCGGTGGTCGTGTACGACGCGTCCGGCCAGAACTTCAGCGCAGCGCGCGTCTGGTGGATGTTGCGCACCTTCGGCCACACGCGGGTTGCCGTGCTCGACGGCGGGTTCACCAGGTGGACGGCCGACGGCCACCCCGTGACGAGGGAGCCGGCGACGGTCGTACCGGCAGCGTTTGTCGCAACCTTCGATGCCGCACGCGTGCGTGACATCGGCGCGATGCGACGCAATCTCGCGTCGCACAAGGAGCAGGTGGTGGACGCGCGTTCGCCGGGCCGCTTTCGCGGCATCGAGCCGGAGCCGCGCGCGGGCGTGCGCGGTGGACACATCCCCGGCAGCGTCAACCTGCACTATGCGTCGCTCGTGAACCCCGACGGCACGCTCCGCGCGCCTGACGAGTTGCGCGCGCTCGTCGATGCCGCAGGGCTCGACGTGACCCGCCCCATGGTCGCGAGCTGCGGCACCGGCGTGACCGCATGCGCCGTGGTGCTCGCGCTGGATGTGCTCGGCGTGTCGGATATATCGGTGTTCGACGGCAGTTGGACCGAATGGGGAAGCGCCGAGGACACACCGGTGACTACGAGTTGACTACGAGTTGACTACGGGTATGGAGTTCTGAACTCCGAGTTTGGGGTATGGAGTCATGAGTACGGGGTATGGAGTCATTGCGTTGTGCTCGACACGCTCCGACTCCATACTCCAGACTCTTACTCCCTACCCCTTACCCCATACTCCCTACTTAAGCGCATCCCGCATGCTCACATACGCGGGCTTGGGATTGAAGTTGAAGTCGAACGGCAGCCCGCGGCCGAAGCCCGCAAAGGTGCCGGAAATCCACGAGTACTTGTCGCTGAATCCCCACGTGGTCACCGCCCTGCATCTGGACGTGGACCGACACGCGGCGACGACACTTGCGTATGCGGTGGCCTGCGCGGCCAGTCCGTCGGTCCCGTCGGCGAGACGCACGTCCAGCTCGGTGAAGCGCACATCGAAGCCCGCCGCCGCAAAGCGCGCGACATTCTCGGTAAGCTGTGCGAGTGTCGGTGCGGGCAGCGTGAGGTGTGCCTGCAGCCCCACGCCGTCGATGGGAATGCCCGCGTTCTTCAATCGCATGGCCAGGGCGAACAACGAGTCGGACTTCGCGCCGATGGTTTCGACCGAGTAGTCGTTGAGGAACAGCTTGGCCGACGGATCGCGCCGCCGCGCCCACGTGAACGCCGAATCGATCACGTCCGGTCCGACGATCGTCGTCC
>CAZPON010000242.1:0-5472 GCA_964588045.1 uncultured Gemmatimonas sp.
TGTCCACGCGCGACTCCGACACGACGCGTCCCGGCACCGGCGCGCGCGCGACCAGCGCGCCTTCGGCGACCGTTTCCGTCCACGCCGCAATGGTGGCCGACGCGACGCGTGCGAACACCGCGCGCACTTCCGCCTCGGTGGGCTCGGCCAGGCCGGCCTTCTGCGGCAGGGTCACCGACACCACCCGGTTGGCCGCGCCCGCGCGCTCGCTACCCATCGCATTCAGCTCCGCCAGCGACACCGTCGGCAACAGCGCCTGCGCGGCCGCGTACTCGAACGCCACACCCGGAATGCCGTCGCCCGACAGGTAGTGGTCGATGTACTCACCCACGAACGACGACGACGGTGTCTTGTCGCGCTCGGTGTACGCGCGTTCGAGCGAACGCAGCAGGTTCGTGCGACTGCGATCGAGTTCGCTCTGCAGGAAACCGTGACGCTGCACGCGCTCCGCCTCGGTGAGCAGAACGCCCAGGGCGGCGAGCAACTGGCCTTCCTTCGCGTTGGCGTCCAGCGAGTAGTAGTCACTGCCGCGCACCAGGTTGCCGGAGCCCGCGCCGGCCGCGAGGAACGGCGCGTCGGGCTTCTGCGACAGCTCGCTGAAGCGCTGGTTGAGCATGCTGTTGTACAGCCGGCGCATCATCAGTTGACGCAGTTCACCGACCGTGCGCGTGCCCGTGGGCGGCAACTTCCACAACACGCCCACCGACGACGACGTGAGCTCCGGATCGCTGGCGATCGTCACCAGCGTCGAATCGTGTCGCGGCACCGCGGTGATCGTGCGCGGCCGCGCATTCGCGGGCCTGGGGATTGGCCCGAACGTCTGCCGGATGAGCGCTTCGAGTCGTTCCGGATCCGCATCACCAACAGCGATGACCGCCATCAGGTCGGGCCGGTACCAGTCGCGCCAGTAGCGCCGCAGCGGTGCCGGGTTGGCCGTCTCGATGATGGCAGGCAACCCGATGGGCAGGCGCTCGGCGTACTTCGATCCGCGGAAGATGACCGGAAACTGCTTGTCACGAATGCGCTCGCCTGCACCGAGTCCCGTACGCCACTCCGACAGCACGACGCCGCGCTCGGCCACCACTTCGGCCGAGTCCAGCAGGATCCCCGTGGCCACATCGCCGAGGAAGCGGAAGCTCTTTTCGAGAATGCCCGCCGAGTCGGTGGGCACGGGCAGGATGTAGATGGTTTCGTCGAATCCGGTTTGCGCATTCAGGTCGGCGCCGAATCGCACACCAATGGACTCGAGATACTTGACGATGTCGTTCTTGGCGAAGTTCGTGGTGCCGTTGAACGCCATGTGCTCGAGAAAGTGCGCCAGCCCGCGCTGGTCGTTGTCCTCCAGCACCGAGCCGGCATTGACCACCAGTCGCAGCTCCGCGCGTTGCTCCGGTTTCGCGTTGCGGCGCACGTAGTAGCGCAAGCCGTTGGGCAGGGTGCCCACGCGCACCGCAGGATCCACCGGCAGCGTGGCGTCCAGCCGGAAGGAGTCGGCAGCGGCTCTCGCGGCAGGGGACTGCGCGCGGAGCGTGGCCGCGCTCAGCAGTAACGCCGCGGTCGACAGAACAAGAAAGCGCATTGCCGTAGCTCGGAAGGGAGATCGAAGGGAGGTGGCGCGAAGCGTCATGCGCAAATGTAACGCGAGGGGCGAGCCAACCGACGGTTGAGCCAACAAGCAACAACAGACAGACAAACAACATTTTCACGCGGAGCCCGCGGAGAAACGTGGAGGAGTCCGCTCCGGCGACGACCTCCTCCGCGTTTCCTCCGCGTGCTCCGCGTGAGAATGTTGTTGTTGCTGCTGATGCAGTACTCGCCGTTTAGCGGCAAGTCCATGCATGCGGGAGGTATGCAGTACACGTCATATGGACGAATTCACGGCACGAGCATGGCGGCTGGCACGACACCGATCCCGTCGGGGCGGCGGTAGGCGCCAGGTCCGGTATTGCTCACAATCGCATCGAGCAGCGGAGGCCCCCTTCGGTGATCGCCGCGCTGCGGCGCCACGAACGGGACGAGGCGACCGAAACGTCTCTCAGGGACCTTGTCTCAGAACCGGTGTATTGCTGACGTGCCGGAGTCAGATGTGCTAAGTGTAGCGTAAATGGTGTGCTAATCGTAGCAAATATTTCGGCTAAAGGTAGCATGAAAGACTGGTACCCAGGCGCCTTCCGTTGCTCCCGCCCTTGTCCGTGGTGCGCGCCATGGGAAAGATCCCGTCCGCGGCCCAGATCACGAACACCGCGTCCCACTCCTTGCCTTTGGCCGAGTGCGCCGTGGACAGAATCAGCGCATCCGACTCGTCGTCGCCGCCCACGGCCAGGTCCTGCGTGTTCGCCGGCGGTTCGAGCGCGAGGGCCGCGAGAAACGCGGAGCGATTGGCGTAGCCCGCGGCGATCACTTCCAGTTGGTCCAGGTCCGCCAGTCGTGGCGGGGCGTCGTCGTACGTGGCCTTCTACTTCTACCGCACGATGGTGTCAGGCAGTGGGGCGATCAGGGTGGATGTCACAGACGCGTAGGCCGCCTGTGGATCATACGCGATGCCAGGCCGCAAGAGCGGGGCTAAGTCACCCAGGAACGCGGGGTGCACCATCTTGGCGGCCAGCGACTCCTCGATCTCCCATCGGCACAGGGGCTTTCCCTCCCTGTGCATGTAGTACGTGAAGGCGTCGCGGATATCGGCCGGGACGGCGCTGGTCATGCGAAGGGCGTGAGCCAGATCGAAGAGGTCCCTTCCTTTCCGTCGTTGATGCAGCGCGCGCAGCTTCGTGCCGAGGAGTTCTTCGAGTCGATACGTGCGCAGCGTGGCACTCCCGCTGAACCACGTATTGCGCATGCTGTACTGCGTGTGGTGGGATCCGAAGATCGGGTCGTGTTCGCGGCTGTTGATCTCCACCTTCACCTTCATGGTGGCGGGAGCCCCTGAGGTGGTTGGGAACGTGAAGGTGATGGTGCCGACGTTCTCGGACCACTTGGTCCTGTCCGGACCAATCCAGCTGAGTGCCGTCCGCAGGCGATCAAACAGGGGACCGATGGGCTCGGCGACCGTCATCACGAGGTCGATGTCGTTTGAGTACCGCGCGGCCGGCGCCAAGTGGCACTTGTGGAGCACCGTGCCGCCGCGAAAGGCGAGGCGTTGCTCGAGCCACGGGTCGTTGAAAATCATGACCACGGCCCTCGACAGGACGAGGTCTTGTTCTACCTGCGCGTCGTCGATCCAGGGAGCCGTGGTTGCGCGCCACTCGATGATGTTGGCTGCAGGAATCATTTGGTGTCTTTCAACGTGTCAGTCAGGCTCCACGGTCGTATTGACCAGGATATGCCATTGGGAGTCGAGGAGGACACCCTGAACGGGCTGCGTGGGGTCGAGGGGGACTGTCCGAGCCGAAGCCATGTCGATCTGCTCATGGAACGCTGAGGCCGTGTCACCATGACCGGTGACTGTGAGGAGGTATCCGAGGCGCTGTGCGATAGCGCGGTTTCCGCGCACGGCGGCTGCGAGACGGCTCGCGTCGAGCCGGTCCCCCAACTCAACGAGCACTGTCGCCACGTTGTCCAGATAGCCTCCGTGGTGCGGGAACCGCACCAAATCGGCTGCCGTAGTTTCCGGGGTAGACACGGTGACTGTGCCGGTTGGCAACACCATTTTCTCGACCGCGCTCGTGGACACGTCCGCCTTCGTCACCCATCGGATGCGGCCTCGGCCCAACGTGCGCGCACGGCGCTGTTCCGTGCTCAGCACCTGTAGCTCTTGCGGCGCCTGTTGGCTGGCACCATGGAGCGCGGCCGCGCTCAGCAGGCCGACGTAGTAAGGGAGCCCGAGATGCCGCATGGTCGCATCGATATACCAGAGCGGGGGCGGCGCCCCGATCACGTGGTGTTCGGGCGACACAATGACATACAGGCCCTTCACGGGGCGGATGAGCCGCCCCTTCGCGACAAGTCGAGACAACGCATCATGCACATGCCCCCGGGATCCCCCCAACGCGCGGTGTGCTTCGTCGGTGGAGAAGCTGTGGAGCCCGTGCGCCAGCAGATCCGCGATCCACCCGACGACGGACGTTCTTCCACTCGGCAGTTGACGTGGTGCCGGGAGGCTACGGGCTACAGACGGTATGGAGGGCAGATGTATCGCCATGCATGGAATATGCATTACTCGCCGTAAAAAGGCAAGTAATGCATACTGGACGTATGCATTACACGTCATATAGAGGCGAGTAATGCATAGGCTGGCTCGCTCCTCACCCCTCACCCCTTCGGTTGGCTCAACCCTTCTGTTGCTCAACCCTCACGCTATTGCTCATCCCTCACGTCGTTCCAAACCGCCCCCGCAACAACCCCCGCAAATCCACCGCCGGCTCCTCGCGCAGCGGAGCAGCCAGCGCCGCCCCCGACTCCACCCCGATCGCCACCCGCTGCATCGTCGCCCGCACCCCCGCGTCCAGGAACCGCGACAGTTGCCCGAACGCATAATCCGCCCCCATGCGCGACGGGTAGCTGTGCAACGGATACGTCACGTACAACTGGTCCCGCGCGCGCGTCATCGCCACGTACAGCAGCCGCCGCTCTTCCTCCACTTCGTCTTCCTTGTCCGCGGTGCGCGCCATGGGAAAGATCCCGTCCGCGGCCCAGATCACGAACACCGCGTCCCACTCCTTGCCTTTGGCCGAGTGCGCCGTGGACAGAATCAGCGCATCCGACTCGTCGTCGCCGCCCACGGCCAGGTCCTGCGTGTTCGCCGGCGGTTCGAGCGCGAGGGCCGCGAGAAACGCGGAGCGATCGGCGTAGCCCGCGGCGATCACTTCCAGTTGGTCCAGGTCGGCCAGTCGTGGCGGGGCGTCGTCGTACGTGGCCTTGAGGATGGGATCGTACAGTTGGCGCACGAGGCGAATGGCTTCTGCCGGGGCCTGCACGTTCACGCGGCGCATGCCGTCGAGCAGGGCCGCCAGGGCGTGCAGCGCGGGCCGCGCGCGTGACGACGCGCGCACGGCGCCGATCGCCATCGGTTCCCACCCGTGTTGCGCCAACTGTTCCACCGCCGCGCGCGCCGTGGCATCGCCCACACCGGGCAGCAGACGGAGAACGCGGTACCAGCTCACTTCGTCCAGCGGATTCTCCAGCACGCGCAGGAACGCCAGGATGTCCTTCACGTGCGCGGCCTCGAGAAACTTCAGCCCGCCCCACTTTTCGTACGGGATGCGCCGGTTGGCGAGTTCGACTTCCAGGTCGGCCGACAGATAGCCGGCGCGAAAGAGCACCGCCATTTCGCGCAACGGCGTGCCTTCGTCGTGCAACTCCATGATGCGATCCACCACGAAGCGCGTCTGCTCGCGTTCGTCGCGCACCGTCACCATCCACGGCGGCTCGCCGCCGGTGCGCTCGCTCCACAGGTGCTTGGAGTAGCGCTCCCGGCTGCGCGAGATGAGCGCGTTGGTGGTGTCGAGAATGGGCACCACCGAGCGGTAGTTGCGC
>CAZPON010000243.1:0-5454 GCA_964588045.1 uncultured Gemmatimonas sp.
CGCGACAAGCATCACGTGCAGCCAACGTGAAAGCGACGACCGGCCGACGAGGCGAATGGCCTGCGGAATCGACGTCACCTTGCGCAGGCCGTACCATGCGGAGTTGACGATGCGCAGCAGCGTGTACGACAGGGAGGGATGCGAGCTGAACGCATCCCCGAGTCGGTTGTCGCTGATGCGCGGGTCCTCCAGCAGCATCAGGATGTTGAGAATCGTGGCCTGGTGCGCCGCAATCGCCTGGCCGTCGAGCGTCTCGGGGCGACTGAAGACGTATCCCTGGAACAGCGTGCAGCCCAGTTGCTGGAAGGCCGAGTGCACGTCGCCCGACTCCACGCGCTCGGCCAGGACCGTCAGTCCCATGCCGTGCAACCGCCTGACCGTCGATGCCAGCGAGTCACTCGACTGGTTCAACACATCCAGCTTCACGATCTTGCAGAACGGCAGGAGCACATCGAGCGAAGGCCGGCCGTCGTAGTCGTCGAGCGCCAGCGTGTACCCTGCCGCCACGGCGCGCTCGCATGCGGACACGATCTCCGGACTCCCGTCGATCGATTCCAGCAGTTCCAGGACGACCGTCTTCGGGTCGAACACCCGGTACAGCTCGCCGATCAGGTGCGCACCGGTCACATTCACGAATGCGGTCGAGCCGCCGGTGAGTCGGTCGAGCCCGATGGACACGATGGAGTGCAACGCGGTATCGCTGCACATCGCCTCGTAGTTCAAGCCGGCGGCGTCTGTGGCATGCGCGCTTTCCCGGTACAACAACTCGTACGCCACCCGCCGGTTGGACGAATCGAAGATCGGCTGACGCGCGACAAATACCGCGGTCGCGATCGGATTCGACGTGGGAGGCGGCGTGGATATCATGCCGGGAGGGCGGAACGGAGCAGGGGCATTGGCGTAGAGATCCCTTGACGGGCTTCCGGCGGGCGCCGGATCCCCGTACTCTGACGAGTATCAGGCGACTATGACACACATGCGCGAGCGAAACGCGAGCGCCCTTCGGGCGAGGTGGGCGGCGCCGTCCCTGGCCCTGCTGGCCCTGGCGGTGCTGTGGGCGTGTGACCGGTCCGAGCCCGTTGCCACGACTGATTCCCTGCTGCGCCGCGATCTCACGCTGGCGTCGTCCGAATACGCCCCGGGCCCCACCACGTCGATCGGCGACACCGCAGTCACCACGCCGGGGCGGGTCCTGCCCGATGCCGCGGCCGATCGGCCGCGCTCCGCCCCGCCGGCGCCACGTCCGGCGCCCGCGAAGCCCGCCGTGAAACCGCCAGTGGAACCCGCGGTGGCGGTCGAGGAAACTCCGGTGAGTCCGACGCCGGTCATTCCCGCGCCCGCCGCGCCAGTCGAGACGACCAAGACGGATGAGGGAACCGGTTCGACCGCCGCTGGCCCTGCCCCGACCAGCACCCGGACCTTGGCGCGGGGCGTGGCACTGACGGGTCAGACCAACGCGGCCATCTGTTCACCGTCGAACCGACCAGGGGACCGGTTGGTCGCCATGCTGGCCAACGATGTCGTCTCGCCCGACGGGGGGCGACTGGCCGCCGGCACACCGATCCTCGTCGAGCTGGCCGCACCGGCCACCACCGGGGAGTTCGTGTTCCGGGTCAAGGCCATCATGGTCAATGGCCTGCTGGTCCCGATCGAAGGCGTCGTCACCGTCGACGGGCCAACGACCAACCGCCGTGTCCCCAACGGCGGCAATGGGACCAAGATCGCCGGCGGCGCCATCGTGGGCGCGATCCTGGGCGGGATCTTCGGCGGGGGGAAAGGCGCCGCAATCGGTGCTGCGGGCGGCGCGGCGGCTGGCACTGTGGCTGCCGCCGGTAATAGTTCAACGGAGACGTGCCTGCCCACCGGGACAGCGCTGACCGTCACGCTGACCGCCCCCCTCGTGATTTCCTCAGGAACTCCGTGATCGAAGTCGAGCAATACACCAAGCTGTACGGTGACATGGTGGCAGTGAGTGACCTGTCGTTCACCGTGCCACCGGGTGAGGTCCTCGGGTTGGTCGGTCCCAACGGCGCCGGCAAGACCACGACGCTGCGCGCGATGGCCGGCATCCTGCAGCCCACGTCGGGAAGCATTCGCATTGCCGGCATCGACCTCAAGACGTCACCGGTCGAAGCCAAGTCGCGGCTCGCGTTCATTCCCGATGAGCCGCAGCTGTTCGACTATCTCACCGTCACCGAGCACCTGCAGTTCGTGGCGCGCCTGTATGGTGTGACCGATGCCGCTCCACGCATTCCGGTGTTGCTGGAGGAGCTCGAGCTGACACCCAAGCGGGACGCGTTGCCGCCTGAACTCTCGCGCGGCATGAAGCAGAAGCTCGCCATTGCCTGCGGGCTGCTGCATCGCCCGGCGGTCGTGCTGCTCGACGAACCGCTCACAGGACTCGATCCCGTCGGCATTCGTCGCATGAAGGAGACCATCAGCGCGCGTGCACGCGAGGGAGCGGCGGTCGTGCTGAGTTCGCACCTGCTGCACCTGGTCGAGGAGTTGTGCACGCGCATCCTCGTGATTCGTCGCGGGCAGGCGGTCGCCATCGGCACCATCACGGAGATCGTCGCGACGCATCCCGAGCTGGCCGGTCGCACGCTCGAGGAGATGTTCATCGCCCTCACCGGCGACCACGCTCCCCAGGCGGCGATCTCTTGACGTCACCGGCCGGCACGCCGGCACCGGCGGCGGCGCTGTGGTTCATGTACCTGCGCACGGCGCGCAATCGCCTGCGTGCGCAGCTCCGGCGTGCGCGCAAACCGCTCAACCTCGCCGCCATCGTCCTCGGCATCGGGTACATCTGGCTGGTGCTGTTCCGGGACACACCCGTGGGGGGCGGACCGTTTGCCTCTGTCGTACGCACCGACCTGATCCTGCCGGTGCTCGCCGCATTTCTGCTCATCGTGGCGGCGCGGTGGTGGATCTTCGGTTCCGAACGCGGGACGCTCGCCTTCGCACCGGCCGAGGTGCAGTTCCTCTTCCCGGCGCCGGTGTCGCGACACGCACTGGTGCATGCCAAGCTGGTGCGCATACAGCTCGCGATCCTGCTCAACACGATCATCTTCAGCGTGCTGCTGCGCGGCGGCGGCGGTTCGGCCCAGTCGTGGCGGCGCGGACTCGCGCTCTGGGTTGGATTTTCGGTGTTCGCCTTGCATCGCCTGGGCGCGGCCATCGTGCGCGCCAACGCCATCGAGCACGCACGACCGGGCCAGCGACGCAGCGCGTTGCCGATGGTCGTGTTCGCCACGCTGCTCGGTGCGGTGGTGTGGGGCGTGGTGTCCCGGTTGGACGAGCTGCGCGCCGCCAGTGCGCTGGGCTTACCCAAGGTTGGCCTCGCGTTGATCGACGCACTGCAGCAGCCGATACCGGCCGCCGCCTTGTGGCCCGTGCGTGCCGTGCTCGCGCCCGTGTTCGCCGCCGACGTGTCGGGCTGGCTGGCGACGATGCCGTTCGCCATCGCCTTGCTGCTCGTGCACTACCTCTGGGTCGTGCGACTCGACGCGTCGTTCGAGGAAGCGGCACTCGAAGCCACACAGCATCGCGCCGAGCTGCTGCAGCGGTTCCGGACATCGCAGATGGGCAAGTCGCGCTCGCGCAAGGGCAAGCTCGCACGCGTGCCACGGCTTCCCGCCTTCGGGCCGCCGGCTGTCGCGGTGGCGTGGAAGAACATCGTCGCCGCCCTGCGTGGCGGTGCGTGGCGTTCGCAACTGATCACCTTCACCATCGGACTGGTCGTGATGGCGATCGTCATGCGCACCGCGTCCGAGGATGCGGCCGACATCTTCGTTGCCCTCACCGTGGCATGGGGAGGGATGCTCGTGTTCGTGGGACCACTGTGGATGCGGTTCGACCTGCGCCTCGACCTGCCTCGGCTTTCGATTCTCAAGACGTGGCCCCTTCCGGGCCGCCAGATCGTCGCCGCCGAGATCGCGGCGGCGACCGTGCTGCATTCCGTCACGATCTGGTCGTTGATGGTCGTGCCGGTCGTGCTCGTCGTGATGGATCCGAAACTGCTGACCACGAGTGGTTCCGGCGTGCCGATGTTCGTCGCCGCCGCGCTCGGCATTCCGCTCCTCAACGCGCTCATGTTCACCGTGCACAATGCCACGGCACTCCTCTTTCCCGCGTGGGTGCGCCTCGGGTCGGAATCCCGCGGGTTCGAGACGATGGGACAGAACTTGCTCACCATGGGCGCCACGACGCTGGTGGCTGCGGTCGCGCTCGTCTTCCCGGTCGGACTGGCGCTGCTGATCATGTTCCTGGGCCGTGCCTTGGGCGGATGGGTGTTTCCGCTGGCGACGCTGGCAGGCGGTGCGCTGCTGTTGCTGGAGCTCTGGCCCGTGATCAACTGGCTGGGCGATGTCTTCGAGCGCACTGACGTGACCGAGGTTCCGTCGGGCGTGTAGCACCAGCGAGGGGCGTGGTCTCGCCTCCGCCAACGCGATAGCTTCCGGGAGCCCGCGCGCTCGCGCCACACGTTTTCCGCCGCCTTCCGTCAATGTCGTCCGACGAATTCGAATCACCCGACAGCAACCCCGAGGACGAACACGCCGAGCCGCCTGCGGAGAGCGAGGCGCGGCCAGCCGTGTTTGTCACGACGCGGGAGCCTGTCGACCTGACGGTGTCACAGTTGGACGATGCCCGTGCACCGGAATCGTCGGCGCTCGCTGCGTATATCGACGGACGACTCGTTGCGCGCAGCGCGATGCCGCCGGAAGCGATCGCGCGACTGGTTGGGCTGCACTTGTTCGATGTGCCCGTCCGGCTGGGGCTCTTTGCGTACGAGGAAGCACCCGGCTTGCAATGTCGCCTCTTCGCGCTGGTGCCTCGCACCGCCATCGAAGCCGATGCGCACGCGTCGGAACCGTGGAAAGCCAGCATGCCGAGTTACGAAGCCATGGCTCAACGCGGCGACGAAGAGCTTGATGACGACGATGATGATGACGACGAGGACGACGAGGACGCGATACCGTTCGAGACGATCCTGCTCGGCCACATCGTGCGCTTCGCCAGGGATCGTCGCCATCCGGATGACCTGGCCGCTGAAGCGGTGGACATCCTGCAGCGCATCATTCACGGCGCCGAGTCACTCGAGGACGCCGACCGCAAGGCGATCGACGACTTGCTGGGATCGCTGTAGCGCGACGCGGTAGCGCGACGCTCCGTCTCCGTACAGTCAGCCTATCGCCTGGAGCCGCTTCCACAGGAACGCCGCGTACATGGCACGGCGCCGGGCCACGTCGCCACCGAACGCCGAGAGGTATTCATCCGGCACCACGGCAGTCACCTCGGCCAGTACGTCGCGCGTGAGTCGCGGCGCGAGCAGATCGTGAGCGAGTGACAGCACCGGCGCGGCCCATCCGAAGAGATGCCCCGCGATATCATACGGGCGCTGCGGCGACTCCTCGTGCAGCGACGTCCAATCGTGCTGGAATGGCAGCGCCGCGC
>CAZPON010000244.1:0-5438 GCA_964588045.1 uncultured Gemmatimonas sp.
TGCCCGGCTCACGTCGTGGTGCCGTGCCGCGATCGCGGGCAGCAGGGCCACGACCTGCCTGTTTCAGGGGCATGGCAGCAGCGGGTCGGACTTCGTGCTGCGCTTCTGGACGGAGGCGTGGGACCACCGCAATGTGGCCAGCGACATTCGGCTGGCGGTGCACGAAGCGCTCACGAAGGAGGGCTATTCGAGTCCCTTCCCGCAGCACGACCTGCATCTTCGCTCGGTGAGCGCCGACGTCATGGCGGCGCTCGCCGGTGCAACGGAACCGCCGGGCCCATCGCCGGACCATGCACGCCATGCATCGCCCTCCTGAAGAAATCCCTGTCGCCCACCATATTCACCCGATGCGCTTCCTCAGCACACCGTCACGCCGCACCAAACGAACGATGAACGTGCGACATCCGGGCCGCGTCCCGCGCGCGATGTGGCGCGCTGCCGTGGCGGCGCTGTGCGGCACGATGCTCCTCACCGCCGCCGCGCGCGCGCAGACCACGGCCACCGGCGCCACGCGACCACGCATCTGCGTGGTGCTGTCCGGCGGCGGCGCGAGAGGGGCGGCGCATATCGGCGTCATCAAGGTGCTCGAGGAAATGCGCATCCCGATTGACTGCATCGCCGGCAACAGCATGGGGTCACTGGTCGCCGGCGCGTACGCCTCGGGCATGAGCGTGTCCGATATGGAGAAGGTCACCGAGGGCATCTCGTACCGGCTGCTGTTCAACGAGCGGCCACCGCGTGTGGAACTGTCCCCGCGTCGCAAGCAGGAAGACTACACGCTGTTCTTCGGTCCCGAGATCGGTGTCGGCGGTGACGGGCTGAAGACGGCCAACGGTGTGGTGAGCGGTGTGCAGCTCGAGACGGTGCTGCGCCAGCTCGCACGCGCCAAGGGGTTTCGCAAGTTCGATTCGTTGCCGATTCCCTACCGGGCGGTCGCCACGGATCTCGTGACGGGCGAAGAGGTGATGTTCACCGAGGGAGAGCTGGCCAACGTGATGCGGGCCAGCATGTCGGTGCCCGGCGCGGTTGCCCCCGCGATGGTCGGTGAACAGATGCTGGTGGACGGCATGCTCACCGCCAACCTGCCGATCGCCGCCGCGCGGACGATGAATCCCGACATCCTCATTGCGGTCGATGTCGGCACGCCGTTGGCGAAGCGTGACCAGATCAGCGGTATCCTTGGCGTCGTGGGCCAGATGCTGGGCATCCTGTCCAAGCAGAACGTCGCGAGCTCACTCGCGATGCTGCGTCCCGGCGACATCCTCATCACGCCGGACCTCGAAGGCTTTTCCACGACCGACTTCGACATCCTCGTCGACATCATCAAGCCGGGCGAAGCCGCGGCACGCAAGGTCGCCGACAAGCTCGCGGCGCTCTCCATTCCGGCCGAGGAGTTCGCGGCACTGCGCGCACGCCAGCAAGTGCTGGTGACCACGGTCGATCCGCGACCGATCGCCGAGATCCGCGTGCAGCACATGAAGAAAGTGAATCCGGCGGCTGTCATCGGCATCATGCGCACCCGGGTGGGCAAGCCCGTCGACCAGGACATGCTCGACACCGACATGCTGTACATCTACGGCATGGGTCACTTCGAGCACGTCAGCTATCGCCTGCTCGAGGAGAACGACAAGCTGATCCTGGAAGTGGACGCCGACGAAAAGCCGTGGGGCATGACGGCCCTGCGATTCGGACTCGGCCTGTCGAGTGACTTCGGCGGCGACGCGTACTTCAACCTGATCGGCAGCCTGCGGAAGTACTGGATCAATTCCTATGGCGGCGAGTGGCGCACCGACGTGCAGTTCGGGCGATCGAGCTTGTTCCGCACCGAGTTGTACCAACCGGTCATCCAGGCCGGCCACGTCTTCATTTCGCCGCAGTTCCAGGTCGAGCGGCGAACGAAAGACCTGTATGAGGGCAGCCAGCGCATCGCGACATACGACATGGGCACCACCCTCGGCGCCCTCGACTTCGGTGCGCGCCTCCGCCGCTATGGCGAATTGCGTATCGGTGCGGTCATGGGCATGCTCGACCCGCACCTCGACACCGGGCCCGAGGAACTGGAGCCCGAGCGAGCCAGCGTCCACGAGGGGTCCTTCCGGGCGCGCGCGTTCGCCGACCGGCTCGACGACGTGCGCTTTCCGCGCTCGGGATGGAATGCGATCGCGAATGTCTACACGTCCACCAAGGCACTTGGCGCCACGAACGTGTACACCAAGTGGGATGGCCAGTTGGGCGGCGCCTTTTCCGTCGGTGAACACACCTTCAACCTGGCCGTGCGCGCCGGAGGCCGGGGTGCCGATCCCCTGCCGAACTACGATCAGTTTTCACTGGGCGGGTTCCTTCAGCTCTCCGGCTACTCGACGGGGCAGTTATACGGACAGGAAATGGAATTCGGACGGTTCCTGTACTACCGCCGTCTCAAGCGGAGCAACATGCTGCGCGGTGCGTACGGCGGCTTCTCGCTGGAAGCGGGCAAGGTCGGCCAACCGGTGATCGCAAGCAGCCCGACGCATACCCTGTTCTCGGCAAGCGGCTTCGTGGCCATGGATACGCCGGTGGGTCCGGCGTACCTGGCGTATGGCAAGGCGCGCGACGGCAACGCCGCGTTCTACTTCTATCTGGGCCGGCCGTTCTAGCCGTCTGCAGTGGACCGGACACACCACCGCGGCCCAGGGAGCGCGCGTGTCGATGCGATTGACCCCATTGTTGGCCGGAATCCTGCTGTCAGTCACGGCGTCGGCCGCCGTGGCACAGAAGACCGATACGCTCACGCTGATCAACGGCGACCGGATCGTCGGCGAGATCAAGGGCGTGTACCGCGGAAAGCTGGACTACTCGACCGACGACGCGGGCCGTCTGAGCGTCGAATGGATCAAGGTGCGCGGGCTCACCAGCGTGCGGTACTACGAAGTGACCGACCGCTGGGGGGCGCGTCACTTCGGCCCGCTGGTGCGGGCCGCGGGGGCCGGGCTGCTCGCCATTGACGGCGCCCGGCCCGACACGCTGCGTATCGTCGATGTCGTGGAGATCGTGGAACTGGGCTCGAACATCTCGCAGCGGCTCAACGGCATGCTCGATGCGGGATACACCTACACGAAGGCGAACAACGCCACCACGCTCAGCGCGCGCACCGAAATCGAATATCGCGGGCCGAAGATCGGCTCGGACATCGCGCTCGATGGATACTACCAGCGGCAGGAAGCGACCGACCAGATTTCGCGCCAGTCGGCCATACTGGGAATATCCTACTTCCTGCCGAATCGGTGGAGTATCGAATCTTCGGTTTCGGCCGAGCGGAACGACGAGCTCGACCTCGACCTGCGCCTCGTCGGCGGTGGTGGCATGGGACGGACCCTGGTGGAGTCGAACAAGAACAGTGTCGAGGCCGTCGGCGGCATCGTGCTGATGACGGAACGTTTCTCGGTCGACAGTGCCGAGTCGGTGAGCAATTCCAGTATCGAAGCGACCTTTGGCTTCAAGGCCGAGACCTTCAAGTTCGACCAGCCCAAACTGCGGGTGGTCAGTTCACTGCTGCTCTTCCCGAGCCTGTCCACGCCCGGGCGCGTCCGCGGCGGTTTCTCGCTCGAATTCTCGCGGGAGAGCACACGTGACGTGAAGTTCGGTATACGCTTTGTCGACACGTTCGACAGCCGGCCGCCGGCCGAAGGCGCACAGAAGAACGATTTCAATTTCACGTTCACCGTCGGCTGGTCGTACCGGCGCTGACGATCAGGAGGATGCCTTGACCGACTCCGGAGAGAAATCGTCGAACGAACTGGCGGCGGAGCGCACACAGCTCGCAACGGCGCGAACCGACCTGGCAGCGGAGCGAACGGTCATGGCGGCGGATCGGACGCTCATGGCGTGGATCCGCACGTCGCTCTCGATGATCAGCTTTGGCTTCACGATCTACAAGCTGCTGCAAGGGTTCCAGGCCGGCGGTACGGAGCTGCCACATTCGGAAAGTCCCCGTCGGATCGGCTTGTTCCTGACCGGGCTCGGCACGGTGGCGATGCTGCTGGGCACCATCGAGTACGCCGGTGTGCTGCGTGAAATGCGGCAACGCGGGAAGTACCGCATTGCGCGGCCGTCGTTCGTCATGGCGTGCATCATGGCGGCCGCCAGCCTGTTCCTGTTCGTCGGTATTCTCGTCAAGGTGTTGTAACATGAATGGGGCGCCGCCATCGATTGGCGCGAGCGGGGCCGCGATGCTGCTGTTCGCCGGCGTGTTCCTTGCCGGTGGCCGCGTGCATCCGCTGCGGCCTTTCGTTCGCGACCAGCGCAGTGCAATCTCGGTCGGGGCCGGCGTGTCGATTGCGTATGTCTTCGTGCATGTCCTGCCCGAGTTGCAACTGGCCCGTCGTGACGTGGTGGAGGCCGGCTCCGTCCCCGTGCCGTTCGAAGGCGCGGCCGTCTACTTTCTCGCGCTCATCGGGTTCCTGCTGTTCTACGCGCTCGACCACGTGCGCCTGCGGTTGCGGTTGCGCGAGCCGCAGCGCACGGGACATGCCGACGCCTCGTTCACGCTGCACGTTGCCGGCTTCGCGGCCTACGTGGCGCTGCTGTCGTACCTGCTGGTGCGTGACGCCCCGGAGAGCCGCGCCATGCTGGCCCTGTATGCCGTGACGGTCGCCGTGCACCTGCTGTGCGTGGACCACTCCCTGCGTGAAGAGGACGGGGCGGCCTACGAACGAATCGGGCGCTACGTGCTGGCAGGCTCTGCCCTCGTGGGCTGGGCCGGGGGATTGTTCGTGGCCGTGCCAGCCCTCGCGCTCGCGGCCCTGATGGCGCTGATCTCTGGCGCAATCATCGTGAACAGCGCGATCATGGAGCTGCCCACCGAGAAGGACGGCCGGTTCCTGCCGTTTGCGCTTGGCGGATTCCTATACGGCGCGACCCTGCTGGCATTCGTGTGACATGGCGCACAGTCCGGGCGTCGCGGATCCTCCTCGCGACGCCCAGCGGCGCCGGCACAGAATTATTATTGTGGTTCTTCGGACGACGGCGAAGGACGATGCCGGTGAAATGCGCAGGGGAAGTGAGCGGGCCAGACTCTCAAACTGGAGTGGAAACGATGTCAGGAATTCTTCGGGCAGCGACCCTGTTCGGCGCGTTCGCGCTTGGTGGTTGCGGCTCCGGCTCATCCGCGGTCGATCCCAACGACCCGGTCATCACGGCCACCATCGATTCGCTGTTGACGGTGACCCTGGACGGCGCGTCCCGGGCCGATGCCGACCGCGTGCTCGAACCCGCGGCCGGAACGGGCGAACTCACGCTGCTCGTCGGTAACGTGATGCTCACCGGCCGGGACCGGATTCTGGAGAGCTTCCGCACGACGTACGCCGGGGTCGAGCGCCAGGACCAGGAGCTCATCGAAAAGCGTATCCGTGTCCTCTCGCCCGATGTGGCGATCGCGACCATCATTTCCGAAGGGACGT
>CAZPON010000245.1:0-5432 GCA_964588045.1 uncultured Gemmatimonas sp.
TCTGGCTTCTGCCGTTGCCGGGCTCCGGCTATCTATCGGTTGCTCAGCCCTCATCCCTCGAGCACCCCCCTCTCTTCACACACCAATGCGAATTCGATTCCTCCCGATCGTTGCCGTCGGGTTGACGCTCACTGCATGCAAGACGAAGCCGGCTACCGAACCGGCTCCTGCAGCCGCACCGGCCCGACCCGCCGGTAACGCGCCAGCCACGGGCGCCCCGACACCCGGAGCGCCGAACCCGGGAGCGCCCACGACAGGCGGTCAGCCTCCGGCAGGTGCCACTGGTCTCGGGATCGGAGGACTCGCGGGCGCGGCCGATCCGGTGCCGCGTCCATACGCGCAGGTCATCACCGCGCGGGCGAAATCGAAGAAGGGCGTGTTCGACGTCCACCAGGTCGGCTCGCGCCTCTATTTCGAGTTGCCGGCCGCGGAAGTCGGCAAGGACTTCGTCGTCACCATCGTGCTGGCCGGCACGCCCGCAGGGATCGGCCTCAATGGCACGCTCGGACCCGATCGCGTCATCCGCTTCGAGCGCCGTGAAAACCGCGTCTTCATGCGCGACATCAATTACCGCAACGTCGCCACCGATTCGATGCGCTCGACGCGCCGCGCCATGTCGCTCATCGAGTTCTATCCCATCCTCGCCGCATTCAACGTCGAGGCCTATGGCAAGGACAGCGCCGCGGTCATCGAAGTGACGCGCATGTTCACCGGCGGCATCCAGGAATTCGCCGGTGGTGGCCAGCGCGTCACCGTCGATGCCACCCGTTCGTACATCGAGAAGTTCGCCGCGTTCAGCCGCAACGTGAACGTGACAGCGACGCAGACGTTCACGCGGGCAGCCGCGGGTGGGATCAACATCCCGGGACTCATGCTCCCCGCACCGGGTGCCACCTCCGAAGCGTACGCCTTTTCCATCGTGCGGCTTCCCGATGATCCCATGATGCCCCGCATCATGGATGCACGCGTCGGATTCTTCGGTGAGTTCAAGACCGACTTCGGCTCGGCCGAGCAGCGCGTGCTGCCGCGCCGGTACATCGCGCGCTGGCGGCTCGAGTGCTCCGACCAGAAGGTCGGCAATCTCTGCGTACCGAAGAAACCGATCACCTATTACGTCGATCCCGCAACGCCCGCGTGGCTCGTGCCGTGGATCAAGAAGGGCATCGAGGAATGGCAGCCCGCGTTCGAGGGGGCAGGCTTCAGCAAGGGCATCGTGGCGGCCGACGCACCGGACGATCCGGATTTTTCGGGTGAGGATGCATCGGTCGCCATGGTGCGCTGGTTGCCCAGTCCGGTCGCCAACGCTGTCGGACCCAGCACCACCGATCCGCGCACCGGTGAGATCATCGATGCCGATGTGCAGATGTACCACAACGTGATGGACCTGCAGCGTGACTGGTACTTCTCGCAGGTCGGCCACCTCGATCCGCGCGCGCAGCGCTTTCCGTTCCCCGACACGCTGATGGGCCGGCTCGTGCAGTTCGTCGCGGCACACGAAGTCGGTCACACGCTGGGCTTCCCGCACAACATGAAGAGCAGCTCGATGTATCCCCTCGACTCCCTCCGCTCGCGGACGTGGGTCGCGAAGATGGGACACGCGCCCTCGATCATGGACTACGCGCGCTTCAACTACGTCGCGCAGCCGGAAGACCGCATTGCGCTCTCCGATCTCGTGCCCAGGGTCGGACCGTACGACATGTTCGCCGTGAAGTGGGGCTACTCACCCATCCCCGGGGCGAAGTCGCCCGAGGACGAGCGCAGGACGCTCGACGAGTGGTCGCGCATGCAGGATTCGGTGCCGTGGTACCGCTTCGGAGGCGGCGCGGTCGATCCCGGCGAACAGTCGGAGGCCATCGGCGACGCCGACGCCGTGAAAGCCACGCGACTCGGCTTCAAGAACCTCGCACGCATCGTCGACCTGGTCGTGCCCGCGTCCACGACGGACAAGATGGCCGACTACTCGTTGTTGCGTGATACGTACGCGGGCGTGCTCAACCAGTGGGCCACCGAAGCGCAGCACGTGACGCGGGTGGTCGGCGGGCTCAACAGGCAGGAGAAGATGGTCAGCCAGAGCGGACCGGTATGGACTGCCGTGCCGCGCGCAAGACAGCGGGAGGCGGTGAAGTTCCTCAACGACGAGGTCTTCACCACGCCCAAGGCGATGATCAAGCCGGACATCCTGCGCAAGCTGGAATCCGACGGCAACATCAACCGCATCACCAATGCGCAGACACGTGCACTGGCATCGCTGATCGCGAACGCCAAGCTGCAGCGCATGGTGGAGTTCGAGGCGCTCGCCATCGACAAGGGCGAGGTATACGAACTCGGCGAGATGCTCACCGACCTGCGTCGCGGACTCTGGAAGGAGATCTACAGCGGCGCCCCCATCGACGCGTACCGTCGCCGGCTGCAGACCGTGTACCTCGAGCAGATGGCCGCCAAGATCAAGCCGACCGCGCCGACCGGAGCGGATGCGCAACTGGCGATCCTGCTTGGCCTGACGGCCGGCAACACGCGTGACTTCCGCCCGATGCTCAAGGACGAAGTCCGGACGCTCGACCGCGAGCTGGCGGCCGCGAACGGGAAGTCGGGCGATCGCGAGACCCGGGCGCATATCGCTGACGCGCGTGACCTGATCAAGGAAATGCTGGCCGTGAAGAACTGACCCCGGGTCGTCCGGACCGCTGAACGGGGACGAGGCCAGCGTGCCTCGCCCCCGTTTGTCGTTCGGTCGGCGTCGTCCCTGCAACTCCGCGCCACTCTTCGCGTATTTTGGAGGACCATGACGACCGCCCCAACCAGCCCCGCCTCCGGCGAGATCGCCTCGCTGCGCGCCGCGCTCAAGGGCCAGTACACGATCGAGCGGGAGCTCGGGCGTGGCGGCATGGGCATCGTCGTGCTGGCGCACGACGAGCGGCTCGACCGGCGTGTCGCCCTCAAGGTGCTGCCTCCGTTGCTGGCCGAGCAGCCGAATACGCGCGAGCGATTCCTGCGCGAGGCACGCATGGCGGCACAGCTCTCGCACCCCCACATCGTGCCCGTGCACCGGGCCGACGACATTGGCGGCTTCGCGTTCTTCGCCATGGGATTCGTCGATGGCGATACGCTGGGCGAGCGTATTCGCGACCGCGGTGCCCTGCCAACGGCCGATGTCGTGCGCATCCTGCGCGAAGTCGCATGGGCACTCGCCTACGCGCACGCGCGCGGCATCGTGCACCGTGACGTGAAGCCCGAGAACATCCTGCTCGAACGGAGTACGGGTCGCGCCATCGTGACCGACTTCGGCATCGCACGCGCCGATTTCAATCCGGCGCTCACGCAGGACGGCTATGTGCTGGGCACCGTGAACTACATGAGTCCGGAGCAGGCGGGCGGTGAACGGCTCGACGGTCGCAGCGACCTGTATTCGTTGGGGTGCGTGGGATTCCTGGCGCTCAGCGGACAACTGGTGTTCGAGGGTCAGTCACCGCAGGGCGTCCTCGTCGCGCACGCCACCAGGGAGCCGCCATCGCTGCGCAGTGTCGCACCGCAGGTGCCCGCGCCGCTTGCCGCGGTGATCGACCGGTGCCTGCGAAAGACGCCGGCCGACCGATATGCCACGGGCGAGGAGCTGGCCGACGCACTGGCCAAGGCGATCGGCGCCGTGGAGCATCAGGAGCGTGAGTCGAGCGCCAGCGCAATGCTGTCGAGTGACGAGGCGATGGCCGTCTGGCGTCGCGCGGCGGAGCTGCAGGCCGAGGCCGCGGCGCGGCTCGAGTCGCGCATGCGCGCGGCAACGGAGACGCGACAGATGGTCGCGGCGAACGGCGCCACGTCCGGTTCGAACGACGGTGCCGGTGACACGACGAATGCTGCAGTGCCAACCGACGCGTATCGCCTGCGCGATGTCGAAGCCGCTGCGGCGGAAGTCGGGATCTCCCAGCGCTACGTTGCCCTCGCGCTGGCCGAACTCAAGGCGTCCCCCGATGCGTTGCAGCGCGCACAACCCATGGCGGCGTGGAAGGAGCGGCTCACCACGCGCTTCTTCGGCACGACGCAGCGCAGCGTCTCCGTTTCGCGCGTGTTTCGTTCGTCGCCGCGCGTCGTGCTGCAGGCGCTGGGACGATCGCTGCAGGCTGCACCGTGGTCACTGACGCTGCGTGACACCCTCGGTGGGCACCCGCTCGACGGCGGTGTGCTGGTGTTCGACTTGCCGTCGATGGTGGACGGCAACTATCGCTGGACATGGACGCGCTATGGTGTGTACGTGCCGGAAGTGCGTGTGACGCTCGCCACCGTGCCCGGTGATCCGCGCGCGTGCGAGGTCAGCATTCACGCTGACCTGCGCAACGGCCTCAATGCCAATCTCGCCGCGTACGCAGCCTTCGCCGGCGGCGGCGGCACGGCCGGTTCGGTCATGGGATTCTTCCTGGGCAAGCAGGCACTCGCCCTCGCCGGTGCGGCGCTGCTGGGTCCGGCCATGGCCGGTGCGCTCGTGCTCGGCGTCGGCGTGCTGGCCGTCGCAGGCCCGCTGTATCGATGGGAGATCGGCAAGACCACCCAGGAACTCTCCAACGCGCTGGCCGCCGTCGACACCGCGATTCGCTCCATCGACATTTTCGGGGAGACACCCCTGCAAACCCTCTCGAGGCTGCCGGTGTCATACCCCTAGCAACCTTAGGGGACTATGACGACATGACGACCGATCTCGAGCTCATTCGCGGCACCTTCGACCTCATCCTGCTCCGAACGCTGAGCTGGGAGCCGATGCATGGCCTCGGCGTCCTGCGCTGGATCGAGCAGACCACCGGACAACGCCTCCAGATCGAGGAAGGCGCGCTGTACCCGGCCCTTCACCGGCTCGAGCAGAAGAAGTGGCTCGCCGCGGAATGGGGTTACACCGAGAACAACCGCCGCGCCAAGTACTATCGGCTCACGGCACTCGGTCGCAAGCAGTTGGTGAGCGAAGTCTCGCGCTGGACACGCTACACCGAGGCGGTGGCGATGATACTCGCCGCCAAGAGCGCCCCGTGATGCGCCGCCGATGGCCCCTGCGCGCCTTCTCGCTCCCTCCGTCGCGGGCGCGCATCGATGCGGACCTGCGTGAGGAATTCCGCTTCCACATCGAAGAGCGCATCGAGCAGTTCGTCGCCGACGGCATGTCGCGCGCCGACGCCGAGCGCGAGGTTGCCCGGCGCTTTGGTGACTATGAATCCCACCGCGCCCTCACGAAGCAAATCGACGAGGACACCATGCAGATCCGCCATCGCGCCGACCGCCTTCGCGATCTTCAACGCGAACTGCGCCTGGCCCTGCGATCGCTGTGGCGTTCGCCGGGCTTCACCATCGTGGCCTTCCTCACGCTGGCGTTGGGCATCGGTGCGACCACCGGCATCTTCACCGTACTCGACGCGGTGGTGCTGCGTTCGCTGCCCTATCCCGAAGCCGAGCGC
>CAZPON010000246.1:0-5425 GCA_964588045.1 uncultured Gemmatimonas sp.
GAACTGCCTGACGCGGATTGTCCCGTGATGACGGACGGTCCGCATGACGCGGATCGCACCGAGTGGGCGAAGAGCGACGGTGCGCGTTGTCAGACTTCCTGTTTGAGGGAGTCGGGATTGGGGGTTGGTGCGGGTGCATGACCAGCGTCACGCGCCTGAGCGCACCGGCCAGGCATAGCGAAGAACAGCGGTCAGCCCGTCGGCGTCTGTACGCAGCACGTAGATGGACTTTGCGCCAAAGCCGACCACAACATCGGTGAGTGGTATTTCGAGTTGCGCGACGCGTCTCGACGTGCGATCGAAGATGTCATACGAGTGCATGCGCGCGTTGACGACCGGTTCGCGCGCGACAAGCAGCTGACCATTCGGTGCGTGCAAGACGGTCGCCTGCGGTCGCCGCGTCGAACTGGGAACAAACGGTGGAACCCGGGTCGGCCAACCCGGCATGAGGTCGGGATCGCAGGGTACCTTCGGGCCGAGTGCTCGCGCGATGGCCCAACATTGTTCGCGTTCATCAACTGGCCGTGCGACGGTTGTGATCACCGCGCCTTGTCGCACCTGTCCCGAGGGTGATCGCCAATCGACGCGGTAGGGAGAAACGCGAACGATTGCAATCCAACCATCGGCAGCCATTGCGACAAGATCTTCCGACGCGAGTGGATTGGCGACGGTTATTCGGCCGGGCCCACCGCCTTTTGGCTGCGTGACGGAGAATCCAGCGCCACCCCTGCCGCGAAGTCGTGCAACTGTGTCCTCGCCAGTGGCACTCCAGTGAGCCCGAACGGCGTAGAGTGAGTCCGCGGTGCCACGCAGCACGGGTTCTCCGGTGCGAGACGCAAATGGCGCAACGCCGAGCACGTGACCCATGGTGTCAGCACCGAAGAGCTCGGCTCCGAGCCTCCGATTGAGCGGTCGGGATTCGCTGAGCGTCGACAACATTCTCGGCCCGTGTACCAGATTCCATCTCGACGAGAACGCGTCGGAGATCAGGCTTGAATCATGCGCGAGCGCGTACACCCAACCAACTGATCTGAACTCGCCAGGTCCAGCGCCTTTCCGACCGATGGGCACGGCGCTCTTGCCATCGAGCGAAGCGTGCCACAATTGTTGGTCGCCCTGATCCGCGACAATCAACGAACCGTTCGACAGTTCACGAACGGAGGAGACACGGTTGAATGCGCTTTCGGAGGCGCCGGTTGGAGTGGCGAGACGAATCGTTGCAGCGTCTTGCGCAGCGGCTGTGGAGGTAAGCAAGAGACAGAGTTGAATCACACCAATCACCGCGGAGAGTGGCGTCTGACTGCACATCTTCGATGTCAGAACTTCCACGCGCTGGACACAGATCCCCTTGGTCATCGCAGTCTTCGTGAAGAGTAGGTTGACTTACCCTCTCGGCTCGTCTTGAGCATCCGACGAAGCGACAATGGGTGTGGATGCTGCCACTGGCGTTGGCGTCCAGCAGTCCTTTCCGACGTAGTCGCTGTAGAAGAGGAGACGGCAATCGCCCGGCTCGTAGTGGTGGAAGCCGACATAGGCAGCATTCTCCGATGCGATCCAGCAGTAGACGCGTTGCGCACGAGACAAGGCGCAGTTGCGTTCGACGTCCCTGAATTGCACATTGGACTTGGCGCGTACGGGGGCCAGCGCGATCTCCTCGGTACTGCCGCGTCCGTTGCCCAGGCCGCCGCTCCTGTTGCTCCCCCAGCAAAAGAGGAGTCCTGCACCATCCAATGCACAGGACGAGAAGGTGACAGCGGACACCGCGATGAACTTGATCGGACTTTCGACGCGTTCCGGAAGCAATCCTCCGGATGTCTTGCCGTTGCCAAGCTGTCCATCTCGGGAGCGTCCCCAGCACCAGGCGGTCGAGTCGTTGGCCAGTCCGCACAGATGATGGGTACCGCCGGACAGTCTGATGAACCGTCGCCCGTCCGGCAGCGTGAGGCGTCGAGCCCCATGTTCCCCCCAGCATTTGGCGGTGCCATCGTCCTGCACCAGACAGGCTTCCCGTCCGCTGCTGGCGAGCCGATTGGTGCGAACGGGAATCGGATCGCGCGACAGCGAAACCGGATCGCTGCACGCGGCGCCAGCGATGGACGCGATGCAGAGCAGGACTCGCCACATCACGGTGCGAATGCTGAGGGATGGCGCGTAGGTCATATGCAGGGAACAGTTCGCCGTCATCGGGCGTCACACACCGCCAACAGTCTCGTGCAAAGACGCAGTCACCTGTGAGCCGCGCGGGGCCGTCACGATGCGCGATCGTTGAACTGCATAACGCGGATTGGCCCGTGAAAACGAACAGTTCGCATGACGCGGATCCAACCGAGTGAACGAGAAGTGACGGCGCCTGTCGGCGGACTTCCTGTTGCTTGTTCTTGATTGTTTCAAAAGGCGTGACGGATCTGCCGTCGCCGCGAGGAGTCCCGTCCCCGCTGGGAGCGATCCGCGTCCTGCGAACCATCCGCCATCACGGAGCAATCCGCGTCAGGCAGTTTGACGATGCGAGTCGAGTGCGCGACGCACTTCGAACGTCACCACTGCACGCGGTCCGGCGTCGAACGCCATGACGGAATCTGTCGGCGACCAATCGTCGATCGGCGTGCCGTCCAGCCGAACGCGCCGACACTCCCATGCTGCCAGCGATGGCAATGTCCATCGACCCGATGTCATCCGTGACGCAAGATTGACCGCGCGCAGCACGATCGCTTCGTCATCATCACGCAGGTGTACTGCGGACGCCACCAGGCCATCGCCTTCCAGCAACGGACCGGCGAGCACGCGCGATGCGCCGTCGAGATCACGCCAGCTCTCCCCGGTAAGCGGCAGCAGCAGTGCGTCCGACGCGTCCTCGATGTCGAACAGCGTCTGCCCGGACCACGGACCGTGCAGATAGAGTCCCAGGCGCGCAGCGAACGCACCCTGCACCTGCGCTGCGGGAATGTCGCATGGCCATCCGGCGTGTCCGGGCCGTTCCGGGAGGTCCGGTTTCGACAGGTGCCCAATGGCGCGCAACAGCGTGACCGCTAATCGACCATCGTGTACTTCACCCTCAGCCAGGCCGTCGGAGATCAGGGTCGCACCGTGCGTCGCGTTGTGCGCGGCGAGCCAGCGATGCAGCGGCATGGTCGATGGAGGAATCTCGAACGGTGTGGCGGCTGCCGGCGCGCGGATCGGAGCGCGCCCGACGGGGCCGAACGCCGCATCGGCCGTGACATGCGGCGCGTGGACATCGGTTTGCCACACGAGCTGCAACCGATGATCCCGTCGCCCGTTCCAACCGCGTACGTCGCAGCGCACATGTGACGCGCCGGCATCGAGGATGATCTCCGTGCGCACGCGCAGCCGCTCGCGCCCGCGACGCCAGCGCCAGGACAACACGACGCTGCCGCGCAGCGGGCCGGGCGCTCCGGCGCGCACCGCATGCAGGCGAAGCGACTCCGGTGCGCCGCGCAGCGACGGTGTGTAGCTGTCGCCGGCATCGGCAATCGTTTCGAGGCGCAACGCGTTTTCCAGGCGCCGCGCGCCGTCGATGATCGTGAGACCTTCACGTGACGCGACAATTCGAAGCCGGCCGTTGTCGATCTCGACGTGCCCACGCGCCTCGTGCACCGACACGGGATGTGGCGCCGAGTGTACCGCGGTGTCCTGCGCGTTGACGACCCGTGCGCCGAACGCTGGCACGTCCGGCACCCATGCCAGCACGCGGTGCTCGCGCACGAGATCGTTGTCAGGGTAATGCTGCGGCGACTCGCGTCGCTGATGCCTGACCCGTGTCGCGATCGGCTGCATGAGGAAATCGCCGAGCGGCGGGCGATCCGCACGCTCCGGCACCTTGGGTGTGGTCGCGCCCGCGCTTCCCGGCCCCACCGGCACGTCGCCGAGCGTCTCCAGCAGTCGCACAACGGCAATGCCGGAGCGAGTCCGCGACGAGCGATTGCGCAGCACGGTGAGCGGCGCGCGATTCACGCTACGCCCGCGCGCCGTCACGCGATCATGGCCCAATGCGGCACACAGGGCGGCTTCCCGCAGCTCGACACACAGCGCCCTCGCGCGACGCTGCCGCGCCGCCATGTCGCGCGCCACATCGTCGGTGGCACAGCCGCACAGCGTGTCGTGCGGATGCGTCTGCAGCAGCACCTGCCACGCATGCTGCACCAGCACCGGGAACTGCGCGAGGGTGAGTGACCCGTCGGGCGCAACGCCTCTCGTGGACGGCACCTCCGCATGCAACCAGGCAAGCGCCGTCCACGGCTCCACGTCACGCACCAGCATGCGTTCAAGACGTGCGTTGGCGCGCTTGCTGTGCGCACGCGTCGCCAGGGTGCCCGGCAACGTCCACGTGTAGCCGTAGCTGTCGCGCAGTTCGCCACGCACGGCGGGCAGCGAACCCGACGCGCGCTCATACCGCCCGGCCGCCTGCAGCAGCTCGCCGGCAGCGCGCCACAGTCCGCTGCGCATGGCCCGGGAGCCGTCAGCGCGCGCCGCATCATCGAGCCGCTCGAGCGCGCGCGTGAGGTCCGGCGCGGCAGCATGATGGTCGGCGCCCGATGTCAGCAGCACCGTGCCGGTGTGATTGCGCGCGCGCAACGTCGCACCGATCACGCGCCATCGATCAGCGGCCGCATCAGCATCGACCGGGAGCGCACTGCCGAACTCGTAGCCGTCGGGCGGCAGGTGATACAGCAGCACGCGCTCGTCATCGGGTCCGTGCCACCAGGCGGTATCAGTCGCCGGAAACGACGCGCCGCCGAATCCGCGCCACACGATTGCCGCCTCGCAACCGAATCCGGCGGCAATGGTCGGTATCGCTGCGGGGTGGCCGAATGTATCGGGGCAATACGCGACGCGGGGTGGCGTGGCGCCCAGGCGACGCAACCAGCGCCGCCCGGCCTCGAGGTTGCGGACGATGGCCTCCCCCGATGGGATCAGGTTGTCGGCCAGGACATACCATGGTCCCGCCTCGAGTGCGCCGGACCCAAGCGCGCGCACAAGATCGGCACCACGCTCAGGCCGAACGGCGAGATAGTCCTCGAGCACGATCATCTGGCCGTCCAGCAGGAACGGCGTCGCCGCATCCGATGCCGCGAGCAGCGCGTCGATCAGGGCGACCAGTCGCGCCTGAAAGCGGACGGCCGGGTGATACCATTCGCGATCCCAGTGGGTGTGCGCCACCACATGCACCGCCAATGTCGTGGCGACGCGCGCGGCATCGACAGACGGCATGCGCTCGGGGGACGGGGAGGGATCAGGTACTGGCACGCCCGAAGGTACTGCAGTTGACCACACCGTGTGACCCATCGACCTTTAGACCCAGAGCGTCCCGCGATTTCCTCTTGAACCCTCCTTGTGCAGCTGCTCTCAGACTTCTTCGACCGCCTGCGCGACTTGCCGGCGCTGGTCCAATGGGCCGGATATGTAGGGC
>CAZPON010000247.1:0-3708 GCA_964588045.1 uncultured Gemmatimonas sp.
GCGCCATCGCAAGTTCACCAAAGCTTGCGGGCGTACAGTCTACCCTCGCCGGCTGGCCCCTCTCCCCTCAACCCTTTGGCTGCTCACCCCTCCAGGCAGTTACTGCTTCGCCTCCAGCATCGCCAGCCGAGTCCTCACAACCCCCAGGTCGCTGTTCAACGCCAGGGTCTTCTGGTACATCGCGATCGCGCCCTTGGTGTCACCCTGCTCCTCGAGCCGGCGCGCCGCCGACATGGCCTTCATGGCCTCGAGCTGGTTCGGTCCCTCGGTGCCCAGTTCCTTGGGCGCGCTGGCAACGCGAATACCCGGCAGCTTCAGCCCGGAGTTGATCTTGCCCGCGAGTTGATCCACGAGCTTGAAGATCTTGTCGCCCTTGCCCGACACGTCCTCGGTGTATTCGATGACCGACGTTTCGCTGTTCACCGCACGAACCGCAAGGCGCATCTCCATGCTCGGGTCGACGATGATGGCGCCCATCAGCACGTAGCGCGCACCGAGCAGCTTGCCGACCTTCGCCGCCGTGGCCGCATCGACGCGACCGGCCGCAGTGAGATTCTGTTCCGCCAGGATCTCCTGGATCTTCTGGCGTTCGACGAGTTCGATGCCGGGGTTGGTCGCCATCGCGTTCGTCAGCATGACCTGGACGCCGATCGTCATCGCCGCAAACTCGTCTTTCTTCACCATCGCGGCGTTGTCGAACTCGATCACCGCCACTGTCGGCTTGCGCGTCGCCTGGGCGTGCAGCGGACGCTCCGCCACCCCGAGGAGCCCCATCACCAGTGCCGCGGCACCCATCGTGCGCCACCGTACCGCCGATTGGATACGACTCATAGTCTTCCGCTCCGAGGTTCAGGACCCGAATGTTGTTCAGGAGGATAAGTTGCGAGTGTGACGGCAGCCCAGTCAACCGGAGCGGCCGAAAGCGCCCCGCTGCCGACCGGCCCGCCGACCGATTTCCCCCCGCGTCATACCCCGATGCCGAAAGTATGCCTCATGTGCGGGGAGAGCTTCCCCGACACCACGACCTTCTGCCCCAAGGATGGCTCGGCGCTGCGCGCAGCGGTCCACGGCGACGACCTGATCGGGGAACTGATCGCCGAGCGATATCTCATCACCGATCTGCTCAGTCAGGGCGGCATGGGCGCCGTCTACCTGGCCAGCGATGTCCGCCTGCCGCAGCAGTTCGCCATCAAGGTGTTGCGACAGCAGCAGACGTCCGATCCGTCGGTCATCCAGCGCTTCCGCCAGGAAGCGGAAGCCGTGTGCCGGATCAACCATGACCGCGTGGCGCGGGTGTTCGACTTCGGCTTCATGCCCGACGACCGCGCCTACATCGTCATGGAGTACGTCGCCGGTCGCACGCTGAAACAGTTGATCGAGGAGCGTGGCGCGCTCGATCCGGTGGAAGCCGCGAAGATCACGCTGATGGCGGCCGAGGGCATTGATGCGGCGCACCGGCTGGGCATCGTGCATCGCGACCTCAAGCCCGAGAACATCATGACGCTCGACGATCCGGGCGGCGGGCTGCGCGTGAAGGTGCTCGACTTCGGCATCGCGAAACTCGAGAACGCCGAGTCGGGCGGCTACACGCAACCCGGATTCGTCATCGGCACACCGGCGTGGATGAGTCCCGAACAGTTGACGGGCGGGCAGCTCAACGCGCGCAGCGACATTTACTCGCTGGCGCTGGTGTCGTTCGCGCTGCTGTCGGGCCAGCGCGCGTTCACCGGCGATTCCGAACAGGCGGAAATGCTGGCGCGCATTTCGGTGCCGCCGCGTTCGCTCACCGACGCGGCGCCCCACGTGGAGTGGCCGGCCTACGTGCAGGCGCTGTTCGATCGCGCGTTGTCGCGCGATGTGAACCAGCGGCCGGCGACGACGGTGCAATTCGCCACGATGCTGGTGGACGCCATGACCACGTGGAAGGGGAGCACCGGAGAGCGCCAGGGCGCCGCGCAGAGCGACCCGGCGACGCCAACCGCAGCCAAGCGCGCGACACCGGCCGTGGGCGGTCCGGCGAAATCGTCATCGAACCGCACGCTGGTGATGGCCGTTGTGGGTGTGACGGTCGTGGGCGCGGCGGCATTGGCCGTCGTGCTCTCGCAGCGCGGAGGCGACGCGGTGGCAGCGGGCAGCGAGTCCACGGCCGCCGTGGCGCCACCCACCATCGTGCAAACGACCGACAGTGCGCCGCCGCCCGACAGCGTCAAGGTCGCGGTGGGAGACGATCCCATCCCGGTGACGACGACGCCGCCAGGTGCCGCGCCGAATCCCAGGCCCTCGTCACCCGCAGCGCCACCGGGCAACGCGCGTGAGCCGGTGGCCAACCCCAGGCCGGCAGACCCGCCGCCAGCGCCGCTGGCGGGCACCACGCGTGATGCCGAACTCCTGCGCGTCATGGACGCCTTCGACAACGGCAGCGGAGCCGCGCTCGCGCGGGAAACGATCCAGAAGATCGAGGCGATGCGCAGCAGGTTGAGTGCGCTCGACCAGGCCTGGGGGCAGATCTACATCGGCAACGCACACTTCGCGCTTGGCGACAAGACGCAGGCGTGCGCCGCGTGGGAACGCGCGCCCACGCTGGCGCCGCAATCAAAGGCCGTTCGCGACGACAGCGAGGAAAAGCGACTGGGTTTCAGCTGCCGTCCCTGAGATCAGCGCGGTTGCTTCGTCCAGGTCCAGGGTCCGAGGAGGTACCACTCCGCGGCCGCCTCGGCAGCCCGTGCGGCCGGTGTATTGCGCGGACCGATCACCTCGGGTGCCCGGAGTGACGGCATCACGTTGCCGATGGTGTTGATCGGAATCAACTGGCCGTTGGTGATCTCGAACACCGTCCAGTACGTGCCGTTCTGTTGCGGCGGCGAATACTGCGCCACCAGCGTGTTGGCCTGATACACCTGAACGCGGGCGTTCGATGACCTGAGCGGCACGCCACCACCTTCCTGACCACTGAAGTTGTGAACGTAGTAGCGGTACGTGCCCGGAAACTGCTGTCCAATGGTGATCGTTTCCGGACCGAACCCGAACAACTGGTCGAAATCGAGTTGCGCGAAGGGCGAGGAAATCAGCGATCCGGTGTTCTCATAGTACACGTGGAAGCGGGTCGGCAGATCCGGATTCGGTCCGGTCAGGTGCGCATCGAGATCCTGCGGTGACGAGCCCCACGACAGCACGAAGCGCCACGCCACACTGCCGCTCGTTGGCGACAGGAACACCGTCGGCGCATCCGCGGAGCCGTCCGACAGCGTGACGTTGACGCTGCCATCGACATACCCGGTCTTCGAGACGCGAACCGTGTACGTACCGGCCAACTGCGGTGACAGCGCGTACAGTCCGTCCGTACTGGTGGCCGTCGACGTGATCACCGCACCCGTCACGTTGTTGGCGCCGGCGCGCAGCTCCACCGTGGCCGTGGGCACCGGTTCGTTGTTCGTGGCGTCGCGCACGGCGCCCGAGATGACGCCCGTGCCCCCTCCGGTCGGCACGAGCGACACGGTGGGCACTGGTGTGGTCGGGATGTTCGGCCCGCCGGCCAGTGACACGAATGATACCGTCACCGGCGTGTACCCGTTGGCACTCACCGTCAGCGAGTACGTCGCCGCCGGCAACGCAATCGATGTCCACGCGCCACCGATCCCCGTCGTGGCGGTGTGCACCAGCACATCGTCCACCGTGCGCCGGATCGCCACGCTGGCACCGGACACCGGC
>CAZPON010000247.1:3718-5406 GCA_964588045.1 uncultured Gemmatimonas sp.
CAGGCGCCGGTGTCCGGTGCCAGCGTGGCGATCCGGCGCCTGGGTGTTCGCATTGACCACGAGGCCGCTGAAGATGCCCTGCGCGGTCGACACACCGGTCACGGTGACCGTGACGATGCCATCCGCGATGCCCGGCTGCGCCGAACGCACGCGCACTTCACGCTGCAGCGACGTGCCCGGTGCCAACTCCATGGTCGTGCGCACGGTGAGCGTCGCCGGCACCGTGGTGCTATTGAGCGTCGCCGTCACGATGGTATCGGTGGTCACCACCGAGATCGGATCGACGGTCCCGCCGCCCGGATTCGTGACGGCCACGGTCTGCGCCGCCGGCGGTGGTGTGAGCAGCGTCGTGGCAAAGGTGAGCGTCGACGGTGCCACCACGATCTGCGGCCGCGGCTGGATGCGCAGCGTCGCGGTGCCCACGACGGTGGCACCACCGCGTCCTTCGGTCGAGGTCACGGTGATGGTTGCCGTGCCCGGCGCGATCGCCGTGACCAGTCCCGCCGCGTTCACCGTTGCCAGCGCTGCGTTGGATGTCGCGTACGTGACCGGACGTCCGGTGAGCACATCGCCGTAGCCCGACACGAGCGTGACGCGATACGTGAAGCTCGCGCCGGTGGTAACCGTGGTGTCGAGCGGTGCGACACGCACGGTGTCGACGCTCGTCTGCCCGACGGTGACCGCCAGGTCCTGCGTCCGGCCGCCCATTGCCGCGCGCACGACTGCCGCGCCCACGGAAACGGCCGTCATGGAGCCGGTGGTTGCCCCGATCGTCACGCCACCGCTCACCACCGACCAGGTGGCGGCGCGTCCCGCCACGGTCGCGCCATTGCGATCGCGCGCGGTGGCCGTGAGCTGGACCACGTCGCGCGGCTCCAACGCCGCCAGTGCGGCCGACGGGCCCGTGATCTGGATGGACGCCACTTCGTACAACTGCACCGGCTGGGCCGCGATCTCCACCATGTCCGCCGTCACCGCCACGCGCTGCACGGTCTCATCGAGCACCGCGCCATTGCGCTTGAGCCGCACGCCGATGTCGAGCATGCAGGGCTGTCCGCTGGACGCGCTGTTCACGCACGAGCTGACGTTCGCGGTCAGCGCCAGCGTCGCATCGGCGCCGCCCGTGTCGACGATCACCGAGTCCTGCGACAGGGTCGTCGACGAACCGTTCGCCGTGTAGCTCACGATCGCCTCGACCACGGCCCCCGGCGCCGCCACCACGCTGGTTGACAGGGCAAGACGCACCGGGCCATCGCCGGCACGCGCGCCCGCGGTGGGCGTGCGATCGCAGCCCTGCGCCACGAGGGCGAGGCCACCGCACACCGTGGCCGCGGCCAGTCGCCGGACGAGTCCCTCTGACCACAGTGGCGAGCGAGTGCGCACAACGAACTCCTGGACGATCAGTGACAGCAGCAGGCCCGGCGCCCATGGGAAATGGACACCATCGTAACATGCCAATCATCAGCCCCGAGCAGGGTCACCGCAAGAGCAGATGCGGTGTTCTCCGCGGTGGAACTCAGCCGCCGATCATTACCGTGGGTGCACCCAGCACGATGTTGCCGCCGTGCGCGGTCATGTCGCCGATGCGGGCGGCGGGCGGACCGCCCACCATCACCGTCATTGAGCCCTTCACGATGGTGTCCGGCGGGCCCACGCACACGCACATGCTGCCCACGTTCGCGGCCGGC
>CAZPON010000248.1:0-5395 GCA_964588045.1 uncultured Gemmatimonas sp.
TGGTGCATCCGTTCATTTGTGCGATCGCCGATATGGGGCGCCTGGGCGACATCGACTACCTGGTGATGCCGTACTATGCCGGCGGATCGCTCGCCGACCTGCTGGCCCGGAAGAAGACGGTGGCGGCGTTGCCGGCAGCGGCCATTGCCGTGCAGGTTGCCTGCGCGCTGGACTATGCGCACCGGCACGGTGTCGTTCATCGCGACATCAAGCCCGACAACATCCTGTTCGATGAAGACGGCAACGTGGCGCTCACCGACTTCGGGATCGCGACTGCGCGCTTTCACGGCCGCCTGACGGCCTCCGGACGCGCCATGGGAACACCGCACTACATGTCGCCCGAGCAGGCCATGGGCAAGCTGGTGGACGGGCGCAGTGATCTCTATGCGGTGGGGCTGCTGCTGTACGAGATGCTGCTGGGCAAGCCGCCCTTCGACGGCGAGGACTCATACGCCGTGGGCTACAAGCATGTGCACGAGGCGCCGGTCGCACCCGATCAGGTGGACCCGCAGGTGCCGTCGGGGTTGAGCAGCATCGTGATGAAGTGTCTCGCCAAGCCGGCTGCCGAACGGTACGATCGCGGCTTCGACCTGGCCGATGCGCTGAACGGCTTCCTGGCCGCCCATGGTGCGGCGGGTGACCAACGCGGTGCCCGCGCTGCGCGTCAGTCCGGCCTCACGCCGTTCTGAATGCGCCAACGGTAACCGAGCGACGCGCGCGACCATGACCTTGGCCACCCGCTGCGTGGAGGTGGCGCTCGCGGTGCCGCTCTTCCGGACGTTCACCTACACCGTCCCCGACGGAATCGCGACGCCGATTCCCGTGGGCAGTCGCGTACTCGTGCCGTTCCGTGCGCGCCGCGAAGTGGGTATCTGCCTCGGCGAGGCAACACCACCTGAAGGGGTGACGCTCAAGCCATTGCTGGCCGTACTCGACGCCGTTCCGGCGCTTCCGGCCGCACTGCTCGCAACCGGACGCTGGATCGCCGAGTTCTACGCGGCGCCCATCGGGTTGGCGCTGCGTTCCATGTTGCCCGCGTCGCTCACGACAGAACGCGAGCATGCAACGGCCGGGAAGCGGCGTCGCGTCGTGCGGCTGATCCAGGAGCTGCCGTCGCTGCTGCAGCGCGAGCAGATGTTCGCACGCGCGAAGCAACAGCGCGTCGTGTACGAACTGCTCGAGGCGCAGGGTGGTGTGGCCGTACTGGAGACGGTGCGCCAACAGGCGGGGTGCAGCGCCGGCGTCATCACCGCGATGGTGAAGCGCGGCCTGGTGGAGGTGCGCGACGAGACGGTCACGCGTGATCCATTCGCCGACCGTCCCGGTGTTGCGCCGCCACCGCTGCCATCCGCGGCGCAGCGTGATGCGGTGGCCGCGGTCCTGGCCGGTGCACCGGGCCAGGTGTTCCTGTTGCACGGCATCACCGGCAGCGGCAAGACGCTGGTGTACATCGAGGTGTTGCGGGCCGTACTGGCGCAGCCCGGGCGCACCGCGATCGTGCTGGTTCCCGAAATTGCGCTCACGTCGCAAACCGTCGACCGGTTTCGTGGCGCATTCGGCGACGACGTGGCCGTGCTGCATTCCGGGTTGAGTGACGGCGAACGACACGACGCGTGGCAGTCCTTGCGGCGCGGTGAGCGACGGATCGCCGTTGGCGCGCGGTCGGCACTGTTCGCGCCACTCGAGCAGGTCGGCGTCGTGATCGTGGACGAGGAGCACGAGTCCAGCTACAAGCAGTCCGAAACGCCGCGCTATCATGCGCGCGAGACGGCCATCGTCCGCGCGCGCGTCGAGGGCGCGGTCGTGGTGCTGGGCAGTGCGACGCCCAGTCTCGAGAGCTGGGAGCGCGCCGAACGGGGGCAGGCGATTCGGCTCACGCTGCCCGATCGTGCGGCCGGCGCGCGCTTGCCGTCGGTGCAAGTGGTGGACCTGCGCGCCGTCATGCGCGACGCCATGGCCGCGCGCACGCCACAGGCGCCGTACGATGCGGCCATGGGCGTACTCAGCCCGGTGCTTGGTGCCGCAATCGAGGCCCGCCTCGTGCGCGGGGAACAGAGTCTCCTGCTGCTGAATCGCCGCGGATACGCCGCCTACCTGCAGTGCCACGCGTGCGGTGATGTGCAGGTCTGTCCGCACTGCAGCATCTCGCTCACCTACCATCGGGTGCCCGAGTCGCTGGTGTGTCACTACTGCCAGCACCAGGCACCGGTGCCGACGCACTGTCCGCAGTGCGGTGAGGCCGCGTTGCATCGTCGCGGACTCGGCACGCAGCAAGTCGAACGCATCGTCGCCGACCGGTTTCCCGATGCGCGCATTGCCCGTATGGACGTGGACACGACCAGCGGAAAGTGGGCGCACACGGCGATTCTCGATCGCGTGGGCGGTGGTGAGATCGACATCCTGCTCGGCACCCAGATGATTGCCAAGGGACTCGACTTCCCGAACGTCACGCTGGTTGGCGTGGTCGACGCCGACACGGGGCTCAACATGCCGGACTTTCGCTCTGCCGAGCGGACGTTTCAGCTGCTCAGCCAGGTGGCGGGTCGTGCCGGTCGTGGTCCGAAAGGCGGGGAAGTCCTGATCCAGACCCGGCTGCCCACGCACCACTCCGTTCGACATGCGCTGTCGCACGACTTCCTGTCGTTCGTGCGCGAGGAACTCGGTCACCGGCGCGTTCCGGCTTATCCACCGTTCGTATCACTGACCAACGTGGTGGTGAGCGGAACCGGCCAGCGCGCAACGGCGGAGGCGATGATGGCCGCCGCGCAATGGATCCAGGCGCTGGTCGCGCGCGCAGGGCTGCGTGATGTGCTGCTGGTGGGGCCCGCGCCATGCCCGATTGACCGCATCAAGGATCGCTGGCGCTGGCATCTGCTGCTCAAGTCGACGCGGCAAGGCGTGATGACGCGACTGGCCGGGTATATCGCGGAACGGTGTCCGGTGCCCAAGCGGGACGAGCTGAGGCTGGTGGTGGACAGGGAACCAGTATCCCTCCTTTGAGAGTGTGAACATGGCGTCACGCAATCTTGCTTCGATACCGTCATACGTTTTCTGGGAACTCGATGCTCGGCGCGCGGCGCTGCGGGCCGAGGGGCGTGCGCTCATCGATGTCGGTATTGGCAGTCCGGATCAACCCATCGCGGCTGTGGTCATCGAGGCCATGCAGCGTGCCGCGGCCGAGCGGGCGCTGAGCGGCTATCCGTACTTTCGCGGACACCCCGACTTCTTCCGGGCCGTTGCCACATATCTCGACGCGCGATTCGGTGTGTCGGTCGATCCGACCCGTGAACTCATTGCACTGGCCGGATCGAAGGAGGGCTTCGCCGAGCTCGTGCTGTCGTATGTCAATCCCGGTGACGTGGTACTGATTCCCGCCGTGCACTACCCGGTGTACGCACGCGCGCCACAGCTTGCCGGCGCGACGCCGGTGCATGTGCCGATCATCGCCGACGGCCGGCTCGACCTCGATGCGATTGCGCCCGGCGACCTGGCGCGCGCGAAGATGCTGGTCGCGAACTACCCGAGCAATCCCACCACGGCCGTCGTCACGCTTGCGGAGTTCGAGCGCCTCGTGGAGTTCGCGCGCCAACACCACCTGCTGCTGGTCAGTGACCTGGCATACAGCGAGCTGTCGTTCGACGGATTCGTCGTGCCGAGTGTGCTGCAGGTGCCCGGCGCGCGTGATGTGGCCGTCGAGCTGCACACCTGCTCGAAGAGCTTCAGCATGGCGGGCGTGCGCATTGCGTTCATGGCCGGCAACGCGGCCGCCATCGACACGCTCGACCAGTATCGCGCGAACATCGGCTACGGCGTATCGACCTTGGCGCAGCGCGCTGGTGAGGCTGCGTTCACGCATCATGCGTCGATCGTGCCGCCAGTGGTCGCGGAGTACCGCGCGCGGCGGGATGCGATGGTGTCGGCTTTCCACGCGCACGGATGGCCGATTGCGATGCCGTCGGCGACGATGTACCTGTGGCTGGGGGTGCCTGCGGGGTTCGACGACTGGGAGTGGATGGACGCGTTGATGCGCGGACCCGGCGTCGTGGTCACGCCCGGCATCGCGTTCGGTGCCGCCGGACAGGGCCGCTTTCGCGTCTCGCTGGTGCAGCCCCCGGATGCTCTGGCGAAAGCGGCCGGATTGATTGCCTCAGTAGTGAGATAGCCTCACTCCTGCCTTGTTCCGGCGATGTCAGCCCAGTGATCTTGAAGGTTTCCGATCTGCGCGCGAGGCCGTCTCCGGTCGTTCGAGCACGCTTCAACCCGAACCCGTACTGATGACCGAGCTCGCTGCCTCCACGCTCTCCGACACACCCGACGAGTCCTCGCTGAACGCCGAATCCGACGTGATGGCGCGCGTGAGCGCTGCGCCGTCGCGCGCCGATGCCCCGGTGTCCGAAGTGACCGAGCGATTCCTTCGCGCGATCGTGGCCACCGTGCCGCTGGAGCGGATCGAGGAGCTGCATCTGTTCGCGCCGCTGCGGCAGGGCGGTGTGGAAACGGGCATTGCGGTGGTGGCGGCGCGTGTGCCGTTGCCCGTCCCGGTGCTGGTCGAGGCGCCGGAACTCGCGCTGGACGGCGACGACATCGAGGTCATCGACGCGAAGGACGATGTGCTGCCCGCCGAAGCGTCGGACGACGAGTCGGTTGACGCAGCGGGAGAGCCGTTGGCGACGCCGATCGAGCGGCACACGGTGTACACGGCGCGGTATCGCCTGGTGCTGAAGGGGCCCGAGCGCGGTCGATGGGAGTCGGATATCGTGGCCGAAGCCGACGCGCCGTTGCTCACGGTGGAAACAGTTGTGCGTGGTGTGCAGCGTCGCGCCGGTGAAGAGTCGGAGATCCTGCTGTACTCCGATCGCCAGATCGCACGCGCCTTGCGCCTGACATGGCCGCCATTGCTGGACGTTCCGGACACGCTGCTTCCGGCGACCGGCGCAATCGCAGACCCGGCCGCGTGAGCGACGCGGCGTCGTCGCCCGAAGTGCTCGAGGCGGATCGCGAGGCGTTCCGCGCCTTCCTTCGCGACCACAGCCTTCCGGTTACCGCGCAGCGGCTGGCCATTGCCGATGTCGTGCTCGGCACCGAGCGACACCTTTCGGCCGAAGACGTTGCGGCGCTCTTGCGTGTGCGCGGTGCGAATGCCGGCACGGCGACGATCTATCGCACGCTCGAGGTGCTGGTGCGCAGCGGCCTGGTCGTGGAGCGTGACTTCGGCGAGGGGTTCAAGCGATACGAAGCCGCGCGTGGCATCCCGCACCACGAGCACCTGCTGTGCACGGTGTGCGGACGCGTCACCGAGTTCCGCGACGAGCGGCTCGAACGCATGACGACGCTGCTGGCCGAAGCGCACGATTTTTCGCGCCAACGCCATCGGCTGGTGATTTACGGCCTGTGC
>CAZPON010000249.1:0-5340 GCA_964588045.1 uncultured Gemmatimonas sp.
CTCGGACGCGATCAGGATCATTGGCGTCCGAGCAACACCTCGAGCGCAATGCGCTCGTCGGGCGAGCCCGCCGACAGGGAGTAGTTCCCCGGAAGGTCGAGGATGACGAAGCGCGTTCCGTCGGGACCCTTGAACGCGCCTTCGACGCGTTCGACGGTTACGCCGGCGAAATTGCCCACCCGCTGCCGCAATCCGGTCAGCGCGTTGAACAGGGTGGTCTTGCCGGTGTTCGGGTTGCCGATGATGGCCACCCGCAGCGCGTCACGCCGGGAATCGCGGTCGGCCTTGTGAGGCCTGGCGGTTTCGCCGGCGGCGTCGGGTGCGTTGGGGGTCAGGAGCGAACTCACGTTCGAAGGGAGTCAGCGAACCGTGAGGGGGGCGCCACGCGTCCCGATCAGCGCGTCAGGCGCGCGCTGCGATCGGTTGGACCGTGATGCCGGCCGTGAGCGCCGAACCCAGCGCGAGGCGCGTGCCGCGCACGTCGATGAGCATGGCATGGCGGGCATCGATCACGCTGACGTCGGTGCCTTCGCAGAGTCCGAGCGCGCGCAGCCGGCAGGCCTCATCCGTGGCGCATCCGATATCAACCACGGTCGCTCGGCTCCCCGGGCCGCACGCGGCCAACAGGCACGTGCGCGGCGCGTGAGGTTGAGTCTGGTTGAAGGTGGGCAGTGAGGAGGGCACGGCGTTAGATGAGAATGTTTCTCAAAGCGTGATATTGAGTATACACAGAATGGGCGTGGGGAAGCAATAGGGGAGTCTGGAAGTCGGGAATTGGACTGAACGGCCAACGCGGATTGCTCCGTGAGATCGGCACCATCGCGGACGCGGATCCTTCCGAGTGGGCGACCGGCTCCTTGAGCATCCTCGGTATCTTCAGACCCGATGGCACCTCAACGTACTGGGACTCGACGACGCGCGCCGTCCCATGTCGTGCACTCGGTTGGATCCGCGTCTTACGAACGCGCAGGCATCACGGGACAATCCGCGTCAGGCTGTATAGCGGTGTGGCGTCGTATGAAGTGCAACTGATCGACTATCACTGACGGAGCAACATCATGCCCATGAAGAACCCGGTGCATCCCGGCCGTGTCGTAAGAAGTAGTTGCCTGGAGCCGCTCGAGCTGAGTGTCACCGAGGCCGCCAGGATACTTGGCGTGACTCGCCTCACGCTCAACAACATCGTGAACGAAAAAGGCGGCATCAGCCCGGAGATGGCGATCCGTCTTTCGAAAGCATTCGGCAGCACGCCCGAGATGTGGTTGCGCCTGCAGCTCGCCTATGACCTGGCCAAGGCGCGCCGGCACGAAGACAGCATCAAGGTCAGTCGCTACGAGCTCGCGCCGACGTAGCCGCGCCTGGAGGCCGCGCTGTCACCGTCTCCCTTGACTCCCCGGCGCGCCACCAGCAGCCCCACGCCCACCACGCCCACCGTGATCGCAATGATCTGTGCGGTGGTCAGGCCCGCCGTCGTCTGGTCGTCCTTGGCCCGGAAGAACTCGATGATGAAGCGTTCCACGCCCGCCATCACGCACCAGGCGCCGAAGAGCCAGCCTTCCTTGTGCGTGTGCTTGCGCATGCGCCACAGCAGCACGAACATCACGAAGCCCAGCACGGTCTCGTAGAGCTGCGTCGGGTGCACCGACACGACCATGTCGCCCGGAGTTCCGGCGGGAAACGTGGCGCCGAACTGCGAGCTCATGATCGACGCCGTCGACGGTGGCGCGCCCTCGGGAAAGCGCACGGCGAACGGGCTGCTCCACGGATGGCCGTAGTCGTCACCCACGGCCCAGCATCCGGATCGGCCCACCGAGTAGCCGGCGGCGAGCGCGAGACCGGCCACATCGGCATAGCGCGGGAAGCTCAGCTTCTTGTACTTGATCGTGGCCCAGCACAGCGCCACACCGCCCATGAATCCGCCCCAGAACACGAATCCGCCGCGACTGAAGAACGACGACGGATCGCCGGTGAGCACGACGAAATACGTCTTCGCGCCGATGAGCGTGCCGATCAGCGCCGCCATCACGACGTCCGAGATATTTTCCGCTTCCAGGTCGTGACCGCGACGCCAGAGTTCACGCTGGGCGATGATCTGCGAAATCGCGAACGCCGCGAGCACGGCGAGACCGAAGCCGGTCAGCTCGATCGGGCCGAGGTGAAAGACGGTTGGATGATGGACGATGCCTTCAGGATTCATGAGAAGTGTGTTGCGGACGCGGAGCGGGCATGAGCCCGGGAATGGGCAATGAAGCCTGGGCCGTCAGCGACGGGCTTGCCCGTTCACCGACGTCGAAGCGGTACAGTCCAGCAGCGGCGATCATCGCGGCGTTGTCCGTGGCCAGACGTGGTGTTGGCGCGAACACCATGCCGCCACGTTTCGCCAGCCGTTCGCGCAGCGCCGTCTGCAACGCCACGTTGCAGGCAACGCCACCACCCAGCACCACGCGCGTCCGCCGATGCATACGCACCGCACGCTCGACCTTCTCCACGAGTGTGCCGATGACCGCATCCTGGAACGCACGCGCGATATCTGCACGCGAATCGTCCAACGTACCTTCGCGCTCCGCGTCGCGGACGGCAAGCAGCACGGCCGTCTTGAGTCCGCTGAACGACAGGTCGAAGTAGTCGTCGTCGTCCGGCTTGGCGTTGGCGCGCAGCATGGGACGCGCAAAGCGACGCGTGGCCGTCGCAACGGTGCGCGCGAGTTCCTCGATGGGCCGGCCACCGGGATAGGGGAGTCCCAGCAGCTTTGCCACCTTGTCGAATGCCTCGCCGGCGGCGTCGTCACGCGTCTGTCCCAGCAGCACGTACGTGCCCCACGCCGGCACGTCGAGCAGCATCGTGTGGCCGCCGCTCACCAGCAACGCGGTGAACGGCGGCGATGCGTCCGCATGCTCCAGCAGCGTGGCAAACAGGTGGCCTTCGAGATGGTGCACCGGCACGACCGGCACGCCACCCGCATAGCCGAGGGCCTTGGCGTAGCTGGTGCCCACCAGCAGGGCGCCCACGAGCCCCGGCGCATGCGTGACGGCAATGGCATCGAGATCGCGCAACGTCACGCCGGCCTCGTCGAGCGCGGCGCGCACCGTGGGCACGATGCCGGTGAGGTGCTGACGGCTGGCAATCTCCGGCACGACGCCGCCAAACAGGCGGTGCACGTCCTGCGACAGGATCACGAGTGAACGCAATTCGGGGCGCGTGGCATCACCGGTGACCACGGCAGCCGATGTTTCGTCGCACGATGTCTCGATGCCGAGCAGGATGGTCATGGATGCGTGTTGGTGAGTGAAAGACGGGAGAATGAAGACCGCAGACGGGAGATGGACGTCTCCCGTCTCCCGTCTTCAGTCTCCCGTCTCCATTCACTACTCACGGCTCCGCGAGCAACTGTTCCAGCAGCGCGCGATTCGCTTCCGAGTTCCAGTCTTCGGCGCCCACCCACTTCTTGCGGATGACGCCGTCGCGGCCGATCACGTACGTCTCCGGCACGCCGACCGAGCGATAGATGGACTGAATGGCGCCGGTGTCGTCGTACAACAGGTCGAACGTCAGCTTGTATTCACTGGCGAAGTCGCGGATCTGCTGCTCGAAGCCGGACTGGTCGACGCTCACTGCCACGACCTTGAGTCCCTTCGGCCCGAGGTCCTTGTACACGGCTTCCATGCTGGGCATTTCGGTGCGGCACGGAATGCAGTACGTCGCCCAGATATTGAGCAGCAGGACCTGTCCACGGTAATCGGACAACGTCTTCATGCGTGGTGCGGCGTCGAGCGTCTTGGCCGCGAACCCGGGCGCGTTGGCGCCGACGCCAACCGAGGTGAGCTCATCCTCGAGCAGCCTGGTGGCCGCCACGGCGCCGCCGGCCATCAGCACCACGATGCTGGCCACGACCACCCACTGTTGTCTTGCCGTCATATTCGTGCCTCAGACGTTGTCGACGCACAGGCCGCGCAGGATGCCGATTTCCGCCTGCGGATCGGCCGCTGCGAAGATGGCATTACCGGCGACGAACGTGTCGGCGCCGGCGCGCCAGCATTGCGCGATGGTATCACGTGAAATGCCGCCGTCGACCTCGAGCGCGGCGCGACTGTCCGCCTGGTCGAGCAGGAATCGCGCACGCTCGATCTTGTCCAGCGAGTACTCGATGAATTGCTGTCCGCCGAATCCCGGATTGACGGTCATGATGAGCAGGAGATCGAGCAGGTGCACCACTTCCTCGATGGCCGACAGTGGGGTGCCGGGGTTGAGCGCGACGCCGGCCTTGCATCCCAGTTCCTTGATGCGCATGAGCTGGCGATCGAGGTGCGGGACCGCCTCGACGTGAATGGTGAGGACATTGGCGCCGGCCTTCACGAACTCGTCGAAGTGTTTCTCCGGTTCGACGATCATGAGGTGCACATCGACAACCTTCGAGCTGGAGCGGCGTGCGGCGTCGATGACTTTCGCACCGTACGACAACGTGGGCACGAAGCGGCCGTCCATCACGTCCACGTGAATCCAGTCGGCCCCGCCGGCTTCGCACATCGCGATATCGGCGCCGAGTCGGCAGAAGTCGGCGCTGAGCACCGAAGGAGCGATGCGAACGGTCATGGGAACCGGGACGGCGCCGAAGCGGCGAGCGAGTCGATGGAGTTGGTGGAGTCGACGGGCGGCCTGCGCCCATCGCTGAGGATGAGGTTCACGGCGCTCCCGACTCGCGCCTTGAAGCCAGCGACTGGCGTCGTGGCCACCACGACACCCGCGGGTGACGTCGACGATTGAAACAACACCGCGCCGACGGTCAGGCGCGCCTCCTCGATGGCATCACGCGCGGCCCCTTCCTCGAGGTCAACCACATTCGGGACGAGCGGGGCCTCGGGATCGTTGGCCAGCGCCGTGCTGTCGGCGACTCGGCGTGCACGCTGCGCGGCGTCGGTGCTGTCGGCGGCGCGGCGCAGCATGCGCGGATCGGTGGCAGCACGCTGTCGCAGGCTGTCGAGCATCATCTGCAACGAGTCGGGCTGGCCGGGACGACCCGGTTCGAGCTTGTGTACGCCAGCCACACCGCCAGTGACGCCGAGTGCCAGTCCGGCGACGATCGCGATGGTGAGCCGCACCAGCCACCTGCGCCGTGTCGTGGCCATCATGCCGCCCGGCGCAGTCGCGCGGCGAAGGCGCCGTCGCAGCCGTGCACATGCGGCAGCACGCGCAATCGTCCACGATCGAGCACGCTGGCCGGTACGGCGTTGTCGGCTGGCGGTTCGAGCGAGAAGTCCGGATGCGATGCGAGGAACGCGTCAACCGCCTCGTCGTTCTCCTCGAGCTCGAGCGAGCAGGTGCTGTAGACGAGCAATCCGCCGG
>CAZPON010000250.1:0-5338 GCA_964588045.1 uncultured Gemmatimonas sp.
TGCCGTTCGGCCCTTCCGGATTCACGTAAATGAGCCCCATCTGCACGGCCGCGAGCGGGTTCTCGAGGTGGCGGTCGCCCGAATAGCGCTTGTCGCCAAGCCACTCGGCTTCAGCGCCCCAGTAGATGTCCTGTTCGGGCTCATAGACATCGGCGCGGCCACCGGCGAAGCCAAAGGGCGTGAGTCCCATGGACTCGATGGCGCAGTTACCGGCGAAGATCATGAGGTCGGCCCAGGAGAGCTTCTGGCCGTACTTCTGCTTGATGGGCCACAGCAGGCGACGGGCCTTGTCGAGGTTGCCGTTGTCGGGCCAACTGTTGAGCGGCGCGAAGCGCTGCGTGCCCGAGGAGGCGCCGCCGCGGCCGTCTGCCGTGCGATAGGTGCCGGCACTGTGCCACGCCATGCGAATGAACAGGGGTCCGTAGTGACCGTAGTCGGCGGGCCACCAGTGCTGCGATGCGGTCATCAGCTCGATGAGATCCTTCCTGAGCGCCTCGAGGTCGAGCGTCTTGAACTCCTCCGAATACTTGAACGCCGTGCCCATGGGACCGGACTCGGCAGCGTTCTGGTGGAGCATCGCCAGGTTGAGCTGGTTGGGCCACCAGTCGCGGTTCGACCGGCCTCCAGCGGCGGTTGTCTTGCTGCCTCCGTGCATGACCGGGCACTTGCCGGCGGTCTCGCCGAACGTCTTGTCCAATGTTCTCTCCGAGCTCAGTGTTGCGGGTCGTCATCATTCGGAGTTCAGGAAGTCTCCGGGTCACAGAAGTTGCCAAGACTCGCTATAGTGAACAACTGGCAATCGGCGATAACATCTATAGTTTATTACTATACATCTGCTGATGTATGCGACAATCGCAATACGAGCTATTGTTTCGTTGGTGGATCAATAGCGAACGCGTATACGCCATCGTCCAGACTCTCTATGGAAACCGTCCTGCTCCGGGCATTCCTGGCCACCGCCGACGCTGGCGCGCTCAGCAGGGCGGCCCGTCGGTTGGGGATCTCCCAACCCTCGTTGACGGTGCAGATCCAGCGGCTGGAGCAGCACCTTGGCGCCTTACTGTTCGATCGGCATGGCCGCGGGGTGGCGCTGACGGACGTCGGCAAGGCGCTGTACCCGCGTGCCCGCCGCATCATCGACGAGGTGCGTGCGACCGAGGAGGCGCTGCGACGCGATGTGGCCGAGGGGTTCGGCACCCTGATGGTCGGCGCGATACCGACCGTGGCCCCATACATCCTGCCCGCCGCTCTCGAGCGGCTGCGTGCGCGCTATCCGAACGTGCGCGTCGAATTGCGTGAGGACTACTCCGCGGTGCTGGCCGAGCTCCTGCACGATGGTGCACTCGATGTGGCCGTCGCTGCGCTCCCGTATACGTTCGATCATCTGGAGATCGAATCGCTGGGAATCGATGCGCTGCTGGTGGCCGTGCCGATTGCGCACCCTGCGGCGCGGGCCGGGCGCATTGCGCTTGCGGAGATCCAGGGAGCGCCGACCGTCACGCTCGACCCGGTGCACTGCCTCGGCAACCAGGTGAGCGGATTCTGCAACAGCCGCCAGGTCAAGCCGAGCGTGGTGTGCCACAGTGCCCAACTCACCACCGTGTTCGAGATGGTGGGTGCCGGCGTCGGGATTTCCATCGTGCCGGCAATGGCGGCGACGCGACACAACACGCCGCGCTGCGCCTATGTGCCGTTGGCCGATGTGTCGCTGCAGCGCGAGATCGTGGCCCTGTGGCCGAGGGATCGCAGCAAGTCGGCAATGGCCCGCGCGTTCGTGGAGTGCGTGCGCGATGTCGTGGAGGGGCGCTCATGAGCGACGCTTACGACGTGATCGTTGCCGGACTCGGCGCGATGGGCAGTCTGGCGCTGCATGAGCTGGCGCGCCGCGGGCATCGGGTGCTGGGGTTCGACCGCTTCGCGCCGCCGCACGCGATGGGGTCGTCGCACGGACACTCGCGCATCATTCGCGAGGCCTACTTCGAGGACCCGCGCTATGTGCCGCTGGTGAAGCGCGCGTACGAATGCTGGGCGGAGCTCGAGGCATCGACCGGCACGACGCTCTTCCGGAAGACCGGCGGCCTGATGCTCGGTCCGCCCGAGGGCATGCTGGTGCGTGGTGCCCGGCTCAGCGCCGAGCTGCATGGATTGCCGCACGAGTTGCTCGATGCCCGCGAGGTGGCGCGACGATTTCCGGCGTTCCATCCGGAGCCGGACATGATCGGTGTGTGGGAGCCCCGGGCAGGAATCCTGTCGCCGGAGGCCTGCATCGACGTGGCCCTGGGCGCCGCCAGGGAGCATGGCGCGGTCGTGCATGCGGGCGAATCGCTGGTGGCGTGGGACGCCTCGCCGTTTGGTGTCGAGGTGATCACCACGATGGGTCGATATCGCGCGTCGTCGCTCATTCTCGCCATTGGTGCGTGGACGCGTGACATGCTGCCGGAACTCGCGCTGCCGTTGGTAGTCCAGCGCAATGTGCAGTTCTGGTTTTCACCGGTGCGGGGGGCTGAGCAGTTCACGCCGGAGGTTTTCCCGATCTTCATCGGCGAATACGCGCCCAACCAGGCCTGGTACGGGTTTCCCGACACCGGCGACGGCCTCAAGATCGCGCTGCATCATTTCGGGGAACTCGCGCAGCCCGACACGATCCGCCGCGAGGTGGGCGACGACGAAGTGGCGCCGGTTCGCGAGATCATGGCGCGCAGCATGCCCGACGCCAACGGGCCGCTCCTCGCGTCGGCGGTGTGCATGTATACCAATGCACCGGATGGGCACTTCCTGGTGGGCCGTCATCCGACGCATCCCGCCGTCGTCGTGGCGAGCCCGTGCTCGGGTCACGGGTTCAAGTTCGCCAGCGCGCTCGGCGAAGTGCTGGCTGACCTTTCCACGGATCAACCGCCGGCGCTGGATGTGTCGCTGTTCGCGCTGGACCGGTTTCGGTCGTAGTCCTTTGGCCGGGTCGTCAGGTCCCGCGCCGGCCGCCGTTCTTGGATTTCGTCGGGGCCTTGACCGGCTGCCGGGGGTTGGGCATGGGCGCCCGTTCGGTGGTCGGAGCCGTCTTGGCCCCGCGCAGCGGTTTGGAGCGCGAAAAGTCCGGGATCGCGGTGTGCCTGTTTTTCTTCATGATGGGTCTCCTGAGGTAGCACAAAGAAACTCGCCGGGCGGTCCCGCCGCCACCTCACGAAATGACGGCTCCTGCCATACTCTTCCTGACACTCCCGGTGCTTCGGCCGGGGCGTGCAGGCCTACTCCCTGGATTGGAAAACGATGCGACACGCACTCATGTACGTCGGTGGTTTCGAGCGGAATTTCAAGAATCTCACGACGGCGTCGACGTCGTTCGAAGGCAGCGACGGAAAGCAGCACCCGTATCCGGCCTGGCCATCGAGTGCGAACGGCCTCCGCATCAGCTACATGGAAAAGGCGGGCAAGAAGTTCGTGGCCGTTCGCGTCTCCGACGGCACCGCCGACGTGGTCCTGCACAACGAGATGGTGATGGTGCCCGGCGAACACTTCGGGTTCGGTGTCCACCTCAGCGGTGAGCCGACGAACATCGAGGACAATGTCGCGATCATGAAGATGCTCGAGGACATCATCAAGAAGAACATGGCCCTGGGCGGACCGCTCATGGAGATCCGCACGCGCTTCAAGGCGGCGGCGAGCGCCAGGAAGTAGGCGCGACGCCGCGCCGGCGCGGCCCGATGGCTTGCCTCGGCGGTCAGTCCCTTATGCTTAAGGAGCGCCGCGCGGACCCATTGTCGCGCGGCCATTGACTCCTTTCACATAAGAGCGACGACGTGGCCAAACAGCCCAACTACGGATTCGAGAAGCGCAAGAAGGAGCAGGATCGCAAGCAGAAACAGGAAGCGAAGAAGGCGCGCCGTCAGGAAGAAGCGAAGAAGCAGGCCGAAGAAACGACGGAGAGCGAACCCGGGGCGTAAGCATGCGATCCCTGCTCGAGGACAGCGCCCAGCGCGCCATTCACTATCTCGAAGGCCTCGAAACCCGCGCCGTCGCACCATCACCTGCCGCCGTGGCGGTCGTGGATCGTCTCGCCGGACCGCTGCCTCTGCACTCCAGTGATCCGCGGGACACGCTGGCGCTGCTCGACGAGATCGGCTCACCGGCCTCGGTGGCGATGGCCGGGCCGCGCTTTTTCGGATTCGTCATTGGCGGCTCACTGCCGGTGGCACTCGCCGCGAACTGGCTGGCTACCGCATGGGACCAGAACACGGCGCTGCATGCCGTGACGCCGGCGCTGGCTGTCATGGAGCAGACCGCGTTGCGCTGGCTGGTGGACCTGTTCGGCCTCCCGGCGGGCAGTGGTGGTGCATTCGTCACTGGCGCAACGGTTGCCAACTTCACCGCACTCGCCGCGGCGCGGCACACCGTGCTGCAACGTGCCGGCTGGGACGTCGAAGCCGATGGCATGTTTGGCGCACCGCCGGTGACCGTGATCGTGAGTGAAGAGGCGCATCCCAGTGTCACCAAGGCACTCGGCATGCTGGGATTCGGGCGGACGCGCGTGACCAAGGTGCCGGTGGATGCGCAGGGACGCATGCGTGCCGACCAGTTGCCAGCGATGCGCGGCCCGACGCTGGTGTGCGTGCAGGTGGGGAACGTCAATACGGGAAGCTGCGACCCGGTCGCCGACGTGGCGCGCGTGACGCGCGACGCGGACGCATGGCTGCATGTCGATGGCGCGTTCGGCTTGTGGGCGGCGGCGGTGCCGTCGCGTGCGCTTCTCGTGGACGGCATCGCGCTCGCTGATTCGTGGGCCACCGATGCGCACAAGTGGCTCAACACGCCGTACGACTCCGGGCTGGCCATCGTGCGCGATCCGCACGCGCTGCAAGCCGCCATGGCCATCACCGCGGCGTACCTGCCAACGGAATCACCGTTCCGGAATCCGGCGGACTTCACACCGGAGTTGTCGCGGCGTGCGCGCGGCGTGGACGTCTGGGCGGCATTGCGGCAGCAGGGGCGTGCGGGTGTGGCCGAACTCATCGATCGTACCTGTCGGCATGCGACGCGCTTTGCCGAGGGTCTGCGCACCGCGGGCTACGAAGTGCTCAACGAGGTCGTGCTCAACCAGGTGCTGGTCGCGTTCGGCGATGCCGCCATGACGCAGCGCGTCATCACTGCAGTGCAGGAGGACGGCACCTGCTGGTGCGGCGTGACGCAGTGGCAGGGACGCACCGCGATGCGCATCAGCGTGTCGAGCTGGGCAACCACCGAGGACGACGTGGAACGGAGTCTCGCGGCCATCATCCGGGTGGCGCGGGCAGCGCACGGGTAGCCCGCCTCGCGTGCACCGCGTCCCGCTGTGGGACCGATGCTC
>CAZPON010000251.1:0-5338 GCA_964588045.1 uncultured Gemmatimonas sp.
GCGCGCCGCACGCGCCGAGGAGCTCGCGGCCTCGACCGGCGCCGTGGTGGTGCCGCCATTCGATGACCCGCGCATCATTGCCGGACAGGGCACGCTTGGTCTCGAGATTGCCAACGACCTCGAAACCGTCGGTACAGTGCTCGTACCGGTGGGCGGCGGTGGCCTGTCATCGGGTGTCGCCACCGCCATCAAGCTGCGGCATCCGAACGCGCGCGTGATCGGCGTCGAACCGGCCGGTGCGCGCAAGCTTTCGGCGGCGCGTGCAGCCGGCGAACCTGTCACACTGCCGGGATCGTCCGGTCTGCCCGATGGCCTGCTGGGGGTTCGCATTGGTGCGCGACCGTTTGCACACCTGGAGCGCTATTGCGACGACGTCGTGCAGGTGGACGATGCGGCGATTCGTCGCGCCATGCGTTTCCTCCTCGACCGGATGAAGCTCGTGGCCGAGCCCAGTGGTGCGATCACGCTGGCAGCGATCCTCGAGGGCATCGCCACACTGCACGGGCCGACCGTCGCCGTCCTGAGTGGCGGCAACATCGAATGGGAAGGATTGCTCGAGCTGATTGCCGATCCGGTTCCCGGTTCGCAGCCCGCTGGGACGGCGACGCGCTGAGTGTCCATGGCCACGTCGCGCATTCTGGTTGCCGATGATGATGAAGCCGTTCTCGAGTCAGTCACCTGGCTGCTCAAGGAGAACGGCTACGAGGTCGTGCCCGCCAACGGCGGCGAGCAGTGCCTCGAGGCGCTTGAACGACGCGCGCCGGACCTGTTGCTGCTCGACATCCTCATGCCCGATGCCGACGGCTACCAACTGCTCGAGCGCATCAAGTCGGAAGAACGGTGGCGTGACCTGCCGGTGCTGATGCTGTCGGCGCAGCCGCCGGAGGACGCCTCGGTGCGTTCGCTCGGGCTGGGCGCGCTCGACTTCATTCGCAAACCGTATCGCCCCAAGGAGCTCCTCGCGCGTGTGCAGGCGCAACTGCGCACGGGCGCGGTGCTGCGCGCAACGCGCCAGGCGCTCGTGCGCACCGAGGAAGCGCTGGTGCGTGCACAGCAGGATGCCGACAGCCGGCGCAAGCTGGTGGACATCCTGCACGAAGTCACCGGCGACCTGTCGGTGTCGGAGCTCTTTCATCTGCTCGTGCGTCGCGCGGCGCGCGCGCTGGGCGTGTCGCACTGCTCGGTGGTGCTGGCCCGTCCGGGCGAGATGTCGGCCGTGGTGGTTGCCGCGTACGAGAATCCCAAGCTGCACCAACTGGTCATCCAGCTCGATCGCTATCCGGAGCTCAAGGCCGCGCTCGACAGCGGACAGCCGGTGCTGGTGGAGGATCTCGACACGCATCCGTTGTACGAGGGCGTCCGCAACGTGTGGGGCATCGAGGGGATCGAGATCCAGATCCGCTCCGTGATCGCGCTGCCGTTCTCCATCGAGCGCGGACAGTACGGCGTGTTCCTCGTGCGTCGCACGCGTGAGCAGGAGCGGTTTGGTCCGGCCGACCTCGAATTTGCGCAGGCCGTGATCACCGCGGCCGTGGCCGTCATCCAGCGCGCGCAGATGGTGGAAAGCACCATGGCGGACAACGCGCGGCTGGAGCAACTCGCGCAAACCGATCCGCTCACCCAGATCCTCAACCGCCGCGCGCTCACCGAGCGCATCACGGCCGAGATGGAGCGCGCGCTGCGCTACGACTCGACGATGGCGTTGCTCATGATCGATCTCGATCACTTCAAGCGCGTCAACGACACGTACGGGCACCTGGTCGGCGACGACGTGCTGCGCGATGTCGCCCAGTTGCTTGGCGAAACGATCCGTGGCAGCGATATCGTGGCGCGCTATGGCGGCGAGGAATTCCTGGTGCTGCTGCCGGAAACCGACGAGGAGGGCGCCGTGTCGTTCGCCGAACGCATTCGCGCGGCAGTCGAGGAACACGAGTTCAACAACGCCACCGACGAACCGGTGCTGCGGCTCACCGCGAGCGTCGGCGTGGCGGTGTGCCCCGCGGCGCGCATCGAGTCGGTGGAGGACCTGTTCGCGCGCGCCGACGCGGCACTGTATCGCGCGAAGGCGGACGGGCGGAACAGAGTGCGGAGGTAGGTCGAACAGCTGCCAACTGCGCGCATGAAGAACCGTGCAATACACGCGCCGAGTCCCGCGACGTGATATCCGCTGGGAGCTCGGCTCGTGCCCTGCTGGGTTCCTATGGCGCGCTGTTGCCCTCCCGCTCCCGACGCTGCAGTTCGACCTGCAGGCACCGATCCTGAATCACCCGGATCCCCGCACGCGCCAGTGCTTCGGCCACGACATCGTTCCGGATGCCCAGTTGCATCCACACCACGCGCGGATTGGCGGCCAGGATCTCGACGAGATGCAGCGGCACGTCTTCCGGACGTCGAAACAGCTGCACCAGGTCGGCCGGCGGATCGACGGTGGCCAGTGAGCGGTGCACCGGAACACCGAGGATCTCGGTGATATCCGGGTAGTACACCGGGACCGGCACCACATCGAACCCCTGTCGCTGCAGGAATGCGGGCACGGTGTGCGCCGGACCGCCCGCGCTGGCCGGCTTGATGCCGATGACGGCAATGCGCCGCATCGAGGACAGGATGTGCGTGATCGTTGCCGCATCGTGCGCGAGATACGCGCGCCATTCCTCCCCCGCGGGCATTAGCTTCCCATCCATCACTTCCATCGTCACCCCTGGAGATTTCTGATGCGATTGCTCGTGCTCGGCGCGGGGCTGCAAGGCACCGCGTGCGCGTTCGATCTTCTGAATAACGTGTCCGTCGAGCGAGTGCTATTGGCTGATGCGAAATCCGGCGCCCTGCCGGCCTTCCTGGCGCCGTTCGCCGGCGACCGGCTCGTGCAGCGGTCGCTGGATGTGCGGGATGCCGACGCCGTGCGCGCCGCGATGGCGCAATGCGACGGCGTGGTCAGTGCGATTCCGTACTACTTCAACTTTCCGCTGGCCCAGCTGGCCGTCGAGGCTGGTGTGCACTTCGCCGACCTTGGCGGCAACACCGGGATCGTGCGGCAGCAGAAGACGCTCGATGCGGCGGCAAAGGCCAGGGGTGTGAGTGTCGTGCCCGATACCGGACTCGCGCCCGGCATGGTGAACGTCATCGCGCAGCATGGCATCGACCAGTTCGATGCGGTCGACACGGTGCAGTTGTTCGTAGGCGGACTGCCGCAGGTACCCGAACCACCGCTGGGGTACCAGATCGCGTACTCAATCGAGGGCATGATCGACTATTACACAACGCCGTCACTGGTGGTGCGTGACGGTGTGCCGCAGGAGGTGACGGCTCTCTCCGAACTGGAGACCGTCCGCTTCAGCGAACCGCTCGGCGACCTCGAGGCGTTCCACACCGCCGGCGGCCTGTCGACGATGGTGTACCGATACGCCGGAAAGATTCCCAGCATGGAGTACAAGACGCTTCGCTACCCGGGCCACGCGCGCATCATGGAAGCGATTCGCGGCCTGGGATTGCTGGACACGAACGCCGTCGAGGTGAAGGGACAATCGGTGGTGCCGCGCGACGTGTTCGTGCGCGTGGCCGGGGAGAAGCTGCGCAAGGGCAAGCCGGATCTCGTGGCGTTGCGGGTCGTGGTCACCGGCACGAAGGACGGCCAACGTTCGTCGCGCGCGTGGGAAGTGGTGGACTACTTCGATGCGCAGCGCGGCATCACGGCCATGATGCGGACGACGGGCTACACCCTGTCGATCACCGGGCAGCTGCAGGCCACGGGGGCGATTGCTCCCGGCGTGCACACGCCGGATGAATGCATGCCGGCGGCGCGGTACTTCGCGATGCTGGCGGAGAGGGGCGTGAAGGTCCTCGAAGTGTGAAATGGAACTGCCGGAGGCGTGAGCAACCGAAGGGTTGAGGGGTGACGAGCGAGCCAGCGAGGGTAGACTGTACGTCCGCACGCATCTGCGAATTGGCGGGCGTACAGTCTACCCTCGCTGGCTCGCTCCTCACCCCTCAACCCTTCGGTTGGCTCAACCCTTCAGTTGCCCACGCCGCCGCGCCATCAGCCCCAGCGCCCCGAGCCCCGCGCACATCAGCACGTACGTCGAAGGCTCCGGCACGGTTGTGTCGACCGCATTGACCGTCCGAATGAACGCGCAATCATCCGTATTGCCGTCAGGACATGTCTTTGCAAGCACCGCCGACCTGTTGATCGAATTCCCCCCGGCGTCACGTCCGAACACGAACACCTCGAAGTAGGCGCTGGAGAACGTGTACGTCTCTCCAGGCACCGGCGCGCCTGCGCCGACTCTCGGCGTGAACGTGCCAAGAAGGAAGCTCACTGGATCGTCCGGCACGAGCACGCTGGGGAGAGAAGTCGGGTCGAAGGTGAAGTCGTACGGCGGGCCGCCGGTACACGAGGCTGTGAACGTACCCGAGCAGCCGAAGGCCCGGGTGAGTACTGCGGACTGATACGAGGCAAACGGTACGAGATGTTCTTCAAGGTATCCCCCTTCAGGGTACCCCTTGGTCGGCATGTACTCCACACCGAGACCGAAGAATGTCTCTGGTGAGGATCCATCGAACGGGAACGTTTTTCCGGGTTCGAGGGTGAGCGTGACCCAGACGTCCCAGGAAGTCGTCGGCGAACCTGCTGGCGCGGTCGGATCTGTGAACGTGGCAGTAAGTCCGGGCCAGAAGGGCTGCGCGCCCGCTTTGGGCGCCGCCGCGATTGTGAGGGCCACTAGCAGAAGCGCGGTCCACCGAGCCGGCGATCTGGTTCTCCGATGGCTGTGAATCGATGTGGAACTCATGGTTTGCTCCGCAGGGAAATGGAGAGGGAAGGGCGGCGCGGTGCGCCGAGCGGATGTCTGAGCGCGAAATCGTCGGGTACGCCTCCTGACAAAGGGGGGTACACGGTACGCGTGAGATTCCGGCTCTTCGGCTCATACCGAATGCGCCGTTACACCACGGGTACGCGGGCGACATCTTGCCCTCGGCACTGTCACACACCAGCACGCGTACTCGACAGCAACAGCGTCTGAGTGAAAAAGTGAAAGGGTCATCGGTCGAATGTTCGACCGATGACCCTTTCCCCTATCTCACCTGGTGATGTTGCTGGCGGAGGCGACACCGTTCCCGGGTCGTTGACCCGGTCAAGACCTGGACACCCTTCCACGCCGCCGCGCCATCAGCCCCAACGCCCCGAGCCCCGCGCACATCAGCACGTACGTCGACGGTTCCGGCACCGTGGCGAACGGGTCGACCCCCGGCGGCGCGTTCAGCTCCCAGTTCGAGACCCACGACATTTCCGTGGCGGAGCCTGACCCGGCAACAAAACCGACCCGCGCGTTGCTTGCCCACAGCA
>CAZPON010000252.1:0-5315 GCA_964588045.1 uncultured Gemmatimonas sp.
TGCGCAGTTCACGCAGGACATCCCGCGCGGCCGCGCGGGTGAAGCGGGTCGTGTCACCGCGCTCGCGCGCGGTGCGTCGTTCGGCGATGACAGCGCCCGCGATGGAACGCGCGGATTCCCGGACCGTTTCGATGCTCCGTTCGCCCAGCACGCGTCGCAGCAGGATCCATCCGGTCACCGCGAAGCTGATGAGCAGCAGCGCGAGCACGGCCGTGTTCCAGAGCGTCAGTCGCAACCGGATGGAGACGCGCACGGGAGTCGCGGCGGCGCTCATGCGGTTCGCCTCATCGGTTCGGCGTCACGCCGGCGCCACGTCGGACAGGACGTAGCCCGCGCCACGCCTGGTGTGCAGCAGCGGGGTCCACGGCGCCTTGTCGATCTTGCCGCGCAGCCGGTTCATGTACACCTCGACGGCGTTGGTGAAGGGATCGTGGTTGTCATCCCACACATGGGCCACGATGTCGGCACGGGAGACGACCGTGCGCGCGTGCCGCGCGAGGAGTTCCAGCAACGCAAATTCCTTCGCCGTGAGGGCAATCGGCACACCCGCCCGACTGACGGCATGAGCTTGCACGTCGATTTCGAGGTCGCCAATGCGAACGATGGCCGGCTGCAGGCGCTCGGGCCGGCGCAACAAGGCGCGAAGCCGGGCGAGGAGTTCGCCGAAATCGAACGGCTTGGTGAGATAATCATCGGCACCGCCGTCCAGTCCTGCAATGCGATCGGCAACGGCATCCCGCGCGGTGAGCATCATGACGGGCGTGCGCAGGCCGCGCGCACGCAACTCGCGGAGGACCGAGAAGCCGTCGGTGCCCGGCAGCATCACGTCGAGAATGATGGCCGCATAGCTGTTCACCGCGGCCTGGACAATCGCCTCCTTGCCATTGCTCGCGACGTCCACGGCATAGGTCTGTTCGCGCAAGCCACGGGCGATGAGGCTGGCCAGTCGCGGATCGTCTTCAACAACAAGCAGTCGCACGTGATGCGAGGCGAAGGGGGCGGCAGGGATGATACGGACGGGCCCGTCCCGCGTGGCGCAGGATTCCCGTTCGTTAATCGGTTGTTAAGGTACGCGTCCGTAGACTCTCCTGCGTGAGCTGCGCTGCACTTGCGGGCGTGGCACGGAAAACACCGTTCCGCCAACCCAGGGGCGGGACCCGAAGCGAGCGGACGGTGCTACGGCGTGCCCGGGGAAACCCGGGCACGCCGTTTTGTCGCTCCCACCGGCACGCCGGCGCGCGCGGTGGACGGGTGCGTTCGCGTGCGTTCGTCCGGGCGCCGACGGAACCAGCTCGCCACGAGATAGAACTCGTCGAGATCGTGAATCGGGATGTCGGCGCCCGACGGATCCGGCCCGTCGAAGATGCGATCGGCCAATGCTTCCAATTGCCGTCGTTCCTCCTCACAGGACGGCGCAGCCACTTCGGCCCGCACGGTGCCGCGGCGCACGAGATACACCCACTGCTGTCCATCCGCTCCATCGGCATGATAGCGAAACGTGAGTCGATCCATGTTGGCATGGAAGTGCTGCACGCGCTGCTGCAGCCAGGTCACGCGGGCCAGGCGATCGCGCATCACCGCCGCACGTTCGAACGCCATGGCGCGCGACGCGTCCTGCATGGCGCGCGTGAGGGCGATTACCGGCGCATTGGACCGACCCTCGAGGAATGCGCGAACCGACGCGAACCTGGCCCGGTAGTCGTTCCCGTCACCGGCACCGATGCACGGTCCGGCACACGTGCCGAGGTCGTGGCGCAGGCAGCCCGGCGCGCGGGTGCGAGAACTGGTGGTCAGTGGTTCCGCGTGTGCATCACTCCGGAACCAGAGCGACTGGGTGCGCGTGTCCGTGGTGGCTTCATCGAGTGAGCAGTCGCGCACGCCCGTGGTTTCGGCCAGCGCACGCACTGCTTCGCGCAGGCTGCTGACACGGCGAAATGGCCCGAAGAGCGCGACGGCGGAGGGATCATCGGAACGCGGCACCACACGCAGCCCCGGCACGGCGCCGCCAGAGAGCGCGACATATCCACGTGGCCAGTCGTCGGTCACCATCATGCTGTTGAACGACGGACGGTGCAGCTTGATCAGCCGCAGTTCGCGCAACAAGGCGCTGAACTCCGTGTTGGTGTATTCCCACTCGATATCGAATGCGTGCCGCAGGATCCGCGCTGCCTTGTTGCGCCGGCCGGCGGCGCGAAAGTACGAGAGTAATCGCGAGCGTAGCACGCGCGATTGTCCCACATACAGCACGGCACCGGTGGCCCCCAGCATGCGATAGACGCCGGGCCGATTGGCGCACTCTGCACGGACGCGCTCACGCAGCGCGCGACGGAGGGAGAGCGGGGACTTTGGGAATGCGGTGGCGGAGGGGGACACTGCTGAACAATAACGGCAGGCAAACCCCGCAGCGCTAAAGCCGACGCGCCAGCGCGCTGACGCTCCAGAGGGCGGCGGCAATGACGAGCAGGAACTTGATGACGGCGCAGACGGTCGCCAGATGAGCCAGCACGTCACTCGCACCATGATCGATCATCCGCCACAGGGCGAGATTCTCCGCGGCATCGAGCGGGATGCAGAGCAGGACGGCTTTCCGAAGGTGGCTGCCGAACTGATCGAAGCGACCGCTGATTGGCTGCCGAACGAGCAAGGCCATACCGGTCGCGAACATCAGCGGATAGGCCAGCAGGAAGGCGAAGTCCACGCCAAGGCTGACTTTCGCCATTTCGAGCGCATCCGTGGAGCGCCATGCCGACAGGTACTCGTTGGCCCGGGACGCCGACCAGGCGAGCTCGTACCCCACGATTCCGCCCGGCGCGTCGGCGCGCAGCGACTCGTCGAAGCCGCGCAACTGGAGCATCAGGATGACCGACAGGGTCGCGAAGAAGAGCCAGCGAAACACCGTGACACCAGGCAAGGGTGACTGTGGCAGAGGGGCGCGATCCTGCCGCCCGGTGTGCACTATCCATACTGTCGCGTGTACCAGCACTTTGCTGGTTCGCAACGTAGCCGACGTATGCCATCACGGCGCCACGTGCCCATGCATCCACGACCGACCGACCCGCCCCCGCCCTCCGTCTCCCGCCGCCGTTTCCTGGGCCGGCTCGGGATGATTTCGGGCGCGCTGGCACTTGGTGCGGGACTGCCCGTGCCGGCGTCGGCGGCACCGCGCCGGCGCTTCTACGAGTTCACGTTCGCGCGCCTGCGCTACAGCTCCGGTGACTGGGACTACAACCCCAAGGTGTGCGCGAACCTCCTCGATGCAGTGCTGCAGTACACCGACATTCCGGTCAACCAGCAGGAGATCGTGATCACTGCCGACTCGGCCGAACTCACCGCGTTTCCGTTCCTGTTCATGACGGGGCACAAGCTGGTGCGCTTCAGCGAGAAGGAACGGCAGGGACTGGTGCGCTACGTGGAGAACGGCGGCCTGCTGTTCAGCGACGACTGCAACCACGACGTGAACGGCCTGTATGCGAAGACGTTCGAGTCGGAGATGGTAAAGGCGTTCGGTCCGAACCCGATGCCGAAGCTGCCGGTGAAGCATCCGCTGTACTCGAGTTTCTTCTCGTTCCCCGACGGTCCGCCACGCACCACGCACGAGCTGAACGGCTGGGGCGACAACATCGTGCACGAATACCTGCGTGGCGTCGAGCGGCGCGGACGCATCGGCGTGCTGTACAGCAACAAGGACTACGGCTGCGAATGGGACTACGACTGGCGGAACAAGCGATTCCGTACGCGCGACAACACCCGGTTCGGCGTGAATATCGTCGTGTACGCGATGACGTGAGGTTGCGCGCCCATGGCTGAACAGGAGCGCCCTGACGGATTGCCTGCGCTGTCCCCTGCCGAGCTGCTCCGCTACAGCCGTCATCTGACGCTGCCGACGGTGGGCACGGAGGGGCAGCGCCGGCTCAAGGCGGCACGCGTGCTCATTGTGGGCGCCGGCGGCCTCGGCTCGCCCACTGCACTGTATCTGGCCGCGGCCGGCGTCGGCACGCTCGGACTGGTGGATTTCGATGTCGTCGATGTCACCAACCTGCAGCGCCAGATCCTGCACGGCAGCAAGGATACAGGCCGATCGAAGCTGGCGTCGGCGCGCGAGCGCCTGCACGACATCAATCCGCACGTGCAACTGGAAACGCACGACACGCGGCTGACGTCGGCGAATGCGCTGGAGATCATGCGCCAATACGACATCGTGGTCGACGGCATGGACAACTTCGCCACGCGCTATCTCACCAACGACGCGTGCGTGCTGCTCGGCAAGCCGAATGTCTACGGTTCCATCTTCCGTTTCGACGGCCAGGCGTCGGTGTTTGCGAGCGGCGATGGTCCGTGCTATCGCTGCCTCTATCCGACGCCCCCGCCCCCGGGTACGGTGCCGAGCTGCGCAGAGGGCGGTGTACTGGGTGTGCTGCCCGGCCTGGTGGGCACCATCCAGGCAACCGAGACGTTGAAGTTGATCCTTGGCATCGGCGAGACACTGGCCGGACGGCTGCTGATGATCGACGCACTCACCATGCAGTTTCACACCGTGCGCATACGCCGCGATCCTGAGTGCCCGGCATGCGGCACGCGCACGATCACCGGGTTGATCGACTACGACGAGTTCTGCGGAACTCCGGGAGAAGCACCGATGACCGATTCGAATGAGGTTCCTGAGATTACCCCGATCGAATTGTCGGAGCGGATTCGACGCGGGGAAGACTTCGACCTGATCGACGTCCGCGAGCCCCACGAATTGCAGATCGCGGCCATTCCCGGCGCGCGGCTCATTCCGCTGGGGACACTGGGTGAGTCGCTCGAATCACTCGACAAGACGCGCGAGATTGTCGTGATGTGTCGCAGCGGAAAGCGCAGCGCCACCGCAGTGCGGCAACTGCAGGCCGCCGGATTCGAGCACGTCACCAACCTCGTCGGCGGGATCCTGCGCTGGAGCGACGACGTGGACCCGAATGTACCAAAATACTGAGTCTCAGTCTTCGATGGTCAACGAAGCAAAACGGGAGACCCGGCCCACGCCGAGTCTCCCGTCTTTCCTTCTTTAGTCTCCCGTCTCTGTCAATCGAATGCCGCCCCGACTTGGATCTTCCGAATACACAGCCACGGCGAGCCGTGCGAGATGCTGTTGGTCTGCGTCGGCTGACCCTTGGCGTCGCCGCCGGTGCCGTGCATCTGCCATTCCTTCGGGCCGGTGATGCCGTCGAGGTTCTTCCAGAAGTCGGTCGTGATGGCGTTGTACGTCACGTCGGTCACCTGACGGGTGATCTTGCCGTTCTTGATCTCCCAGAAGATGTGGCCGCCGAACTGGCCGT
>CAZPON010000253.1:0-5245 GCA_964588045.1 uncultured Gemmatimonas sp.
GTTCATGCGTACGGGTTGGGAGTCAGGGCCTGGCAAGTGCATCCCGCCACGGTGCGAAATCGTCATACAGGCGACGGACCATCGTTTCCGACAATACGATGCGGGTGACCGCGCCGTTGCGCATCGCATCGCGCACGAGCAGTTCGACCTTCGGCAGCTTGCCGTCTTCGCGCGGAATGAACGCCGTGGGCGGCAGCGTCGCCACAAACGCGTTTGGTACCGGCTTGCCCGCCGAGACATGGGCGGGTCCGTTGACGACGGCGGGCACGCTGGCGGTGCCGTCGAGCGGGATGGCGGTGCCATCGCGGATCACCTCCACCGACATGACATCGCCCCGTTTCATGTCGAAGATCTTGTCGGGCTGAAAGGACGGCCACGGCACCTTGTCGGACGTCACCTCGAGCACATACACGGCGCGCCACGACGATGCGAGCGACGACCACGCGTTCCACTGCTCGATGGGGTCGACCACCTCGTACGCGCCACCGCCGGGGCGCGGCGTGGCGTCCTTGAATGCGCGCTCCTGCGCCGACCGCCACACGAACATGGGCGTCGGCATGATGACGGCGCGCACGTCGTCATTCTTTGCGATGTGTCCCTTCACGTCGATGCCGCGCGCAATGACCGCGCGCCCCGCCGCCTCCGGATAGCGGGCGCGCACGCTGTTGACGAGTGCAATGCTTTCTGCGACGGCCTTCTCGCGCTGCGCCGCCTCACGACGCACCGAGTCGCGCAGGGTCTTCCGGATACTGTCGGCAATCACGTTCCGTGGCGCGGGCGCCGGGGCCGCAGGCGGAGTGGCCGGCGCCACACCACCATCCAGCGCAGCCCCCGACACATCCGCGACGACTGCCGCCGCCGAATCCGCAGCAGGCGCCACGACGACAGGCACGGCACTCGCCGAATCCGTCGCCAGGCTTTCGGACCCCGGGCTGCCGCGACTGAGGAACAGTGTGACGGCCACGGTCACGGCCACGACCCCGCCAATGATGAACGGCCAGCGTGCGCGCGCGGCGGGTGCGCTCACCCGCGCACCGTCTGCGGACGGCGTGGCCACGGTGCCGGCGACGCCGGAGTCCAAGGGGGTCACGACACCAACGCCGCCCGAGCGCGCCACCGCATCACGTTGTGCCGACGACGTACCGACGGTGACGATGTTGCCGCTGGGTGAGCGCAGCAACTCATGGTCGCTGTGCGGTGTGCGCGCGGCGACGTTGGCCACGCGCTGGTCGAGCGCGCGACGATACAGCTCGGCCGTCTGCGACGGCGCCATGCTGCTGATCGCGCCCGACAGCGCGTGCGCAAACGCCGAGACCGTCTCGAACCGGTCCTGTGGTTCGGGCGCGAGGCTGCGATCGAAGATCTCCTGCAGCGCGTCGGGCCACTGCACGTCGTGGCGCGCGTTCTGCAACGACTGCGGACGGCTGGTGAGCCGCGCAATGAGCGATTCCTTCGACGACTCGGCCGGAAACGCCTGCTGCCCGGTGAGCGCATAAAACGCGACCAGGGCGAGCGAGTACTGGTCGCTGCGCGCATCGAGCGTTTCGCCGGCCAGTTGTTCCGGCGACATGTACTGCGGCGTGCCGACGGCAAACCCGGTACGTGTGACCTTCTGGTCGCTGCCGTCCATCGAACGCGCAATGCCGAAGTCGACCAGCTTCACCATGTACGTGCCGTCGGACCGCAGGCCGAGCATGATGTTGTCCGGCTTGATGTCGCGGTGCAGCATGTTCAGGTCGTGCGCGGCCTGCAGCGCATCGGCGGCCTGCCCCAGAATGTCGGCCGCGACATCGGGATGCAGCGCGGTCGATTGCTCGAGGCGACCGGCCAGCGAGACGCCGTCGATGTATTCCATGGCGAGGTACACCACGCCATCCGGCGTCTCACCGAAATCGAAGATGGCGGCGATGTTCGGGTGCGACAGTTGGCTCGCGTTCTCCGCCTCACGCGTGAAGCGCTGCAGGGCGTCGACGTCGCCCACCAGCCCGGGGCGCATGATCTTGATGGCGCTCTTGCGCTTCATGCGCACGTGTTCGGCGAGGTACACCTGGCCCATGCCGCCCTCGCCGATGCGCGACACGATGCGATAGCGCTCGGCCACCACCATGCCGATCAGGTCGCCGGAGTGTCCGCCCCGGACAAGACGCGTGCCGTCCGTCGCGCAGAAGGCGACGGCATCGTCGTAGGTGGCCCCGCAACGGGGGCAGATCTTCTGCGCGGACACGCGGATGGCGGCGGCTGCTGGTGGACGGGCGATTTCGCGGTGGACCGTACGGGAAACCGTACCTAAAGTAGCCGATGGGGCGTTACGTTGCGGAATGCCTCTTTTTGCTTCGTCTGCTACCCACCTGGCGCGACTCCGTTTCAGACCCCGCGCCCTCCCGATCCGGCCCGGGTACGCCGGCCAGTTGTTCGGTCCCGGCCAACTGCTCGACACGGCGCGCTATTGCATCATCCTCCCCGAACGATGACCGTCGCGCGCATGTCGCTGCGCACGCTCCTCTGGCGCGCCCTGCGCCTGCGCTGCCCGCATTGTGGCAGCAAGGGCCTGTTCGACGGGTTCTTCACGCTCAGGCCGCATTGCCCGTCGTGCGGCCTGCGACTGGAGCGCGGGGAAGGGGACTACTTCGTCGGCGCGTACCTGGTCAACCTGATCGCCGTCGAGCTGATCCTGTTTTTCTGCGTATGCGGGTTCGTGTACGTGACGTGGCCGGATCCACCCTGGGACCTGATCACGTACGTCACCGCCTTCCTGATGCTGTCCGGCTGCGTGCTGTGCTATCCGTTCTCGAAGACGACGTGGCTGGCGGTGGACATCGCGATCCGGCCGCTCTCGGCCGACGAGCTGAACTGGCACTCTGGAGTACGGAGTTCCGAGTACTGAGCCTGAAGTGAACTGCACAACGCGTCATCCGCGTTGTGCAGTTCACTCCAGGCTCCGTACTCAGGAGTCACGTACTCCCTGCTCCGAACTCTATTTCTCGGCGACGATGAGGTACCTCGACGACGCCCAGAACCGGGCCGGGTCGACGATCTTGATCGTCGTGCCGCGGAAGGAGCCGTCCTTTTCCTTCTTGTCCACTTCGATCAGGCCGGCATCGTGGCGTGAAACGATGCGATACGCGCGGTCGTTGCGTGGCAACGTGATCGTGAGCACCTCGCGACGGTCACCGCGCGTGAAGCGCGATTCGTCCAGTGTGCGTGCCGGCACCAGGGTCTTGCCAAGCTTCACGATGAGCAGGCCGCGAGAGCCGCCCTCTTCGGTGACGATTCCGTCGGCCAGCAGTTGGCGCTTGTTGCCCACCACGTAGAACACCTTGTTCTCGCGGACGTCCATGGCCTTCACCGTATCGGTGAGCACCGTCTTCTCGGCAACCAGTTGCGCGTTCTGCGTGCGCAGTTGGCGCACCTCCTCCTGGAACGCGGCGATTTCCTTCTCGCGATTGGCGAGGCGCGCATTCAGGTCGGCCAGCAGCGTGGCCGTTGCGTCCGAGTCGACACGCATGGACTGCATCGAGTCCTGCATCGCACGGATCTGCGCCTGACGCGCCGCCAACCGCTGACGCATCTGCGCAAGGCGGTCGAGGATGTCCTTCTTCGCGTCGGCCGCTTCCGTCTTGCCGGATTCGTCGCTCTTGTTGACGGTGACACGCGACGTGAGCCCACGCACCTGGCGCAGCTCGGCGTCCACCTGGTCCACGAACTTGGTGGCTTCCACCACCTGGTTCAGGGCACGGTCCTTTTCGGCGGCCGCGTTCTGCATGGCGCTCAGCAGGGAATCGCGGGCGGCCGCGGCGTTGGCCAGCTCGGCGCTCAGGGAGTCCGCGCGGGCCTTCGAGGAAGCGTCCGTGCATGCCGTCGCGGATGCGCCAACCAACAGGAAGGCAGCGGCGAGGACGACACGGTTTCGAACAACAGGACTGTTCATGGGAATGGGGCTGAGGGAGTGCGACATATGAACGTAGGGGCCTCGGCCATTGCCGGAAAGTGAGGTGGAACACCGATCCGGGTGATCATGGTGACGCGGCTCACACTTTTTCGGCGGCCTGAATTGGGCCCGTGGGCGTCACCGCATCCAGCCGCGCGCGCGGTACAAGGCGGTCGCCGCCACTTCGTACATCACGTCCATGAACGCCAGCCGGCGGTTCCCGCCGCGATCGAGCCCGTTCAGCGAATACTCGCGCGAGGCGGAGGGCCGGCACTCGACGGCCAATCCCGCCATCTCGATGGCCGCGCAGGCACGCCGGGTGTGCATCGGCGAGGTGACCACCGCCACGCGCCGCCACCCATGCGTGCGGGCCAGCGCGGCGAACGCCAGGGCCTCGTCGCGCGTGCTGTGGACATCGCGCACGAAACGCACCGAGACCTGCGGCACAGCCAACTGTACCAGCGCGCGCTGGTCGGCCTCGGTCGTCAAGGGTGTACGACGGCCTTCCTGCACGACGATCGACAACGCCAGTTCACCGATGGCCCGTTCCTGCACGAGGGACAGGGCCGACAGCAACCGCGCGAGCGCCTGGCCGAATATCAACCCGTCGTCGGACACACCGCCGGACAGGACCACCACCGCATCGATGTTCGCGCCCGGCGCATCGGCGCGCACGAACGGCGGGATCATGGGGCGCACCAGCGGCGTGTACATCACCAGCATCAGCAGGGTGGTGCACAGGCCGTTCACCAGCCACAGCGCGCTGCCCAGTCGACTCGTTGCGAGCGCGGCGCCGCCGATCAATGCGACGCAATGCAGGACCCACAGGGGCACGCCAACGATGCTCCAGAGGCCGAGCAGGTCGCTCAGCGACACGAACGCAACGCCGAGTGCCGCGCCGCACGCGCGCACCAACCAGACGGGGGCGCGAACACCGACTTCGGCGCCGCGCCCCCGCAGCAGGACATCCCGTCCGATCATCCGCGCATCACGGATGCTCTTGCGTCACGCGTCCACCCACGGGAGGCTGCTGGTACTTCTCGAACCAACTGCGCAGGTACAACTGCGTGCGCAGGAAATTGGACGGCGTGGAGCTGGTGCCGTGCCATTCGTTGTTGAAGCGTACCATCGCGGTCGGCACCTTCCGGATCCGGAGCGCCTCGTAGTACTCCTCCGTCTGGCCCATCGGCGTGCGCAGGTCGTTGACGCCCGTCATGAGCATGGTGGGCGTCTTGACGTTGCCCACGTACATGATCGGCGAACGCCGGAGGTGCTCGCTGGGATCGTCCCACGGGAACTTGGCGAAGTTGTGGTACC
>CAZPON010000254.1:0-2015 GCA_964588045.1 uncultured Gemmatimonas sp.
GCGGACTCATCTCCGGCGTGTCCATGGCCGTGAAGAGCCACAATCCGAAGATTCGCGTGATCGGCGTCGAGTCGTCCGACGGTCCGGCCATGAAGGCGAGTGTCGATGCGGGTGCGCTGCAAACCATCGAGTGCAACACCATCATCGATGGGCTGCGCGTGCGCCGCGTCGGTGAGCTCAACTTCTCGGTCGTGCAGCGCTACGTGGACGAGATCGTGACGCTGCCCGATCGTGACATCTTCGATGCGGTCGTCTGGGTGATGGAGCGGTGCAAGCTGGTGGTGGAAGGTGCGGCAGCAGCGCCGGTCGCGGCGCTGCTGCATGGTCTCGTCAAGCTCCCGGCCGGCTCACGCGTTGTGGCCGTGTTGTCGGGGGGCAACCTGAATCTCGATCCGCTCCGCACGTTGTCGTGGAACTGAGTCCGGGGACAGCCGTTTGCTGTCCCCGGACTCAGTTCATTTCGCCAGGTCGCCCACCGCGCTGGCCAGCATATGCGCCTTTGGCGCGTCGCTCGAGCTCCGCGCTTCGGTGTGCAACGCGGTGCTCAGCGCGCTCAACGCATCCTTCCGCTTCTGTCCCGACAGCTTCTCGGCGGCGGTCAGTTCCGCGTACACCGACTGCAGCCGCGCGGGGCTCAGGCCGCCGGAACGCGTGAGCTGATCCACATACGCACGCGCCAGCGCGAAGCTCGGCGGCCACACCATCTTCTGCTGGCCCTGCACGTTCAGGTAGTCGAAGTGTACCGTCTTCGCGGCGTCGATTTCGTTCTGCGAGATGAACGCGCTCGGCATCAGCTCGAACACATCCAGGCCGCGCGCGATCTCCGAGCTCACGATGACGCCGTTGTACCAGTACACCGACCATGATCCGCCCGGGCCGCGGAACGAGGGATCGATCGACGTCGGCCCACGGTCGTGGTAGGCGATCTCCTTCGGTTTCGTGACATCGGTCCAATCGAAGATCGAGATGCCGCCCTGGTACCATCCCTGCACCATGACGTCGCGGCCGGGAATCGGAATCAGGGAGCCGTTGTGCGCAACGCAGTTCTCGAAGTTCGTCTGCGCGGCGGGCATCTTGTAGTAGCTCTTGAACTCCAGCGTGTTGTTCGTGATGGTGAACAACGCATTTGCGCCCCACTCCATCTTGTCCGTGCTGCGGCAACGTGGTGCCGTGCCGCCGCCCCATTCGTCGCTGAAGAGCACCTTCGATCCGTCGTTGCTGAACGTGGCCGAGTGCCAGAAGGACATGTTCGAATCGGCAGCGGCGTACAGGCGCTTGGGATTCTTGACGTCACGCACGTCGAGCAGCAGGCCGTAGCCGCCGCATGCACCGCCGGCGAGGCCGATGTCAGGATAGACGGTGATGTCATGACACTGGTTCGGTCCCGCGCGCATGCCCGGTGGCAGCGCGGGTCCGGCACCACCACGCCCGCCGCGTCCACCGGCACCCGCTGCACCACCGCGACCGCCACGGCCTGCACTCGTGTCAACCGGATCGGAGTGCACCGGCCGCGGCCCGAGATCGCTGAAGATGCGACCGAATCCCACGATGCTTGCCTTCTCCGGCGCATCGAGTGGCACCTGAATCACCTCGATGCGGAACAACGCCGAGTTCGGGTCGTCCGGTGCACTCAGGCAACCCGGCAGCTCGGAGGGCGAACGCACACCGGCCGAGCCCGACACGTAGATGTACACGTTCTTGTCGTCCTTCGGATCGACCACCACCGTGTGCGTGTGCGAGCCGCGGCACGTCTGCACGCTGGCGATGTACTTCGGATTGGCGATGTTGTCGTAGCGGAACACGCGGATACCGCGGAACCGGTCGTGGCTGACGGAATCGGCGACACCCTGCAACCCGCAGTCCACGCGGCCGCTGGTCGCTTCACCCGACACGAACAGCAGGTTCTTGTAAACCGACACGTCACTCTGCGAGCCACGACACACGTACGTCATCGTGCTCTTGACCTTGGACGGATTCGAGATGTCCCACACCTGGTAGCCGTCGTAGTTGCCCTG
>CAZPON010000254.1:2115-5216 GCA_964588045.1 uncultured Gemmatimonas sp.
GCCGGCCAATGCGGCCACGACGAGCGCTGCAGACAGCGCGTAGACGGTTCTCACGTGGAGCTCTCCGGTGGAATGGTGGCCAGCATCTTTTCCATGAAGCTGATTTCGGTGGTCTGGTCGGCGTACACATCCGACGCGAACTTGTAGACGAGATCATCCTGCGCGGCGCCTTCGGACCCGAGCAGGGCATCGACCATGCTGATCGCGCCCTGATGGTGACGGATCATCGCTTGCAGGAACAGCCGGTCGAACTTCGACCCGCGCGCTGCATCCAGCTCGGCCAACTGTTCCGGCGACAGCATGCCTGGCATGAGCATGTCGTGCTCCATGCCGTTCATGGTCATCTTCATGTGCGTGGCGTTCTCATCGGGCACCGGCGCGCCCTTCGTGCGCAGCCACGTTTGCATCAGCGCGATTTCGTCGCGCTGGCCCACCACGATGCGCTCGCACAGCCGCACGATGTCGGGCCGCGCGCCATGTGACTCGGCCCATCCGGCAATGAGCACGGCCTGCGCATGATGCGGGATCATGCCCGACATGAAGTGCACGTCGGCGGCGTTGGCCTTCGCCGCCGTCGGCGTGCCGCCGCCCCTCGGCGCGGTCTCCACGGCGCCGCGCACCGGTGCACCCGTGCGGCACGCCATGAGCGCAAGCGCGATGAGCAACACGACGAAGCGGGCGGGTGAACCCCGTCGGGCAGATCGACCAATCATGCGGCAAGTCCCCGGTGCCAGGCGCGGTTTCGATGCATGGACAGGGGATAAAGTGCAGCCAGTCGCACTCCGGCGACAGGGTGAGCTGGCAGGGCCGGGGCATTTCGCCGGTTCACCCGGCCGAACTGGCGACGTGGACGCATCGCACGTAACATCTGCACCATGCCGTACCTGCGGGCTGTACCGCAACCCGAATAGCCGATGTCCGGCGGCGACGCCGACTCTCTCCGCGCGCGACTCGACCGCTCCCTGGGTGACACGTTTCGCATCGAGCGTGAACTCGGCGGTGGTGGGATGTCCCGCGTTTTCCTGGCCGAGGAGCGCGCGCTGGGCCGTCGCGTGGTGGTCAAGGTGCTCGCTCCCGAGCTCGCCCACGAATTGTCCACCGAGCGGTTCGCGCGCGAGATCCGCCTCTTGGCGCAGCTCCAGCATCCGAACATCGTGCCCGTGCTGAGCGCCGGCGCTGCCGCGGACGTGCCGTACTACACCATGCCGCGTACAACATCGCGTCGGCGTACGCACTCCTGGGTGACCGTGATCAGGCGATTCCCTGGCTGCAGCAGGCTGCGGACAACGGATTCCCCTGCTACCCACTCTTTGCGAAGGATGCGCAACTCGATGCGCTGCGCAGCGACCCGCGGTTCATCGCCTTCCTGGATGTGGTCCAGCGGGACTGGGAGCGGCGAAAGCAGTCACTCCAGTTGTAGCTGACAGGGACGTCGTTTCGGAACGGTCGGCTGGAATCCGACAGAAGTCTCACTACCACTGGAGGCGACACCGGTGTACTCACTTGTTCGACGGTACCTCAAGAGTGCGATGGCATTCCTTGTCACCGGCATCCTGCTCGGTCTGTGGTACCTCGTGCGTCGCGAGACCAGCGGTGTCCTGCCGACGCCACGCGAGGTGAGCGCCCACACCCACGCGCTGCTGGTCGGCTTCGTGATGATGGTCATCGCTGGTGTGGCGTTGTGGATCTTCCCGCGCCCCGCCGCTGGCGACACGCGCTACAAGCCGCTGCTCGCCGAGGTGGCGTGGTGGTTGCTGGCCCCCGGGACGGCCCTCCGTGTGGTGGGCGAACTGCTGGCCGGCGCAGCGGCGTTGGCGCCGCTGCCCATCCGCGTGGCCATCATCGTCGGCGGCATTGCGCAGGTCACGGGGCTCGCCATGGTGTTCCTGACGCTCTACCCGCGCATTCGCGCGACCGGGAGTGCGTTGCGCGAGGCCAAGGGCGAACGATTCTAGCGTGAGACTGACGCCATGGGAGACGTGCACGGGCCGGTCGCGTACGTCTTGGCCGCGCGATGTCGTCGCAGGTACCACCGGGATGGTGTCTCTCGGCCTCGGTGCGCTATACCGCAATATTCGCTGCATAGCGCTTGCGAACCCAACGCGCTGGGGATGGCGGAAACGAAGGAGTCGCAGTGACTTGCAGCTTATGGGATCTCGCCGCAGCGTACATGCTATGCAGCGGCGAGGTGCCTGCTAAACACCGTGCACGCTGCAATTCCCTTGCAGGGGAATACCGCGTTAAGCAGGTGGCCACGCGCATTCACTACTACCCAGCGCGTTATATCGCACCACTGATCACCCCTCGCGTCCAATGACATCGTTCAAGTACGCGCCAGGCGCGTTCTCGGCTCAGTTTGGCGGCATGAGGGACGAGCTGACGCGTGACTTCAAGCTTGCCTTCGAGCGAGCGATGACGAGTCAGGAGGTATCGGACAGGCGAGCCGCTGTAAGGGCAGCGTTTGCAGACTTGGAGTCCGTCCTTTTCATGATGCGCCAGCTCGCGCTCGCGAGAACTGACGTCTATCGCGAATTCTCGCGCGGCGAGCTTGCTCTGCTACATGAAGAGTCGTACTCCCTCGATGCATCAGGCGAGGTCCGCATCCGTCCATCTTTCGCGCGCCTTGAGGACGCCTTGCCGTTTACGCTACGGATGCTCGCAAGGGGGTGTCCGACTGCGTACAGCCTGGACAAGAGCGGGCGCGGCTGGCAAGCACTCCAGTCAGCCATTCGCATTCGACACCGCGTTACGCATCCCAAACGCCCCGATGACATTGAGATTTCCGAAGATCAACTAGCGACTGTACGTGAGGCATGGCAGTGGACGCATGACGTCATCACGTACAACATGGCGGGTGTCATCGCGGATCTGCGCAACGAAAAGGACCGCCTACACTCAGACCTGCGTTCTCTTGCCGGACTTCCGGCCGATGCAAGCGATGAGGGCCAGTCCAAGAAGAACTGACCGACTGCCTTCTGCTGCTTAACGGTGGTTGGAGCAGACGGCCGATTTTGAAGAGTGCTCGCTTCGCTCGCACTATTACGTTCGGCCGCAGCTCAACCTGGCGTTATACAGCTACACCATGTGACCCGTCATCTTGG
>CAZPON010000255.1:0-5215 GCA_964588045.1 uncultured Gemmatimonas sp.
GACATGTGCCTACATACAGGACGTGCCCTGAAGTCGCCCTACGGATTCCCTATCCGCAGCTTACATGAATGAATACATAAACTTGACGCACCTTCGCGCGGCGGTCTGGGTTATGTTCAGTATGTACGTGTGTGATTGTAAAGCCTGTCATGACGCGGCGCATGGTAAGAAAGGTAGGCATACGTAGGTGGCACACGCACGCGTCGCGCGTTTCCGCCGGGTCCACCACCGGGTGCGCCACCTGCACCGCGTCCTGGCGCCGCGCTGTCTGGCGTTGCCGGCACCGGCTGGCCCGCCGACGGAGCGGGCGGTGTCGAATCCATCGGGCCCATGTCGAGCCCGCGATAGAACCAGTCAACGTTGCGGTCACGGCCATCGGCATCGGCCACCGGCGTCACCGATACGAACAGGTTGTTGCGGATCTGCGTGATGAGCGGCGACGTCTCCGTGGCCAGGCGATACACGAGCTCCATCAGCATTTCCGAAGGCCCGGTCTCGCCGCTGTGCAGGCCGCCCATGAGGTGATAGTGCGGTCGCGTCGTTTCGATGAGCTGCTTGATCTGCGACTCCGACAGTCCGCGCGGATCAGCGATCTTCGCGAGCTTCTCGCGGTTCTGCGCCAATGACTTGATGTTCGCGTCGGACGACACCCACACGACCACGAGTTCGCGCCCCTCGTCGGACGTGCCGATGGTTTCCACCTGCACGCGCGGCGTCGCGGCGGCGAGCGCGCGGTAGTACTTCAACTGGTCGGCATAGTACGTGAGCTTCTTCGGCGCGCCGATGTGGTAGCCCAGCACGTCCTTGGGTGTGGGAATGCCCGACACCAGCGGCAGGTGATCGACCAGCGGGCTGCCGTGCTTCGGGTTGACGAGCCACTCCTTGTAGTCCTTGGCGAAGCTCGCGTCCTGCTTCTGGCTGGGATCGCGGGTTTCGGTGGTCATCTGCTGTGCGGCCGCGAGGGACGGCGCGAGGCCGATAGCCAGCAGCGCGGTGCGCAGTGAGCGGAAGCGGGACGGGCCAGCGTGAATCACAGGAACTCCCTTCGAGGGCGTGACGGGGACGGGAAGCCGCGGCGCAGCGGCGCCAACGACCCCACTACACAGCCACCTCGGCGCCCGTTCGGCAAGAGTCGCAGCAGCGCCGAGGTGGACGAGGCCAGCTCGAGTCCGGCGGGGCGTCCACCTTTCGGGCGGGAAGGCCTGAACAGCCCCCGCGTTCGTCGCTCATATTCCGCGCATGGATACGACTTGCATTCCCGTCACCCCGTGACTGAACGTCGCGCCTGGCCACGGCGCCTCGCCCGCATCGTCGGGTGGCTGCTGATCCTCGTGGTCGCCGGGCTGGGCGTGGCGACGGTGGTGGCCTGGCGGCCGATGGGGCGTGAAGCCACGGACGCGCGACGCGCACGCCTGGAGCGCTCGCCGCAGTGGCTCGACGGGCACTTCGAGAATCCCCAGCCCCTGGTGAATCACCTCTGGACCGGACTCGCCGCGATGCGCCACGCGAGTCCGGTGAGTGCGCCAACATCGCCCGTTCCCACCACAACGATCGACCGGCAGCGCTTCGCCACGGCGCCCGCGTCAGGGCTCCGCATCACGTGGATGGGTCATTCGACGACGCTGGTGGAAATCGATGGCGTGCGCCTGCTGCTCGATCCGGTGTGGAGCGATCGACCGACGCCGATTCCCGGGGTGGGCCCGGCGCGCTGGTATCCGCCGGCCATCGCGCTCGATCAACTCCCGTCGATCGACGCCGTGCTCATCTCGCACGATCACTACGACCATCTCGACATGCCGACGGTGACGGCGCTGGCACGCACGGGCACGCAGTTCATCGTGCCGCTGGGTGTCGGTGCGCATCTCGAGTACTGGGGCGTGGCGCCTGATCGCATCGTCGAACTGGACTGGTGGGACAGCACCGCCGTGAAGTCGGTGCAGCTCGTGAGCACACCGGCGCGTCATGCGTCCGGGCGCATGCTGTTCGATATGGACGCGACGCTGTGGACCGGCTTCGCGATCGTTGGCCCCCTGCACCGCGTGTACTACTCGGGCGATACCGGCCTGTTTCCGGCGCTGCGCGATATCGGCGAACGATTCGGGCCATTCGATTGCACGCTCATCGAAGTCGGGCAATATCATCGCGCGTGGCCCGACTGGCACATCGGACCCGAGCAGGCGGTGCAGGCGCACGAGATGGTGCGCGGGCGCGTGATGCTGCCGGTGCACTGGGGGCTGTTTCGCCTCGCGTATCACGGCTGGACGGAGCCAATCGAGCGCGTGCTCGCAGCGGCAGCGTTGCGCGGTGCGACCGTGGCCACGCCGCGTCCGGGCGAGAGTGTGGAGCCTGCGCTGCCGCTGGTGACGACGCGCTGGTGGCCATCATTGCCGTGGGAGACGGCGGCGCAGCATCCGATCGTGTCGTCGCAAATGCGTTAGTTCGTGGATTGGCCACCGTCGTGTGTCAGTCGCTACGAACGTCCCAGCCAGAGCTTCACCGCCACCGTCGCCTCGGACAGCCCCGGCGCGAACCGTAGCGCGGCTGGGCCAAATGCGTGACCGGCCGGCGGCGTCGCGCGCACCACGAAGAAGTAGCCGTTCGGCACCTGCACGAACCGCACCTGTCCCTGCGCATCGGCCACGGCAACCCCGGCGCTGACATCAGTGGTGACCGTGTCGCCTTGCAGCGTCCGAACGCGCGTCAGCGTGACGACGGCGCCGGGTACGGGCGTCGTGCCCAGGGTGTCGACGCTCGCCCCGTGCCCGGAGCCGCCCGCAAGGACCGTGACGGTCAGATCGAACGCGGTGACCGGCGCGGGGCGCGGTGTCGTGTCGGTCGAATCCGTGGTGATACCGGAGCCGGTCTGGGCTGACCCCTCGGGTGGCACACCAACCGGGTCGCTCCCGCACGCGCCGAGCGCGAGCACTCCCGCGCTCAACACTGCCGTACCGGCTTTCCGGCTGACGCGGAAGAGCGCAATCGATCTGCCGAACCGTGTGATGTTTCGAATGTTTCGCATGACGAGAGATCCCCGAATATGACGGATATGGCGATGATGCAGCGGCTGATACACGCGGTGTTCACGACGCAGCGTGCCAGCGTGCTTTCCGAGGGGATACCCGGTGATGCGTCCGCGCCGTCACAACATCGAGCCGTACGCGCCGGCCAGAACGATCAGTGCTCGCCAGGCGGGCGCCGCGGCACGGCCGGCGCTGCGGGTGCCGACCGTGTCGGTGAGGAGGGAATCGTGCGCAGCTGCGCTTGCGCACGCGCCTGCAATGCGCTCTCCGGCGAATGCCCCGAGCGAATGTCGCGCTCGACCTCGCTCCGCAGGACCGCGAACTGTGCGGCCGACGCGCGGTGCCCGAGCAGTTGATCGATCGATGATGTCGCCGTGGTCGGTGCGACGCGTTTCGCAACGAGGTCCACCATGGTGACGAGCGCGACAACGAACACGTCGTTGATCTCCGCATCATTCGGCGCACGCTTCGCCGCCGTGCGCACGAGCTGCCGGAGATTCGCCGGCGCGATACCGGCGTGCAGCGCACCGGCCAAGGCATTGAGGACGGGCGTGGTGCGCAGTGAACCGGCCGCCTTCCCTTCCGCCACGATGAATGCACGCGCCTCGGCGAGCTCGCGGGCGAGCGTGCGTACGGCAAGTACGATCCGCTGATCATCGGCGCCCTTGAGCGCACCTTCGGCGGCGCGATCGAGCAACGGATCCACCGGCAGGTCGAGTGCCCGTGCGGAGTCGAGGATCTTCGTGATGGCCACACGGGCATCCGCCCCCAGTGTGTGTGGCAAGACGAACTCCCCGGCCGTGACAGTTTGCGCGCCCACCCTGGACGCGAGGGCGACCAGCACGATGAACGGAAACACTGCCAGACGAAATCCGGCATGGAACGCGCGCTTGCATCTCATCGGGACATGGCACTCGATGATCGTTCGACTGCCAGAACGGAATTCGGCACGCCGAAGTCATCGGTGCCGCTTTCTGCGGCGGACGGGTCACGCGCCAGACGGCCGTCGACGACAAACGCATACGCGTATCGACCGGGCGGCAGCATGACCTGCACTTCCCACGTGGAGCCGTCCTTCAGAAGGCGCATCGGCAGGGTCTGCGGGTCCCATCGATTGAAGTCGCCGACAAGGGATACCTGAGCGGCCCCGGGCGCAACGAGTGTGAACTGCACGGACGGCGTCGCGGAGTCCGCTGCGTGCCGGCTTGCCGATTCCACGGATGCTGTCACGGCGATCGGCCCGGCCGACGCAGGCTGCTGCAACGCGCCGCGCCGAAGGACTGCCCAGGTCGTTCCGGCGCCGAGCAAACCACAGAACAAGCCAGCCGCGATCCCGATCATCCATCGCGTCCGGTATTCGGCCCGGGAATCGCGCGTCGTGTCCGGCACAGCAGCGGTGGCTGCGTGTACGACGGCGGCCACCCATTCCGGCCGAAGTTCCGGCACGTCGGTTGCGAGCGCCTCGGCCGCACGTCGCAGCGGTTCCGGAAGTCCCGCATCGCCGGACACATCGGCATCGACGGGTCGTGCGTCGTCTCGCTGCACCTGACTGTTCAGCCATGACTTTCTAACCATTCCGAACCTCCTGCAGGAGCGCCTGCAAACGGTCGCAGGCGCGCTGTACCCGCATTTTCAGTGCAGAGACACCGGCTCCGGTCACAGCCGTCATCTCGTCGTAGGTCAGGTGTTCGACGTGTTTCAGCAGAAACGCCTCGCGATGCGCGACATCGAGCTGCGCCAGCGCATGATCGATCGCTTCGCGCCAGTCGACAGCGACTTCGGTTGATTCCTCGTATGCCTGCATCATGACCTCCGGATCGATGACGACACGCGCCGTTCGGTGCTGTCGATGGGCGAGGGCCGTACGGCATCGGTTCGCCAGGATGGCCATGAGCCAGCTCCGGAACGTCGTGCGTGCATCGAACTGCGGCAGCGCCCGGTACACACGAATCCACGTCTCCTGGACGACGTCCTCTGCGTCGTCACGACTGCCGAGCATGCGGGTCGCAAACCGGAGACACAGCCGGGAATGACGTTCGACCAGCACGGTGAACGCCATCGTGTCGCCGGCGGCGGTTCGCACGATGAGATCCGTATCGGACGCGTCCGTGATGGGATACTCCTCACGATGCTGTTCCGTCACTTCGGCACGATCCGCTACCGAACGACGACAACGCCGACACGGCCACCGGCAA
>CAZPON010000256.1:0-5213 GCA_964588045.1 uncultured Gemmatimonas sp.
TTCGCCGCCGTGGGACTCAAGTAATCCAGTCTCCTCAAAACCCGGGGCGATTCACTCGACGGTTGGATCAGCAAGTCTACTGTGTCGCGTCGTTGCGGTTTCGCCCTGCCCTCATGAACTGGAGCAGGCCAGCCAGGAATACGACCCCAGCAGGTACCGCCAGGGCGAGGGACGCGTCCCCGGAGATCAGCATCGGCGGTTCGCGGACGAGCATCACCAGGGCGATGAGAAGAGGCCGACGCCGACGCCAACAGCGGCCCGCCCCATGTCGTCATATCGACGAAGGCCACTAACACTAATTGCCGCTGCGAGTCCGAGCGCTATCACCGAACAAGGCATCACTCGTCGAGCGGCGTGTGCAGGCCGAGCCATACTGGAGTTGGCTTGGTGTCCCTCCAGCCGGGTCAAGGACGATCATGCAGAGTCTTATCGCTTCAGCCGAATACGCGAAATCTGCAGTGAGGATTCTCCCGTGGAATCCTCGACTGAAGTAGCGAAGTAGCCTGCGCCGAAAGGCAGTCCGAAATAATCTGCGGTAACGCGCCTTGCGACAAGTCTTTCAGCCTTCAAGTCCAGTACTTCTAGCACGATTTCAACACGAGTCCTCTTTGCAAGCGCTTGCATTGCCTCAGGATCAGTGGAACGATCGCGAGGAGGGCGCGCGGTCGGCGTCCATTTCGGATGCGGCCAAACAGACAGCACCCAAACGAGCCCGTCGGTATCTTCCCAGAGCCCGCGGATAGCAGGAGTATACGGCTCGTCGAACATGCCATCGCTCGGTTCGTCGTTGGGCTCCCTGACCTTATCGCTCTTTCCCGCGAAGGCGATGACAGCGCGTTTAGCGAGCGTCGATGAATAGACGTCGAGGGTGATTGCGTAGGGCCGCGCGACAACAAGCTCGCCGTTACGTCGCACCGCTAGGAGCCGTTGATGGAGCCAGCGCTTGGCAGGGTTTGTCAGAGTGTCAGGAAGCTCGGTAGCCCTTCCTTGCCGATCAACGAAGTGAAGTGGGCTTCCCGTTCTCGACTGCGGCCTAACGTTCGCAATCAGACCTCCATCCCTCCAAAGGGCTGCGTCCAGTCCTAGTCCGCCGGCCACAGTCGAAAGCGTGGTGCTGCCCGAGAACCTTCCGTCTTTGCTGAAAACGGAATGACGGGCAAGCTGCGCGTCAATAATATGGATGTACCCGTCAGGTGCCACCAAGGTGTTTCGGATTATCTCATACTCACCAGGACCGGCCCCTCTTCTTCCGACCTGCCGTAGAAGTCTTCCATCGGGTCGGAATGCCTTAAGGAGCCTGTCATTGATTAGGTAGAACTCCCCTCCGGGAGCTCGCTGCATCGTCGATGCGGGGCCTTCCATGCCTACGCCATGGATTGTTGCCACGTTTTCCACTACAAACGCGCACGACGAACAGGACACCGTGGATGGGATCACAATGCGCTGCGAATACATACTCAGCGGCCAAAGTAGCAATAAGGCTGCCGTTGCCGAAGTAGTTCGGGTGGTCGCCACGGTTGCCGATCCATAGGTACGGGGTCAGAATGAGCGTACTTCCTCTACTGTCTTGAAGCGCTACGTCCCTATCGGGCCAAGGGAAGATAGCAACGGCGGACCGCCATGGAATCAGCAAGCATGGGGGTGCTCAGCGAGCCCATGAATGCCACTAGATCCGCGCGCTCTTCAAGTGAAAAAGCCCTCGGCTCCATGACCGCATCCAAGTGCGGATTGCTGTTCCCTCCGCGCGCATAGAAGTCAACGACCTCCTTGAGTGTGCCAATGCTCCCATCATGCATATACGGCGCGGTCAATGCAACGTTCCGCAGCGTTGGAGTGGCGAACGCCCCCTCGTCTCGCGGCCTTCCGGTGACCAAGAAACGTCCCGAGTCCAAGGGGCCGTTCGTCCCATACCCAACGCCCAAGTTGTGGAAGCGATTGTCGCGAAACATGATACGACCTGAACCGCCTCGGTCAGGCAGCGGAACATGACAGCCAGCGCAGCCGGAGCGAGCCGCGCGGAAAAGCGCCCAGCCCCGCTGTTCACTTAAGTCGAGTACGGTGGAATCACCTTCAAGATAGAATCTTTCAAATCGAGAGCGCCCATCGACCAAGTGCTGCTCCTGGAATCGAGCCAAGGCATCTTGAAGATCAGCAATCTCGGGTTGTCGGTGGTAGGCTTCGCTGAATTGAGTTCGATACGATTTTGCTCTTCGCAGGCGCTCAACCGCTTCAACTAGGCTGATGCCCATGTCACCGGACTCCGAGAATACCTCAAGCAATTGCTCTTCAAGCGTCCTAGCCTTCCCGTCCCAGTTGAAACTGGTGCGGGATACAGCAACATCGATCAAAGTCGGCGTATTTCGTCTTTGAGCATTCGAACCAATCCCACGACTTACGGGTCGCGACTCAGCGAATCCAGATGCGGGATTGTGACAGGTAGCACAGCTCAGCGAGGAATCGCGTGAAAGTGCCTTTTCTTCAAACAATCGCCGCCCCAGCGCAACACGCGCATCCTTGAGTTTGGGAACGGGGCAAGTAGCGAGTTCTCCAAGGCCAGAATCGTAAGGCGCTGCCGCGACTGGGTTCCGAACCAAGCTCACACCAAGTGTGAGCATTGCCCCCAAAATCAGTGCGTGGGGGGCCTTTAACGCCCTATTCATGACCGAGAGCCGACGCCCAAACGTTCCCACCAATGAAGCCTTCGTCTACCTACTCTTCTTGGTACGCGTGGTGACCACTGGTGCCGCAGCTACCCTCGGCTTGGTAGCCGTGATTCGTTCCACTGAGCTCGTTCAAGAAGAAGAAATAGTCGTTGTGCTTCCAGACAAAAAACTGGAGTTGGTAGTCGTCGCAGATGAAGCACGAATTCGGACGTAGGGATGCAGGTGTTGCAGTGCTGGGAATGGCGGCCAACGCCAACCCGACAACTGCAGGATAGATCCTCTTCATGACAACCCCCAGTGATAGAGATGATAGTCCGCCTCCAACCACCCACGGAATGAATGCCAAGCCTTCAGATGGGATCGACCGACACATACGATGATGTGGACTACACCTTCGGGGGGCTCATGACAAGCGGCTGCATCATACACCACTACGAAGATGACTTGTGATGCTCGCCGCTGCGGGCGTTGAAGCCAGTAGGTCGCATCGGTTTCGAACTCATGGAGGCCATCTACAACCCGTCAGTCAGGCAGCTGTAACGCCGGACTCCGTGCCAGTACCTCGGAATGCCAGTCAGAATGTAGTGCGCGTCGTAAGTGCGCTATGACAACGATCGGTATCATACCCGATCGTATCCGACCGCGGCCGGGATTGCTCGCGGTGCAGTCGGCGTCACCCGAACGCCTCTCGATCGTAGACCGTCCATTGGCTGAGCGCCCGCTGCTTGGCATCGACGCTTCCTCGAGCTCGGAGCTGAGTCCATTTCACGCGACCAACCGACTCCACGAACTTGTAGTAGACCGATGGATTATCGCCGCGAGCGAGCGCCCAACCGGCGATGGCTTCTCCTCGCTCCCATCGCTCGACGATCTGCACAACGTAGTACCATTGCCGAAGGTACTTGAATGGCGGCAACCAGCGCTTCTTGAGCCATTCTCGCAGCGCCCCTTCTGTTTCGAGGCCAAGGTACTCCGCGGCATCCTTCGCCGTCACGCCAAGCCGCGTCTCATCCAGCAACGGCCGGAGCTCGGCGAATCGCTGGATGGTTTCGCGCCACCGCTGCTCGATAAGTTGCGCCTTCGGGTCCTCTAGCGGGCCGGCACCCATCGATGCACCTCAGGAAGACGGGTTCAGGAATCAGGAGAGCTGATCCGTTGCGCTCACAAGGCACTCCGCAATTCTTCGCGTGCCCTCCGCGATGCGCAAGGTCATTTCGAACGAAGATGCAAACTCGTTGCCCATGGTGACCGGTAGTTGCCCATGGTGACTGGTTGCTTTGCAGAACCGGGCAAAGGCACCACTCATCGCGAGCCCGCGCGACGTCGCCCGCTACGACGAGGGCGTCCCGACTTGGAAGCTCGAGGATGCAACCTCGTGTCCCGCTGTTTGATCCTCTCGCACGACTCCGATCAGCACGCAGCGATAGACGCCGGCAGCAAGCGGCTGCGGAAGTCGTGTATCACTGGTATTCAGGAACACATCGACAGTTACCGATCCGCCGCTGCTCAAGTTCATTCCCATGTCCGCGCAGTTGCCCTGCGTGGTCACCCTGCTCCAACCGGCTCCCTCGGCACGTTCGAGGACGGTCGTGCAGTGATTGAGTCCTATCGCCACGGCTTCGTCGTTGACGATACGCATCGTCAGGGCTTCACCGGGAACGTACTGGGCGCGTACCGGCTCGACCCGGACGCGCAGCGCCACGGGCTCAGTGGTGTTCGAACACCCGCGGAGAGCACCAGTGCAAGCGCGAGCCCGAACATGTTGGCAGCTGTTGAAACGCGCATGGTTCTACCTGTGTCGTCGTGAAATGCGTTGGCCGTTGTGAGGTCACGCCTCGGGCTCTGTGCGGCGCCGTCGTACGGTGACTGGTGCCGGCGCCTCAGCGCTGCACGACCTCGTAGACCACGATGATTGGCGCATCTGCATCATCCTTCTCGAGCGAAACGAGGCTACCGTCCGACAGGAACCCTGCCGGATTCAGCTTGCCGATTTTCGCCCAACCTATGTACCCTTGAGGGATCGAGTAGATCTCAACCAGGCGCTCCGAATTTTTTTGGATTCGTTCGCACCGCCCAGATGTTCTCGCGTGACGCCATGACGAGTTGCGCGTATGGCGGCACAACTGGCGCAATCCCTGTCTCATCGATGAGATCCGCCGTAGGAACTGAGCAGGGCCGGGACCCCACGAGCATCTGAATGCTGTCACCGATCAGACGCACGGCCAGCGCCTTGTTGCGGGATTGCGACGCGCTCCCCGAACGCACGGTTCGTCTCGGCTTGCCTTCTGTCATGATGGCAATGCCAAAGCTTGCGCCATCGTTTGTTGCGACGATCGTCTCATTGGCAGTCGCCCACGGTCGGGATTGCCAGCGATTGCACTGAAGCGCATCCGCCCCTTTGAAATGCAAACCAACGTGAGCATGATGATCATCAGGATGTACGGGAAGGCAAGACACACCGAGGCAAAGCTCGCGTAGTCTAAGGTGCCGGGACGCGGCGCGAGATCCAGGGACCTCCTGTTGGCGAGGGGTGAACGGCGATGATTTGCA
>CAZPON010000257.1:0-2759 GCA_964588045.1 uncultured Gemmatimonas sp.
CGCTCCCGGGCATCGTGAGTGACACGTCGATTCGCACCGGCGGTGATGAACTGGACATCTCGATCGTGCAGTTCATGCGCAAGAACTACAACCTGCTGATCGGCGAGCCGACGGCCGAACAAATCAAGATCCAGATCGGCTCGGCGTATCCGGTGGGTGACGAGCGCGAGATGGAAGTGAAGGGTCGCGACCTCGTTTCCGGTATCCCGAAGACGGTGCGCGTGCACTCGAGCGAGATTCGCGAAGCCGTGCAGGAGCCCATCCAGCAGATCGTCGACGCGGTGCGTCGCGCGCTGGAAATCACGCCGCCGGAACTCGCCTCTGACATCGTCGATCGCGGCATCGTCATGACGGGCGGCGGCGCGCTGATTCGCGGGCTCGACGTGCTGCTGAGCCAGGAGACGGGATTGCCGATTCACGTCGACGAGGATCCGCTCACGTGCGTGGTGCGCGGCACGGGCAAGATCCTCGACGACGAAGAGAAGTACTGGTCGGTCCTCACGACCTGACATCGCGGTGGCTCGCGGCGTACGCGGCGGAGGACGACTCGACACCGGGCTGCTGCTCGGCTGCCTGACCCTCGCGATCATCGGCATCGTCATGCCGCGCCACCTGCGCGACAACGTGGCCGCTGCGCTGCGGGCGAGCGCGCTCTCGCCGCTGGTCGTGCTCGAAAGCCGTGCGTCGACGGCGCGCGCCGCGATCGCGTCGCGCACCGATGTGCTCACGGCGCGCGGGCGCACCGTCACCGATGCGATGAGCCTCCGGGCCGTGGTGGACGAGAACAGCACGCTGCGCCGCTTGCTGGGGTTGTCGGCGCGGCTCGGGGACGGGTTCGTGGTGGCGGAACTGCTGCCGCGTCGCGGCATCGAGGATGATTTCACGCTCACGCTGAACGTCGGCGCCGACGCCGGTGTGGAGCCGTTTGCCCCGATCGTGACGGCCGATGGCCTGGTGGGCATGGTCGAGCGCGTCGATGCCAACATCGCGTTCGCCATCACCTGGTCGCATCCCGACTTTCGCGTGAGCGCGATGAGCGTCGACGAGAAGGCATACGGCATCGTGCAGCCGCACCTGGGCCGGGGTGTCGAGCGCCTGATGCTCGAACTGCGTGGCGTGCCGTTTCGCGCGAAGCTCGACTCCGGCGCCGTGGTCGTGAGCTCGGGCATGGGCGCCACGTATCCGCGCGGCATTCCGGTGGGCATCGTGATCGGCGAGATCTCCACGCCGGAAAAGTGGGCCCGCACGTACCTGCTCATGCCATCGGTGCTGCCGGCGTCGATCGGACCGGTGCTGGTGTTGCGCAAGGATCGTTCGACGCGCGGTGTGAACCGGATCTGGACGAATGTGGCATCCGCCGACAGTGCGGCCCGTGCCATCGCGGCCGCCGGCGACTCGGTGGCCCGCCGTGCGGCGCTCGACGAGCTGGCGGCCCGGCGCGCGGCCCTCGACTCCGCTGCCGCAGACAGTGTGGCGCGCGTTCCGCTGAGTGGCGCGCCACCGTCGGTGCGCAGCCCGCTCACGCGCGCCGACAGCCTGCGCGCCGACAGCGTGCGTCGTGCCCGCGCCGATTCGGCGCGGCTGCGCTTGCCCGCCGTTCCGCCTCCCGTGCGCACCGGCCCACCGCCCGATGCGCCGTCCAGCGACGGAGCGCGCTGACCATGGCGACGCCGCAACCGCAATCCGGATTCGCCACCGCTGCGCGCGCGTGGATCGGCTTCGCGCTGCTGCTCGGCGCGCACTTCGCCGTGCGCCCGCTGTTCGCGTCGCGCGTGAACGTCGACTTCCTGCTCATTGCCGTGCTCTTTTCGGCGGTGCGCATGCGGCCCGGATTCGCCGCGGTGCTTGGCCTGCTCGCCGGCATCATCATCGATGCGCTGGCCCCGTCGGCATTCGGCGCGGCGACGCTGGCGTTCGTGGCGGTCGCCTACGGGGCATCACGGGTCAAGGCCGTGTTTTTTGCCGACCATGTGGCGCTCACCGGGCTGTTCGTATTCCTCGGGAAGCTGTTGTTCGATATTGTGTATGGCGTCGCCAGCGGTGGCCTGCGCGGCGTGGGACTGATGGTGCAGTTGCTCATCTGGTCGCCGTTGTCGGCCGCCCTCACGGCGGCGGTGGCCATCGTGTTGCTGACAGCGTTCCGTCCACTCTATCGGCCGGGCACGGCGTGAGGCGCGCCCCATGAGCTACCATCCGAACGAGGTCCTGCGACGCGCGCGTGTGGCGCGCCTGCTTCTCTTCGCGGTGTTCCTGACCCTCGGCGGTGCGTTCTTCCGCACGCAGGTGTTGCAGAACGCCGAGTATGCGCTGCAATCGGAGAACAACCGGTTGCGCGAGGTGCCGCTGCCCGGCGCGCGCGGCACGATCTACGATCGCAAGGGCGAGATCATCGCGGAGAACCTGCCGGGATACCGCGTGTCGATTCTCACGCCCAGCGAGACGGCGTTGCGCGCCGCGCTCGCGACCCTCAGCACGATCGTGCCGATCGATTCGGCGCAAGTCGAACTGGCCGTCGGCCGGTTTCGCCGGTCGCCGTCGACGCCGGCCGTGATCTTCAACGATGCCTCGTTCCAGGTGGTCTCGGTGCTGGAGGAGCGGCGCGTCGAGTTCCCCGGCCTGATCATCCAGAGTTCACCGAAGCGGTACTATCCCGATGCGGAAGCGATGGCGGCGCTGATCGGCTACACCGGGGAAATTTCCGAGCGTGAGCTCGCGTTGCCGGAGTTTGCCGGATACAAGGCCGGGCAGCAGGTCGGCAA
>CAZPON010000257.1:2769-5211 GCA_964588045.1 uncultured Gemmatimonas sp.
GCATGTCGGCAAGGCCGGCATCGAACGGCAATACGAGGAACAGTTGCGAGGCCGCGAGGGCAGTCGCTATGTCGAGGTCGACGCGCGCAATCGCGTGGTGCGCGACAACGGCGTGCGGCCGGACGTGCCAGCCGAAGCGCCGCCGCCGCTGCAGACCAACCTCGATCTCGACTTGCAGCGCTACGCGCACGAGTACTTCGGCGATTCGCTCCGCGGTGCCATCGTGGCGCTGGAGCCCAGGACGGGCGGCGTGCTCGCGTTGTACAGTGCGCCGTCGTACGACATCAACCGGTTCATCGGCGGCGTGCCGCCCAAGTATTACGCCAGCCTGAACGCCGATCCGCATCACCCGATGCTGAATCGCGCGATCCAGGGCGCGTATCCTCCGGCGTCGACCTGGAAGCTCGCGACCGCGGTCATCGGCTTGCAGCGGGGCCTGGTCACGATGGACACCCGGATGCCGCAGGCCTGCCGTGGCGGCTACCAATACGGCCGCTATTTCAAGTGCTGGGACAAGCGGGGACATGGCGACGTCACGCTGGCGCAAGCCATCGCGAAGTCGTGTGATGTGTTCTTCTACCAGTTGGGATTGCGCATCCAGCTCGCGAACCTGCTGGCCGGCGGTGTCAAGCTGGGCTTCGGTGAGCGCACCGGCATCGACCTGCCGTACGAGTATCGTTCCGAATGGCCGGAAGGCATCGAGTACTTCAACAAGAAGTACGGCAAGGGTCGTTGGAACCCGTCGGTGGTGCTGAGCCTGTCCATCGGGCAGGCGGACAACGCACAGACACCGCTCAACATGGCGCGCTTCTACACGGCGCTCGCCACTGACGGTGCCGCAGCGCAGCCGCAGATCGTTGCCCACGAACCGGTCCGCACGCAGATCCTGAACCTGACGCCGGACCAGCTCGAAGGCATTCAGCTCGCACTCGCCGACGTCGTGAGCCGCGGCACGGCCGCCGGGGCGCAGATCCGTGGACTCACCATTGCCGGCAAGACGGGCACCGCGCAGAATCCTCCGCGTCCGGATCACGCCTGGTTCGTCGGCTATGCGCCCGTGGACGACCCGAAGATCGTCCTCGCCATCATCGTCGAGGAAGGCTTGCACGGGTCCACTGCCGCCCGTGTGGCCACGAAGATGATGGAGCGATACCTCAAGGCGCGCCTCACCATGGCGTCGGTGATCGAGGACTGAATGGCCGTCCTGTCCCGCCGTCAGGGCATCGACTATCCGCTGCTCATTCTCGCGCTGCTGCTGACGGTTTTCGGCGTCGCGATGGTGTTTTCGGCGGGACAGACCGAGGGTCCGGCGGGGCTCATCGCCCACCTGTGGCAACGCCAACTGGGCTGGTTTGCCGTGTCACTGGTGGCGGCCTGGGTGGTCACCCACGGGTCCGTGCGTCTCATCGAGTGGAGCGCGTGGCCGCTGTACCTGCTCAGTTGCGTGCTCCTCGTGCTGGTCCTTTTCATCGGATCGGGCGCCGGCACGGCCGCGAGTGTGAAGGGCTGGCTCACGGTCGGCGGTGTGCGCATTGGCCAGCCCGCCGAATTGGCCAAGCTGTCCACGACACTCATGCTGGCGCGTGTGTTGTCGATGCAGCGCGAACATCCGCGCGCCCTGGTCGAACTGTGGCGTCCGCTGCTCATTGTCGGCGTGCCGTGGATCCTCGTCATGATCCAGCCCGATCTCGGCACGGGCATCGTGTTCATCGGCATTCTCTTTGCCATGCTGTTCTGGGCCGGCGTGTCATGGCCCGTGCTGCTCATGCTGGCGAGCCCCGGTATCAGCCTGATCCTCGCCTTCAGTACCGGTGCGTGGGGGGCGTGGTTTTTCCTGCTCATTGCGCTGATGCTGTGGTACCGGCCGTACATGCTGGAGGGCGTGTTGCTCATGCTTGCCAACGTGGCCATGGGCATCGTGGCGCCGATCCTGTGGGAAGGCCTCAAGCCGTATCAGCAACGCCGGCTGCTGGTGTTTCTCGATCCGAGTATCGATCCGCGCAACGCGGGCTATCACGTCACGCAATCGAAGGTGGCCATCGGTTCGGGCGGCTTGTTTGGCCAGGGCTTCACGCTGGGCAGCCAGAAACGGTTGCAGTTCCTTCCCGAGCGACACACCGATTTCATTTTCTCGGTGGTGGGCGAGGAACTCGGGTTCGTGGGCGTGACCATCGCGTTGTCGCTGTTTCTCGCGCTGTTCCTGCGCGGCACGCGCGTGGCGACACGCGCCAATGATCCGTTCCCCAGCCTCGTGGCGTTCGGCCTGGTGTCGGCGTGGGTCATTCACGTCATCGTGAATGTCGGCATGACGCTGAGCCTCATGCCGGTCACCGGTATTCCACTGCCGTTCTTCAGCTATGGCGGATCGTTCCTGCTGGTGAGCTGGCTCGCCGTGGGCGTGCTGCTTCGGGTGTCGGCGGAAGGACGGGGATTGCCGGACGC
>CAZPON010000258.1:0-5178 GCA_964588045.1 uncultured Gemmatimonas sp.
GATACGCGGCGATCTGCCGTGGCAGCTCCACGACGCGGCTGAAGCGTCCATCGGCCTTCGGCGATCTCCCAGCGGAGGGCCATGCGCAGCGTGTCGACTCGCTGCGCGTGGAGCGTCGGAGCGCCACACAGGCCTGCGACGATCGCCATCCGCACTGCGCTGGGAACTCGAAGCAAGGCGCCTCCCGTCCGACGATGTGTGTCTTGTCCAGCTAACGACCTCGCCCCGATGACTGACACGGCCCCTGTTCGCAGTGGGTCGTCCGGGTCATTCACGAACCCACATTCGTGGCCAACCATACTCACCTGCCACGGCGCGTGTCAGTTCACGAATCAACTGACTGCCCGCATCGGAGTTTGTCATCACGACCATGCCCCTCCCAATGCCCGCGAAGGCCACTGCATAGCACGTGAAACCCGCGTTTCCACCAGTGTGCCGGTACCGAAATGCATCACCCGCACCGGATAGGGGGAAGCCCTGACCGCTGCCTCCGGGCACCGCCGTCAGCATCGTTCGCGCGCTGTTCTGTGCCAGCAGGCCGCCGGGCTCTCCGCGATAGGATCGCCCCACCGCGAGCATGAAACGAGCGAGGTCGGAAGGGGTGCTCCACAGGCCCGCGGCAGCGAGTTCGGGATGCACATGGTATCTGCCGGGAATCGGCGTGCCGGTGTTGTCATGGCCACTTGCTGCGCGGCCCGTGAGTGCGTGGGGAAGTGGCTGCGCGAATGTGCTGTGCACCATGCCTGCCGGCTCCAGGACGAGATCGGTCAGGAGCGCGTCGAAGGGTTGGTCCGATACCTCCTCCATCAGGAGTTGCAGCAGGACAAAGCCACCGCCCGAGTATGTCTCGCGGGCACCCGGAAACGTATCGACGCGAACGGGCGGCGAGTTGGCTGGTGGCTCGCCATCGAGAATCTGCTGCAAGGCCGGCACCGCTTCACCTGCGCGGTAGCCGAAGAAGCCGTGGACGGTGAGCCCCGACATGTGGGTGACGATCCGGCGAGGCGTGACCTTCTCGACCTGCGTAAAGCGATTGTCGGGCACGGCCCAACTCCGAAGCTGGGCGTTCACGTCCTCATCGAGCGAGATGCGCCCCTGCTCGACGAGTCGGAACATGCCGACGGATGCGACGGGCTTTGAGATTGACGCGGCCTGGAACAACGTGGCCGTGTCGATGAGCGTGCCGGTGTTCTGGTCGCCAATCCCGTAGCCTCTGGCCCACACGAGGCGACCGCTGTCGAATACAGCAATACTGAGACCCGGTACCTTGAGGGCCGCCATCCGACCGAGAAGCGATTGGGCTGCTGCACTGTCGGCGCCGGCCGCGTCGATGGCAATGATGCTATTCTCGATTCGTGCAATGCGTACACTTGTGTCCGTGTCGTCGGCAGCCGGACGCGGTGCACACGCGAACGAGCCGACCACGCAAACGACCGCGACGCCCATGACATTCCCCGACCTGTGAAGCCCGCTGCGGAGGGATGCCATTTCATCGCTGCCTGGAGTTCAAGATCTCCTGGAGCTGGATCATGCTCGCCTGACTCACGCGAACCAGACCCCGCTGCGGGTGATCAAGGTCGATGATGAGCAAGATCACCAGGACGACGATGACAGAGTAAACGGCTGTCACGATCAGGTTACGAGCGCCCGTCAAGCCGTTCCCGTAAGCCAGGACGCCCACCGCCAGGACTGCAAAGCCCATCATCAACAACAGCACGCCTTCGGGCACGTGATTGGCAACGCCAATATCGCGCTTCACCTTGCTGTTAATGAGTTCGTTCACGGCCTGAACGAACAGGCCCAATGGGACCGATTGCGGATCGGTCTCTGCAGCGCCATTGGCAATTCCCCACAATCGATCGTGAAGTTGCCTGATTTCGAGGTCGAGCTGTTGGCGGGCCGGAGAAGATTGCACGGTATGCAGCACGGACTCCAACCGAATCTCAACGTAACGGCGAAACAGTTCGCGCACGTCGGCTTGTTGATGTGCTGGCAGGAACTGCGCACGTAGAGCAGCAGTGCCGATGGCGTTGGATTCTTCGATGACCATCTGCTTCCGGTATTCGAACCTGGAGAGGCTCATGGCGAACGTGAACCCGAGGAGAAGGGAGAGCAGCAATTGGTACTCCTCGTCGACTGACCGCTGCTTCTGCAGCGGGCGCGCCGTGATCTCGCCGGTCAGGATGATCCATACCGTGACAGCGGCCGCCGTCTCGCTGGATGAAGCCTGAATAGTACCTGGACGAGATACTTCTGTCCAAAGCCCAACGGGAGCGTCGGAGCGCAACACAGGCCTGCGACGATCGCCATCCGCACTGCGCTGGGAACTCGAAGCATCTTCATTGACGCTGTGCCGGCGCGAGGCGCTGGCGCACCTCCTCCATCCAGTTCGTGACCACCACGATGTCGAACCGCCCGCTCGCACCGCGCCGCTGGAAGAAGAACCGTCGCCCGCTCGGGTCCACGGTGTACTGCGCGCGCGCGGCGCTCGTGCGAGGGCCAATCTCGAACAACGCGTCCCGTGCGACGACCTCGAGTCCCGGCGTCGTGCTGAGCGTGGCGAGCCAGAGGGAATCGCCGGAGCGGTAGAACAGCCGGCCGTCGTTTCTCCACTGCGGCTCAAAGCCGCCGCGGCGCGACACGCGAATGCTCGCGCCACTCCCGGGAAAGGCCCGCACGTACACCTCCTGCGCGCCACTCTCGTCGGACACGTACGCCAGCCAGCGGCTGTCGGGCGAGATCGCCGGCATCGTTTCCCTGAACGGTGTGGCGACGAGCGGCGTCGGGACGCGCGCGCCTTCTCCGCTCAGCGGCAGGAGCATCAGGTCGGCCCACAGGCCCGGTCCTCCCTGGACACGCAGCACCGCATAGCGACCGTCTGGCGAGAACACGACATCCCCGATCGCCTGCGGCAGCGACAGCAATCGCTCCTCGGGTGCGCTCTTGTCGGCCGGCATCCACCACAACTCCGGGCGGCCCGAGTCGTTCGGCGTCACAAAGGCGATGCGGCGCCCGTCGGCGCTCCACGCAGGCGCGTAGCTTTCCTGCGGGCGATCGGGCATGCGCCGCGCCACTCGCGCCCGGACGTCGTAGACCCATACCCGCGCGTTCGTACGGTCGGGTGACACGAGCGTGATCACAACCTGCCGTCCATCGGGCGAGTAGGCCGGATCCAGGAACTGGCCGGCAATCGTGTCGGCCGACACGACCGTACCCCGCTCGTCCACGACCACGAGATTGCTGACGGGCGCGCCCGGCACGTACGCCAGCGATCCGTCGCGGGACAGGGCCGCGGCGACTCCGCCGGGGGCTTGCCAGAACACGCCCTCCACGAGTGTCACGGCGTCCGCCACGCTCGTCGTCCTGTCGCGATCGAACGGCGCCGCGGCGATCGTCCCGTCGCGGCGCCCGAACACAAGGAATCCGTCCAGAACGCCGAGCGGGGTGTACGCGTCGCCCTCGAGCCGGCGCTCCTCGTGGCGGTCGAGCAGCAGGACGCCCAGCGCGTCCGAGTCGCGCGACGTCACGCGAAAGATCACGGTCCTGCCGTCGGGGAGCAGGAGTGGGTCGCGGTGCAGCAGCTCACCGCGCGCCGTGTCGATCGTTGTCAGTGGTACTGGCGCCGCGCCCGACGCGCTGACACGCATCAGCCCTTCACTGCCCTGCGTCCCGATGATGAAGTTGCCGTCCGGCAGCCACCGGACGCCGCGCGGCGTCCCAAGTGCCACCGTCGTGGCGCCGCTGCCGTCCAGCGCCACGCCGCGCGCGACCGCCGCGCTCTGTTCCCCCAGCCGGTCGGCGACGTACCCGACCCGCCGGCCGTCGGGTGACACGAACAACTGTCCGATCACACCGTCGGTGCCCGCGATGGCGCGTGGAACGAGCGACGACAACGGACGCTGATAGAGCTGCAGCCCGCCACTCGGCGCGCGTCCCGCGTAGACGACCGACTGTCCGTCCGGTGTGAATAGGAGCGCCGTGCCCTGGACCGGTTGGAAGCCGATGCTGTCCGGCGGCGTGGCGAGGAACCGTGCGACGTGCGATACCACCGGGCGCGAATCGGCGCCGCTCATGAGCGCGACCACGCCCAGCGCGGCCGCGACTCCCCACGGCAGCACGCGCATGGCGAACGTGCGCGGCGATGCAACGCGGGCGGCGCCGTGCACGATCCCGCCACGCCCCTGCAACGCGTCGGCGAACTCGCGCGCGGTGGACCACCGGTCTGCGGGCAACTTCTCCAGCGCCCGGTCCACCGCGAGCGCGATGTGTTCGGGCACGGCCGATCGCACGCCGCGTACGGGACGCGGGCGTTCGGTGAGCACGCGCGCGATGATCGCCTGCGCTGTGCTCCCCGTGTGCGGCGGCTCGCCGGTGAGCATCTCGTACGCCACCGCGGCCAGCGAGTAGACGTCGCTGCGGCCGTCGATCACGCGGTCGCCCGTGGCCTGCTCGGGGCTCATGTACTGCGGCGTGCCGAGCGACAGCCCCGTCTGCGTGACGCGTGTTCCCCCCGCATTCCGCACGGCCAGCGCGATACCGAAATCCGACACGACCGGCTGTCCCGCTTGCAGCAGGATGTTCTCGGGCTTGAGATCGCGGTGGATCACGCCGTGTTCGTGCGCGTACTCCAGCGCGCTCGCCACGGCGACGGTGATGCGCACCGCCTCGTTCACGGGGAGCTGCTTCTCGCGATCCAGCCGGTGGCGCAGCGTTTCGCCTTCGACGAACGGCATCACGTAGAACAGCAGGCCGCCCGCCTCCCCGCTGTCGAACAGCGGGAGCAGGTTGGGATGATGCAGGTTGGCGGTGACGCGGATCTCGTTGAGGAAGCGGTCCGCGCCGAGCACGGCGCCCAGTTCGGGCTTGAGGAGTTTGAGCGCGACCTTGCGCTCGTGTCGCACGTCGTGGGCGAGATACACGGTGGCCATGCCGCCCTGACCGATCTCGCGCTCGACGGTGTAGCGACCGCTGAGCGCGGCAGCCCACTCCGCGATGGGCGTCATGCGACGCGCATGGCCACGGTTCGCGACCGGCGATGCCTCGCGTGTGACTGGGGCATGGAGGCTATGATACGCGCAACGGTGCCGGTTTGCCACGCTCAGCATGACGGCATCGGAGTCGCCGCTGCTCCACTGGGAACGCTCCGCTAGCGATAGCGATCAGCAAGGGCCGTGGCGC
>CAZPON010000259.1:0-3724 GCA_964588045.1 uncultured Gemmatimonas sp.
GCTGTGGAGTGTCTCGACGTAGCGTCGCTCGTGCTCGAGGCCGCGCTGCTGGAGCGCGTCGAGCATCGGATCGGGAGGAACGAACGGCTTCTCGCGGGCGCCGACGGCCACGGCCATGTCCAGCGCCGCGCGATGGCGGCAGCCGAGGAAGGCCGCGAGGTCGGACGCCGAGAGTGTAAAGTTTCCGTCGCTATGGTACATCAGTGGCGCGGTCCGACGGACCCCATGCGGACGATTCGATCGGGGATTCCGAATGCGAGCATGGGGAGAAATGTGCACCCGGGGGCTGACAATGGGATCAAGCCACGCCAGGTCCAGGGCACCTGTGCCCTGCGCCACGTACGACGCACACCGCGGCGCGAGCCAGCGCCGGAGTGATTGGCGAAACTCAATGTATTCAATGCATTGGGTTGCAAGTGCACACAAGGTTGCGCGAGCCGCGGAACATCGTCGCCCCGCGCGTCAACCATTGGTACTCTGCTGGGTAACCAATGATGGCGCGCGGGCGTCACTCGCGCACCGGACACTCGACGCGTCACGCGCGTCGATCGCAACGGCGGGCAGTCATGTCGTCCTGACCGTCCCACCCACGAGCGTCCTGTCTCATCCCACGCACCGCCTGGCCTTGGCCCGGACCGCCGGGCAAGGCTGCGCAGCAACATGGCGATCGAGCGTCACAGGACCGTCACAGCACGAATGCGTGTGGCGTCAGAAGTCCCGGCGCTCGAACGCGCGCCGCGCCGCCCAGGCCGGGATCACGATCCAGAGAAGCAGCCCGACGGCCGCCGCCATCGTGCCCTGCATGCTGTCGAGGAAGCGATGCATCACCGCGCCCGTGTAGCCCATGAGCGCTGCGGTGTCGCTTTGCATCACGATCATGGTGCGTGCGAGGTCCACCGGATTGAACAGCATCAGCCCCAGCATGGGACGTTCCAGGGGGTAGTCCGCAAACGTGGTGGCCACGAGCAGCACGAGGCCGTCGTACGCGACGGTCAGCAGCAGCCAGGTGGCCAGCGCGACCGCGACGCTGCGCAGGCGATCCTCGATCAGCACGCCGATCAACAGCGCCAGACCACCGAAGACGAACGTGAGGGCGACGACCGCGGTCATGGTGGTGAGGAGCAAGCCGGCCGCGTCGCTCGTGATGGCCCGATGCAGCAGGAACGGCAGCACCAGGCCGAGCAGGAGCGCGACGGCGAGCGGTGTCACGCGGGCAACGTACAGTCCCGTGAACAGCGCGCGACGACCCACGGGTTGCGCCAGCAGCAGCTCGTTGAATTCGCGCGACGCATGCCAGGAGATCACGCCGAACATGATCGTCACCAGTGGCACGATGAGCAGCACGACGTTGAGCAGCGTGATGAGCGCGCGCGGCGCGCTGCCGGTGAGCCGGAGGACGCTCTCCGTGATGACGAGCATGCTGACGCCGACAAACAGCACACCGCGATTGCGGAGCAGGGTGCGCACTTCGTGGCGCAGCACCGTACCGACGACGGAACTCATGGTGACACGCCGGGCAACGGGGCTGATTCCGACAGCATGAGCGTCGCGATCGCGCGCTCGAGCGTCGGCGCGTTCGTGCCGGCCAGGAGCGCGTCGAGCGGACCGGTCCAGTGTACGCGTCCTTCGTGCAGGAACACGATCGCGTCGGCGAGCTCCTCGAGCTCGCTGAGGATGTGCGACGTGATGATGACCGCCCGGCCTTCGTCGCGCACCTGACGGATGCGGTTCTTGAGGATCCCGCTGGCAACGGGATCGAGTCCCGCCGTCGGCTCGTCGAGCAGCAGCAGGTCGGGAACGAACAGGAACGCGGCAGCGGCTCAACGCCGCGGCAGCGTTGAGCCGCTGACGCTGCCCGCCGGACAGCTCCCGCACCGACTGGTCGAGCATCGGCGCGAGTGCCAACTGTGTCACCAGCGATTCGTCTGTCGGGCAGGCCGCACCGCGCAAGTCGGTGAGGAGGGTGAGCACATCACGGGCCGAATAGTTCTCGGGAAAGCGCGCGGCCTGTGGCATGTAGCCGATGCGTCCGCGATAGGCCGTCTGTCCGGCCGTATCCACGCCATCGAAACGGATCGAGCCGCTGTCGGGGTGCACGAGTCCCAGCAACGCCTTGTTGAGCGTGGTCTTGCCCGCGCCGTTCGGGCCGATGATGGCGGTCACCGCCCCGCGTGCGATATCCAGGTCGATGGCATGCAGCACGCGGCGTCGCCCGTACGACTTGCCGAGGCCACGCACCTCCACGAGCGGCGGCGTGTTCACGGCAGCTTCCGCGGCGGATGCATCAGCGGCGACTGGTCACGCAGCGTCTCCGGCGTGAGTGCCGGGAGCACGCGTTCGGCCATGTCGAGCAGGTCCACCAGCACGCTGCGCGTGAGGATCAGCGCGGGCGGCGCCTGCTCCACGAGCAGGGCGAACAGCCGTACCGGAGCATGTGGTACGTCGCCGCGGCCGTTCCGGTCGAGGTCATAGCCGCGATAGCGATCCCACCAGTTGCCGTCGAACGTGCTGTAGTTGGTGCGACTGTTGGTGCCCACGTCGAACAGGTTGCCGGCGAACGCATTGCCGCGCAGCACGTTGTCCTGCGCATCGGCCAGCACGCGAACGGCCCAGCCGTTGCGCACGAAATCGTTGTCCACGACGTCGTTGCGGCTCGACCCTTCGAGGTGCAAGGCGACCGAGTTGTCGGCGAAGATGTTGCCCCGCACGTCGCTGTCGGTGATTTCCTTGAGCAGCAGGCCATAGGCAGCGCTGCCGTGGTTCTTCTCGAACCGGTTGTCCGTGATGTGCACGCGTTTCGAGTACATGACCGCCACGCCCGACTCGTTCGCGCGAAAGGTGTTGCCTTCGTAGCGGCAGGAGTCCGAGAACATGAAGTGCAGGCCGTAGCGACGGCTGCTGTCGCTGATGTTCCGCCGCACCACCCCGTTGGTGACGAACTCGAAGTAGATGCCGTCGCGGTGCCCGCGGATCACGTTGTCCTCGAGCACGATGTCGCGGCTCGACCAGAGATGCAGGCCGTTGCCGGTGACTGTCTGCGAACCTTCCATGCCCTGCAACGTGTTGCGTCGCACGAGGCACGCGCTGACCCGCTGCAGGTAGATGCCGAACAGCGTGTTCTCGAAGCGGTTGGACTCGATCAGGCAGCCGGCCGACTCGACCACGCGCAGGGCAGCGCGGTCCGTGGCCTGGCTGGTGCCGGTATTACGAAATGTCATACCGCGCACGGTGACGGAGTCGGCACCCACGACGAGCAGTTCGCGCACGCCTTCACCGTCGAGGATCGCGCCGCTGTCGCCCACGAGTGTGAGCGGCTGGCGGATCACGATGGTCGTTTCGGCATAGATGCCGGGTCGCACGCGCACGACGCCGTTGCGGGCCACCTGCGCGACCGCTTCGGCGATGGTGTGAACCACCGGCCCGTGCCACGCGCCAGTACCCGAGATGCGTGGTGCCACGACAATCGTGTCGGGGCGCGGCGCGCGCCCTTGCGCCATCGACGCCGACGCCGACGCCGACGTCGACAGCAGGAGCAGGACAGCCACCGCTGTCCTTCGACCCGGGGATATCGGCATCACCGGATGGTCAATGGGCGTGCGCCGCCGCCGCATCAGGCGGGGCGAAGGGCGCACTGAGGACCAGTGACTGCACCTCGCGCCAGTCGAGCACGCGACCACCGTATGTGCGCATCCGCTCCTCACGCCAGTAGGCGAACCACTCCCCG
>CAZPON010000259.1:3734-5159 GCA_964588045.1 uncultured Gemmatimonas sp.
CTCGTCGGAGCGATCCATGCCGAACGCGGCGAGCTCGCGGCCCATGGGCGATCGCAGCGTGGCGGTGTGCACGAAGCGCGCGCTGTCGACCGGGAGCCACCGCGATGGCTGCGCGAAATCGGCGACCCAGACGCCCTTGGGGGCCGATGCCGCGGGGAGGCTGGCGACAAACGACGCAAGGCACTCGATCGAGTCGAAGGTCTCGAGCTTTCCGCGGTCGGTCTTCACGATCGCGCCGAATCGCACATCGTCGATGGTCATGCGGCAGTACCGGCAGGCATCCTCGCCGGCGACGAGATCGCGCAGACCGGAGTCGCACGCGCTTGCCCCCAGCGTGATGGCGCCCACGAGCATGGCCGTACCAAGTGCCGACCCCGACCGCGTACGTCTCACACGCCACCCGGTCGCGCGGCGCGCGACATCGACACGATGACCGCCACGCCCAGGCCGACACTGACGATCGCGAGCACGCCGCCTGTGGCCGGCAACGACGTGGCGGTGAAGTTGAGCAGCTTCTTGCTGCCGATCAACGGCGGTTGATAGGCCATACCGGGGATCTTGATGGGCGCATGCTCGTAGTCGAGGTTGTGCCCATAGTCGTACTCCCATTTGTAGAAATCCGCCATGCCCGCGATCGCGGCCGCGATCAGCACGCCACTCCACACCATCATGAGGCGCCGTCGGCCGGCGGCGGCCAGCGCGAGTCCGAACAACGCCATTGCGATCATGCCCGGCCGCATCAACTTCAGTTCGGGAATTTCGTCCGGCTCAATCGTTGCCATGCCAATGTAGTGATTCAGGCCATTGATGTTCTGCAGGTCGTTCGGTTCGACACCAGCGACCGTGTGGGCCCAGATGTACATCCCCAGCCCTTCGGGATACTGCGGCGCGGTCAACGAGACCCTCCACAGCGGAAAGAGGATGGACAGCCCGAGCAACGTTGCCGAAAGCGCGAGCAGCATGCGCTGGAAGCTGGTGGCCCGGACGGGTGCGGTGCCCGCTCGGGGCACCGCACGCGCGGGGGTGGTCATGGCTTCGGCTTTGGCGTCGGCGAGTGCGCAGCATGCGCATCCGGTGCCGCGTCGGCCGGCGTCGGGAGCGTGACGCCGCGCGCCGCAGCCCGGGCAACCTGTCCCGCGCCCTTGAGCGAGTTCGCCGAAAGCGGCACGCTCGACCCGACGGGTGACACGCGGACGTACCCCTGCATTTCCTGGTGCAGCGCCGAGCAGAAGTCGGTGCAGTACATCGGGAACACGCCGACCGACCGCGGAATCCACTTCATGGTGCGCGTCTCACCCGGCATGATGAGCAGTTCGGCGGTCTGCGCGCCCTGGATCGCGAAGCCGTGCGGGATATCCCAGTCCTGCTCGAGGTTGGTGATGTGGAACAGCACGGTGTCGCCGACCTGCACGCCCTCGATGTTGT
>CAZPON010000260.1:0-5121 GCA_964588045.1 uncultured Gemmatimonas sp.
CGCGCGACCCGACGCTCCCCGATTCGCTCAACATCACCAAGCAGTCGCGCAAGGCCGCCCGGCATCAGCAGGCCGCGCTGCTGGTCAATCACGGGAACGACGCCCGTTCGGTGAGCGCGTCGATCTTCGCCGGTACGCGCACGCTCGACAACCCGTTGCCATTTGCCATTGTGGCCGTGGACCGTGCCGTGTCCGGCGGCTCCGTGCGCGCGTCGTTGCGCACGGAACGCACGCCGTGGCCGCTGCGTCTCACCGCCGGTGCCGACGGACAGCGCCAGGACGATTCGCGGCTCAACTACGAGAACTGCGCCGACGTCACGACGGGCAACCCCACGGCGCGGTGTCCGGTCATTGGCAACGAACGCGGCGCCGTGCGGCTCGACCAGCGCGAACAGGTGCGCGGCATCGGCGCGTATGCGCGCGCCGAGGTGGAGGCGCCGCACGGATTGTTCATCAGCGCGGCTGTGCGCCACGACGAGGTGGAGTTCCGCGTCACCGATCGCTTCATCACCGGCAGCAACCCCGACGATTCGGGCGAGCGCACGATGGGTGCGACGACGCCGATGTTCGGCGTGGTGTGGCGCGCGAAGCCGTTGCTGTCGGTGTTCGCCAACCTGGCGACGGCGTTCGAAACGCCGACGATCACCGAGCTGACGAACCAGGAAGATGGCGCGGCAGGACTCAACAGCAACCTGGCGCCGCAGCGCACGCGCACACTGGAGACTGGCGTGCAGGGGCTCGTGGGGTCCATGCTGCGCGTCGAACTGGCGGGCTTTCGGGCCATCGTGCAGGACGAACTGGTGCCGTTCGACGTGCCCGGCGCACCGGGACGCCGCGCGTTCCGCAACGCGGGCCAGACGTCGCGCACCGGCGTCGAATCGAGCGTGCTGGCCGTGTTGCCGCACGTCGACGTGGGCGCGTCCTACACCTACTCGCATTTCCGCTTCGACCAGTATTCAGTCGGCGCCGCCAATTATGCGGGCAATCCCATTCCCGGCATTCCCGGCCAGATGGCGCAGATGTGGGCAACGGCCCGCACGCGCGGCCTGTACGGCACGGTCGAAACCACGATGTCGTCGAGCATGACGGCCGACGACGCCGCGTTGATCAACTCGGCCGGCTACTCGATGTGGTCATTGCGCGCCGGCTACGACGGGCGTTCGCGCCGACTCGGCATCGAGCCGGTGGTGGGCATCGACAACGTGTTCGACCGGCGGTTCGCGACGAGCGTGGTGGTGAACGCCACGCGCAACCGGTACTACGAGCCGGGGTTGCCGCGCCGGGTGCATGCGTCGGTGAGGCTCACGGCTCGGTAACTGCCTGAGGGGTGAGGAAGGGCTGAGGGGTGAGGAACAGCGAGGGGTGAGCAACTGAAGGGTTGAGGGGTGAGCGGCCAGCCGGCGAGGGTAGACTGTACGCCCTCACTATCGTGCCGAAAGCGAAGTCAGCCCTCGCGGGCTGGCCGCTCTTCCCTCAACCCTTCGGTTGCTCACCCCTCGCCGTTCCTCACCCCTCAGGGGCAGTTACCGCACTATCATCACGTACGGCAGCCGCGCATACACTCCCCGCGGATCGTCGTACGACAGCAACACGCCGAGCTGCCGCACTATTTCGCGGCCCAGTTGCTGCACCGGACCACGTCCCGACAGTCGTTGCGAGAGGGCGCGTGCTTCGAGCGCCGCGGCCACCGGCTCCGGCTTGCCCTCGAACAGTTGCGTGAGCATTTCCGTCGTGGACTTCGTGCGCGGGAACTCGCGGATGTCGTAGTCGCCAGTCAGGTTGGCGAGTGAGGCGGCACTCTTGATCGCGTCGTCGAGGCCTCCCATCGAGTCCACGAGCCCGATGCGCATGGCGTCGGTGCCCGACCAGACGCGTCCCTCGGCGATGGCGCGCACCGAATCCGCCGACAGGTGGCGTGCCGTCGCCACGCGCTCGATGAACGCCGTGTACACCGCGTCCGTGCCACGCTGCAGCACGGCGAGTTCATCGTCGGTGCGCGGGCGCGAGAGCGTGAAGATGTCGGCGTAGCGGCCGGTCTTGACCGTGTCGAAGGTGATGCCGTTCTTCGCCGCAAGGCCCTTGAGGTTGGGCACCAGCGAGAACACGCCGATGGAGCCGGTGATGGTGTTCGGCTGCGCAAACACGCGCTGCGCGGCTGTCGAGATCCAGTAGCCTCCGCTCGCGGCGACGGTCCCCATGGACACCACCAGCGGCTTGGTGCGGCCAATCAGCATCAGCTCGTGCTGGATCTTCTCCGAGGCGATGGCGCTGCCGCCGGGGCTGTTCACGCGCAGCACGACCGCCTGCACCGAGGCGTCGGCGCGCAGCTTGCGCAGCTCGCGCGACAGCGCATCGCCGCCGATGCTGCCCGGATCGCCTTGCCCGTCGACGATGTCGCCTTCGGCATACACCACCGCCACGCTCTGCTTCGAACCAAAGGAACGGGCCCGTGCCACGGCGATGGGCGCGTAGGCCTCGAGGGTCACCTGCGGCAGCGTCGGCTGGCCGGCCATCGTCCGCACGCTGGTGCTCTTGCCCGTGTCCGCGGCCGGCGTGGCGGCGGCTGAATCCGTGCGCGCATCGGCCACCGGCTTCGGTCGCACGCCGGCGATGAGTTCCAGGTCCTTCAGGACTTCGTCGAAGTACTCCACGCGGTCAACCAGCCCGGCCGCCAATGCATTGGCCGGCAGGATGATGCCCTGCGCGTCGACCAGCGATTGCAGCGCCACGGTGTCCACACCGCGACTTTCGGCGATACCACGCTTCACTTCACTCCACATCTCGTTGAGATAGGAGCGCGTCTGCAAGCGGTTCTCGGGGCTCATGTTCTGGCGCGTGAACGGCTCCACCGCCGCCTTGAAGCGACCCACCCGGCTCACCTGCACGCCAATGCCGTACTTCTCCAGCAGGCCGGAGAAGAACACCGCCTCCGCAGCCATGCCAGGCAGCAGCAGCGCACCAAAGGGATCGAGCGTCACCACCGACGCCGCCGACGCGAGGTAGTAGTCGCGCGTATCCGGATTCACGAGGTGCGCGTGCACCGGCTTCTGCGAGGCGCGGAAGTCGGCCACCGCCGCGCGCAGTTCGCGCAGTGCCGCGTACCCGGAGCCGTAGCCGCTGGGATTGATGCTGCCGTGCATCAACACGCCGGCAATGTGATCGTCGTTCGCCGCCGCGCGCAGCGCCACGATGGCGGCGCGCAGGGGCAGGGTGTTGCGCCCGCCAGCCAGGAGCGCGTCGTCCAGCACCGAGCGATGCTCGCCGCGGCTGGGCTGGTCGACGAAGGTCTGGCCGAGGTCGATCACCAGGACCGATCCCGACCGCACACTGACGGTCTTGTCGCCGCCGGCTGCGGCCGCGATGCCGATGAGCAGGATGAACCCGCCAACCACGCAGATCGCGATCGTGACCAGATTGGCGGCAATTGCGGTGAAAAACGCCTTCATGAGGACTCCGGAGGCCGGTGCTTACGCGCAGGAAACTCGACAATGGCATGCGCCCCGGGAACGCGCACCGGGATGCCGAAGTCTAGCAGGCGAACCAATCCCGGGCCGCCTGCCCGGAAAACATGACGCTTCCGTCACAATTTGAACTTGCCCACCCCCGGTGCCTTCGACAACTTGCATTCACCTGCCGTTTTCGAACCATTGCCTCCGAGGACGCTGTCCATGCCCGCCTACAAGGCTCCGCTCGATGACATCCGGTTCCTGCTGCACGACGTGCACAACGTGGCGCAGTTGGCAGCGCTTCCCGGATACGAGGAGGCCACGCCCGATGTCATCGACGCCGTGCTCGCCGAGGGCGCGGCCGTGTGCGAGCAGGTGCTCTTTCCGCTCAACCAGTCGGGTGACGCCGAAGGGGTGCACCTGATCGACGGCGACGTGCGCACGCCCAGCGGATTCAAGGAGGCATACAAACAGTACGCCGAAGGCGGATGGACCGGTATCGTGGCTGACCCGGCCTTTGGCGGCCAAGGGTTGCCCGAGACGGTGGGATTCGTGATGGAGGAGATGCTCTGTTCCTCCAACTTGTCGTTCAGCATGTACCCGGGACTTTCGCACGGTGCGTACAGCGCGCTCATGAGTCACGGCTCGGAGGAGATCAAGCAGCGCTTCCTGCACAAGCTGGTCGAAGGCACATGGAGCGGCACCATGTGCCTGACCGAAGCGCATGCCGGCACCGACCTCGGGATCATCACCACCAAGGCCGTGGCCGCAGGAGATGGTGCGTACCAGATCACCGGATCGAAGATCTTCATTTCGGCCGGTGATCACGACCTCACCGAGAACATCCTGCACCTCGTGCTGGCCAAGCTGCCCGACGCACCCGCGGGCACCAAGGGCATCTCGATGTTCCTCGTGCCCAAGTACCTGCCAACCGAGGAAGGACGGCCGGGTACGCGCAACGGTGTCACCTGCGGCGCGATCGAGCACAAGATGGGCATCAAGGCGTCGGCCACCTGCGTACTCAACTTCGACAATGCCACCGGATGGATGGTGGGCGAGCCGCACAAGGGCATGCGTGCGATGTTCGTGATGATGAACGGCGCGCGGCTGGCGGTGGGCCTGCAGGGCCTGGGACTCGCGGAAGTCGCGTACCAGAACGCGCTGTCGTATGCGAAGGAGCGGTTGCAGGGACGCGCACTCACCGGGCCGAAAAATCCGTCTTGGCCGGCCGATCCGATCATCGTGCATCCCGATGTGCGCAAGGGATTGCTGCGCATGAAGGCGTTCAACGAAGGCATGCGTTCGCTCGCCTACTGGGTGGGCGTGCGCATCGATCTCGAGCATCACCATCCCGACGAGACGGTGCGCCAGGAGTGCGAGGACCTTGTCGCCCTGATGACGCCGGTGATCAAGGCGTTCCTCACCGACAAGGGCTTCGACAACACCAACCTCGCGCTGCAGACGCTCGGCGGACACGGATACATCAAGGAGTACGGCATCGAGCAGTACGTGCGCGACGCGCGCATCGGCATGATTTACGAAGGGACGAATGCCGTGCAGGCGCTCGACTTGGTGGGTCGCAAGCTGCCGATGGAAGGGGGACGGCTGGTGCGCCGCTTCTTCGAGCTGGTGAAGGCTGATGTCGATGCGGCGGCCAGCGACGAGTCGATGGAGG
>CAZPON010000261.1:0-5101 GCA_964588045.1 uncultured Gemmatimonas sp.
GGCCCGGCTACCAGGTGCCGTTCGCGCGCCGCGTGCGAAAGGAAGCCGGCGTGGCCACGGCTGCCGTTGGCCTCATCACCGAACCCGCGCAGGCTGAACAGATCGTGGCCGACGGCGACGCCGACATCGTGCTGATGGCGCGCGAGCTGCTGCGCAATCCGCGCTGGCCGCTTTCCGCTGCGCATGCGCTGGGCGCGGATGGCCCGTGGCCGCCGCAATACGTGCGCGCGAAACCGCGCTGACTACAGGATCACGGCACCAGCGTCTTCATCTGCGACAACCGGTACATCGTGAGCGCTGCACGCTTGGCGCGCACCGACCGCGAACGCAGGTCGGCCGTCTCCAGCGGCGAGTGATCGTCGTGGCCGGCGAGTCCCACGCCATCGATGATCATCGGCACGATGCCGGCCACGAACGACACGTCGGCCGCGCCGGCCTTGGACGGATCCACCGCCGTCACCGGACCCAGGCCAAGATCACGACTCGCCTGGTCGTGCAGTGCGAGCAGCCGCTTGTTGCCCTCGGTGGGCGCCATCGGCGGATACCCATCGTCGAACGTGATGGTCGCGCTGGTGTGTCCCAGGTGTGCGCCGACGATCTCGCGCATCGTGGCTTTCGTGCGCTCGAGTTGCTCCGGTGACAGCGTGCGCAGGTCGCCCTGCACCGTCATGCGTTCGGCCACGATGTTGGTCTTTCCTTCGGCCGTGCCCTTGTTGGCCTGGTCGTCGAGAGTCACACGCGCACCGCCCACCGCAACGCCGGGATTGAACGTCAGGTACGCTTCCTTCGACAGGCGCGTGCGGAACGCATCGAGAATGCGCGCCGTCTCGAAAATGGCGCCGAATCCGATGCTGTCCTTGAAGATCTGCGACGAATGCGCGGCTTCGCCCTTCACCTCGAGCTGCCACGAGGCCGCGCCGCGCCGCGCGATGATGCCGGTGCTGAGGATGCCGGCGCCGTCCTCGAAGCCAATGGCTGCGGCAGCACCCTTCGCCGCGTCGAGCAACGCGCGACGTGCCAACTCCGTCGGGTCGCCCGCATTCTCCTCGTCGCCGTTCATGACGATGGTGACGTTGAGCTGGGCCAGCAGGCCGGCGTCGCGCAGCGCCTCGAGCGCGAGGATCATGATGACATCGCCGCCCTTCATGTCGATGATGCCGGGGCCGCGCGCGGTCGAGTCGGGCAGCCACTCCATTCTCTGAAACGGGCTGCTGGGCTCGAACACCGTGTCCAGATGGCCGACCAGCAGCAGCTTCGGGCCGGGGCCGGCATGTTCGGCCACGAGGTGACCGGCGCGTCCGAACGCAGCGCCGTCCACCCACCGCGTGCGAAAGCCCAGTGCATCGAGCCGCGCACGCAGGATGGCACCCACCTGGCGCACGCCGTCGAAATTCATCGTGCCGCTGTTGATGTTCACCAGGCGCTCGAGCAACGCGATGGCGTCGGCGCTGCGCCGGTCGACGGCGGTCGCGATGGCGCGCTCGGCGGGCTTGAGTGAATCGGGCGCCGGTGCTGCGGCCGGCGCGAGCAACAGCGCGGCGGCAAGGACAGGGATGGCGATCATTGCAACAACGTACGCAACCGGCGGCGCAACGACCAGCGGGTTCGCACCCACCGATGCCGCACCGCCGGCCGGTCGGGCCGGATCAGGTGTCGCCGCGCGCCGCCTTCGACGCTGCTTCCAGTTGCGCGCGAAACAGCTCGATCTCCTTGTCCACCGCGTCGCGAGCGCGCCCGTACCTGTTCTGGATCAGGCCGGAGAGGTGATCCCACTTGCCGCCCGCCTCTTCGACTTCATCGTCGGTGAGCTTGCCCCACTGTTCGCGAATCTTGCCCTTCATCATCGACCAGCTTCCTGCCAGGCGATCTTCATTCATCATGTGCTCCGCGTTGAAAGCGTGAATGCTTCAGCGAATCTGCGCGACAACGCCCACGAAGGGCGCACTCAGTTGATCTGGCTGTCCTCGATCCAGAAGGCGTCGAGCTTCCCCTTGGCCGTTCGCGTGAGGAGCACCGTGTACGACTTTCCCGCGTCGAGTGTCTTCGACGGCGTGCTCAGCAGCACGGTCTTCCCGTCGTTCGTCCGGACGTCGAGGATGCCGGTCCAGGGCGCGATGGATTTGAAGCCGTCGTCGTCGCCGTAGTCCACGCCATCGAAGAGCGTCTCGCCGCTCCGCGCGCGCAGCTGGATCTCTCCGGCACCTGGCGCCGCGTGAATCACCCGAATGCGCGCCTTCCCCGCCTCGTTCTCGATCGCGTCCTTGATGACACGCGTCTCATACGTCGAGCCGTCCTTGCTGCGCAGCACGACGATCGTGTAGCGATGGCCATCGGTGAGCATCTCGCGATTCGCACTCAGGGGCATGAACGGGGCGCCGGACCCGTCGCCCACCTGGAAGTTCGCCCACGTCTGGTCGATGGGGGTATAGCTGCTGACCTGCTGGAATTTCACGACCGGGAGCATGCGCTGGTCGTCGGCACGAACCTGCAGGTCCATCGATGCGGGGACCGCGTTGACGACGCGCACCAGCGCCACACCGCGCTTGTCGGCCGAATCGCCGGAGATCGAGGCGGTGAGCTGTCCATCCGCCGAGCGCGTTTCCACCGGCTTGTCTGTCTGTGAATCCTTGGCGCAGGCTTGCACGGCGATCATGGCGGCAAGTGCGAGCCCGGTCGTGCGAAATGCAGTCATTGTGACCTCGTCTATTGATGAATTGTAAGGAAGGAGTCCAGCGACCTGCGTGTGAACGGTGTCCGGCGTGCGGCGTCAGGTGTCCTGTGGCATTGCGCGCTTCGACAGCCAGCGATCGACGAACGCATCAGCCGTTCGGCGATCCACTTCGCAGTTGAGTTGCAGCATGCCGACGACGCGCTGCCGATGCCCGAGCGCCGCCCGGTGACGATCGGCGAGGACCGTGCCCAGGAGGATGTTGAGCGATCCCGCCAGGGCGACCACGCGACCAACGACCCGGCGCTGGACGCGCGCCACGTGGGTGCTGGTCCCATGGTCCGTCGACGGGCGCGTGGGGCGCCGGCTCGGCACATCGATCGAAGCGACCGACAACCGCACGGACGACGCGATCCAGGGAGAGTCAGGATGGGCAATGATGGAGGGCATGTTCGCAAGACCGGAAGAAGTGACATGAACGGGCCTCGACGCCATTGTGACGAAAGAAGGATCTCGCGGCAAAGCGCCACCGGCCATCAGGCCTGCGACTCATCTTTCCCTCACTCTTATGGAGGAGAAGGAGTACGCACGAGCGGCCAGTAGCCGGCGAATCCCGCTCGCTGGCAGCGGGAGGCAGCGGTGCGTCTTCGCCGATGCTATCATGTTGCCGATGCGCTTTTGCCACGTGTCCACGTTCTACCCGCCCTATCACTTCGGCGGCGATGCGATCCTCACGCAATCCATGTGCGAGGCGCTCGCGCGGCGCGGGCATGACGTCACGGTGGTGCATGCCGCCGAGGCCTTCGAACTGCTCGGCGACCCGGTCACGGCGCAGCCCGTCGATCCACCGGGGCTCACGCGTCACGCGCTGCGCAGTCGAATGGCGAAGCTGTCCCCGATCCTCATCCAGCAGACCGGCCGGCCCGGCCTCCTCGGCCGCCAGTTGCGGGAGATCCTCGCCGCGGATTTCGATGTCGTGCACTTCCACAACGTGTCGTTGATTGGCGGGCCTGGCGTGATGCCGCTCAGTCGCGCCCCGGTCACGCTGCACACGGCGCACGATCACTGGCTCGTGTGCACCACGCACGTGCTGTGGAAGAACCGGGTGAAGCCCTGTGACCGTCCGCAGTGCGTGCGCTGTGCGATCCGCAGCGGAACGCCGCCGCAATTGTGGCGCGCCGGCGGCTTCGTCAACCGCTGCCTCGAACACATCGACGTGATTCTCGCGTCCAGCCAGTTTTCCGCCGATCGCCATCGCGCCGCCGGCATCACGCGTCCCATTCGCGTCCTGCCGTCGTTCACACCCGTGGCGCCCACGAGTGAGGAACTGGCCAGCGACGCGCCGCGCGCGGCCACGGGCCCGTTCGTGTTCGCCGGCCGCCTCGTGCGCTCGAAAGGCATCGAGCAGTTGCTGGAGGCGATGGCCCAGCGCCCGGCGCTCGAGCTCATCGTCGTCGGTGATGGCGCACTGGGCCCGGCGCTCCGCGAGCAGTATCGCTCGGCGCCGAACATCAGGTTTCTCGGCGCGGTGCCACACGACGAGATGCAGGCCCTGTATCGCCGGGCCACGGCCGCCCTCGTTCCCTCGTGGGGACCGGAAACCGGCCCACTCACGGTGCTCGAAGGCATGGCCTGCGGGGCTCCGGTGATCGTGCGCCGCGCCGGGGGAAGCGCCGAGCCGATCGAGCGCACCGGTGGCGGCCTGATATACGACGAGCCCGAGGAACTCCTGCCACTCGTCGATCGGCTGGTGGCCGATGCCGGCCTCCGCGCCAGCCTCGCCGCGCGCGCTCGCGAGGGCGCCATGGCCCACTATCTCGAAGACACCTGGATGACGGCGTATCTCGCTTGCATCGACGAGATCGCGCGCGCCAAGGGCATCACGCGGTGAGCGCCGCGCACGCCACCAGCGCGCCTGACGACGTTTTGCACTACTTTTTTCCCGCCGCTGTCCCTGGTCTTCCGGCCGAGCCAGCCCGCACGTTCCCGTCACCACCCCCGCGATGCGCGTCCTGATCACCGGTTGTGCAGGCTTTCTGGGTTCGCACCTGGTTGACCGCTTCCTCGCCGACGGCCACGAGGTGGTGGGACTCGACAACTACCTCACCGGGTCGGCCGGCAACAACGCGCACCTCGCCGGCGAGCCGCGATTCTCGTTCGTGCGCCACGATGCCTCCACGCCGATGCACTTCATCGGGGACCTCGATGGCATCCTGCACCTCGCGTCGCCCGCCAGTCCCATCGACTACCTCGAGTATCCCATCGAGACCCTCAAGGTCGGCGCGATGGGCACGCACAACAGCCTCGAGCTCGCGCGCGAGAAGAACGCGCGCTTCTTCCTCGCGTCAACGTCCGAGGTGTACGGCGATCCGCTCATCCATCCGCAGCGCGAGAGCTACTGGGGCAACGTGAACCCGGTCGGTCCGCGCGGCG
>CAZPON010000262.1:0-5091 GCA_964588045.1 uncultured Gemmatimonas sp.
CGTGGCGGCGACGGCGCTGAACAGCACCGGCACGCCCATGGCCAGCGAGAACAGGCCCAGGAAGCGGATCGCGAGGACGACACGGTTGACGATGCTGCCGATCGTTTCGCGCACCAGTGTCATGTCCAGGCTCGAGATGTTCGGGAAGCGACGCACCACGTCGCGCTGGATCGAGGCCAATGCCTCACCCTTGGGCACGTTGGCGACGATCACGAACTGTTGCGGCGCGCGGCGCAGGGCTTCGGGCGCGAACACCACGAAGAAGTTGGCCTCGAACCGGGCCCAGTTCACCGTGCGCAGGCTCGTCACGACGGTGCGCACCGGCACGCCCTGCACGTTCCATGTGATTGTGTCACCCAACACGACGCCGAGATCGGCGGCGAGGTCGCGTTCGAGCGAGACCAGGAACGGTGCGTCGGGATTTTCCGCACGCGTTGCGGCGCGCGTGGCGCTGTCGGGAAACCACGAGCCGCTCACCAGCGCCTCCGACGATACCAGCGAATCGCGATAGGTTGAGCGATACTCGCGACGCAAGGCCCAGCCCGCGCGTCGCACCGACGTGTCGGCCATGATGGACGCCACACTGCGGCCGTTCAGCGCATCGATACGCATGGTGACGATCGGCGTGCGCTGCACGAGCTCGTGGTGGCGTGCCCGCAGCAGCGAGTCGAGCGGTTCGGCCTGGTCGTCCTGCACATCGAAGAACAGCAGGTTGCCGGCGCTCGCATCGGCCGTGGACTGCACGCGGCCGAGCATGTTGGCCTGCACGAGGTACACCGTACTGAGCAGGAACGCGCCAAAGCCGAGTGCCAGTGTCACGGCCCGCGTCTGGTTGGCGGGGCGGTGCAGGTTGGCGATACCCTGACGCAACGTGAACGGCCACGTGGGCCGCGTGCTGCGACGCGCCACGGCAATGAGCAGCGTGGCGGCAACCCACAGCACGGCGACGGCGACGGTGATACCGCCAGTGATGAGCAGTCCGTCACGGACTTCCCCGATGCGTGCGATGATGATCGCGACCAGACTGCCCACCAGCAGGCCGTCCACGGTCAGGCGCGCGGGATCACGCCACTCGCGTGGTAATGCCGCCGAATCGGCGTCGCGCCGGATGGCCTGCAGCGGCGAAACGCTGCGCAACGCGAGCAGCGGGCGCATGGCGAACACGAGGGCCACCCAGACACCTGTCGCCAGCCCCGTCAACAGCGGCATGGTTTCGAGCGCGATGTCCACGTCGACCGGAAGGAAGTCGGCAACGACCGTGGGCAGCAGGAACTGGATGGCGACGCCAAGGGTCGCGCCGGCCAGCGCACCCACGAAGCCCATTGCTGCGGCTTGCACGACGTACAGCGCAAGCACCTGACGACTGGTGGCGCCCAGGCAGCGCAGGACGGCCACGGTATCGATCTTCGCCGTCACGAACGCGTTGACGCCGCTGGCGACACCGATGCCGCCCAGCAGGAGCGCAATCAGTCCGATGATGCTGAGAAAATCGGCGAGGCGCACCACGGCCTCGGTGAAATCGCGCTCGGTGTCGGCCACGGTGCGCACGCGCACCCGTGTGCGTGGTGCGGGCGACGTGAGTCCGGTGGCTTGTGCGCGCGCCGAATCGGGATTTGCGGTCGCCACCGGAGCAACACTGTCCACGGTCGTCGTGCGTGCGGTGTCTCCGCTTTCGTCCGGACCGCCACCACGTCCGCCGCGCCCGCCGCTGCTCCGGCGTGCTTCCGCCGCTTCCTGCAGCGCCGCCGCGCGCGGATCGATGCGACGGCGCAGGTCGCGCGCGAACAGCGCGGCCTTGTCCTTGCTCTCGAGCGTCGCCGGCAATCGCAACACCGCGTCGTACTCCGCGCGGCTGCCGAACGTGAGCAGCCCGGTGGACTCGAGCCACTTCTCGGAGATGTAAATGCGCGGACCAATGACAGCCGTGATACCCGCGTCACCGGGCACGTTGCCGAGCGTGCCGGCAATGCGGAACATGCGGGTGCCCAGGCGCAGCGAGTCGCCCACGGATGCATTGAGTCCGATGAGCAGCGACGGATCGACGAACACCACCGGTGTGTCGTGCACCGTGGCCCATCCACCGGCGGGAACGGTCTCGATGGCGCCGTAGAACGGATAGCCGGGCGAGATGGCGCGCACCTGCACAAGGCGTGTGCCGCCCGACGGCTCGGCCAGCGCCATCGACGCGAACGTCGTGACGCGCGCGTGCGGCACGCCGGCCATGCGCAGGGAATCGAGCAGCGTATCCACGACCGCCGGGAACTCCGCCCGCGCCGACAAAGAGATGTCGCCGCCGAGCAGCGTGCGCGACTGGTTGCGAATGGAGCCCGTGACGTTGCCGGCGAACGAGTCGATGGCCACGAGGGCGGCGACACCGAACGCAATCGACGACATGTACAACGCGAGCCGTCGACGGGCCGTGCGACTCTCGCGCCACGCCAGCCGCAGCAGGGCGGCAGTGGTCACGGTGTCACCGCGCCCGATGCGATCATGGACCCATAGTGCCGCACGTCTTCCACCACCACGCCATCGCGCAGGCGAATCGTGCGTTGCGTGCGCGCCGCGAGGGCCGCGTCGTGCGTCACCAGCACGATCGTGCAGCCGCGCTCGCGATTGAGTTCCTCGAGCAGTTCGATGATGCGCTCGCCGGTGGCGCCGTCGAGGTTGCCCGTGGGTTCGTCGGCAAAGAGAATGCGCGGGGTATTCACGAATGCGCGGGCCAGTGCGACGCGTTGCTGTTCGCCGCCCGACAACTGCTGCGGAAAGTGGTGCGTGCGATCGCCGAGTCCGACGCGCGTGAGCAGCGCCCGCGCCTGGGCCGCCGCCTCGCGTGCCGTGACCGTGCCCGCGAGTTCGAGCGGCACCTGAACATTTTCCTGTGCCGTCAGCGTAGGGATCAATTGAAACGACTGGAACACGAACCCAACTTTCTCACCACGCAGGGCCGCGCGCTGGTCTTCGTCGAGCGTGTTCAGGTCGGTGTCGTCGAGGGTTACCGTTCCCGCAGACGGAGTGTCCAGTCCCGCCAGCAGTCCCAGCAGGGTCGTCTTGCCGCTTCCCGAGGGGCCGACGATGGAGATGAAGGCCCCTTGGGCCACCTCGAATGACACATCGTGCAGCACGGTCAACAGCTGCGTTCCACTCTGATACGACTTGGTCAACCCGCGAGCGACAAGCATGCGAATAGTGCGAAGGGATGGGAAACGGACGGCGCTCAGGATGGGCCTTACGGTGGTCCTGCTCGCGCAGTTTGGCTGCGGCGGACCCGATAAGGCCGCCACATCGACGCGCCCTGCGGGATCCGGGGAATCAACCGGAACAACCGCCGCTCCGGCAACCGGCGGAGCGACAGGGACCGCCCCGGCCCCGGGCGCCCGTCGGCGCGTGGTGCTGCTGGGGACCAGCCTCACGGCGGGGCTTGGGCTCGATCCGGAGAAGGCCTACCCGGCGCTGCTCCAGGCCAAGGTCGATTCGGCCGGCTTCCCGCTCTCGATTGTCAACGCCGGCTTGAGCGGCGAGACGTCGGCGGGCGCCCTGCGGCGGGCCAACTGGGTGCTCGACCAGCCGGCCACCGCCGTCATCCTCGAGGTGGGCGCCAACGACGGGCTGCGCGGGGTCGACCCCGACTCCACCAAGGCCAACCTGCTGGCCCTCATCGACGCGGTCCGCACGGCCCAGCCGTCGGCCCGGGTGCTGCTGGTGCAGATGGAGGCGCCGACCAACCTGGGGCGCACGTATACCACGCGCTTCCACGCGGTGTACGAAGAGGTGGCGCGGGAGGCCGGGATTCCGCTGCTCCCGTTCCTGCTGGACGGGGTAGCCGGGGTGGCGCGTCTCAACCAGGCGGACGGCATTCATCCCAACGCCGAGGGTTCGAAGCGGGTGGCGGCCACCCTGTGGACGGCGCTGGTTCCGACCTTCGCCGAAATCGCCCGCTGAGGCTGCCAAGGGCTTTCATCGGGTCCCCTTCGGGGCTAAATTTCAAGGCTGCCCCACAAAGGCTGTCCAGCAACCACGCGCGCGATGGGGGTTCCGACGGAACCCGACACGACGCAGCGCGTGTTCCCCCGATCGTTTCAGGTGTCGTCATGGCTTTTTCCGCGACTCAGATCCGCCGCGGCATGGTCCTCGTGTTCGAGAATGACCCGTGCCGTGTCGTTGAATTCCGTCATCATACGCCGGGCAACCTGCGCGCGATGGTGCAGGCCAAGCTCAAGAACCTGCGCACCGGTTCGAACTTCGAGCATCGTTTCCGCGCGGCCGACACGATCGTGAAGGCGGACATGGAAACGCACGAACTCGAATTCATGTACCAGGGTGGTGATTCCTACCATTTCATGAACGTCGTGAACTACGACCAGATCGAGATGGACGAGGAAGCGCTGGGCGATGCGGCGCCGTGGATGCAGCCGGGGATGAAGATCCTCGCCGAGTACTACAACGGCCGTCCCATCGGCATCGAGCTGCCGAATTCGCTCGTGCTGACGATCGTCGACACGGCGCCGGTGGTGCGTGGTGCGACGAAGAACGCGTCGTCGAAGCCGGCGAAGCTGGAGAACGGCGTGACGGTGAACGTGCCGGAGTTCGTCGAGACGGGCACGCGCATTCGTGTGAATCCGGAGACGGGCGAGTACCTCGACCGCGCGAAGGACTGACCGGTAGCGGATGTCGCTGCAGGGCCTCTGCGGCTTGCAAACGACATCGCGTCTGGTTACGATTTCGGACTCCCCTCGTGAGTGGTATGTCTCGCCAGGAGGACCGAACGTGGTGGCGAATCGGCCCCTTCGTTCGACACGGTGGCCGTAGCTCAATTGGTTAGAGCACCGGATTGTGGTTCCGGGGGTTGCGGGTTCAATTCCCGTCGGTCACCCTGAGTCGCATCGAGAGCGTCGGCCTGTGTCGCGGAAGGCCGTCGCTCCCGGAGGTCCGTAGCTCAATTGGTAGAGCACCGGTCTCCAAAACCGGCGGTTGGGGGTTCGATTCCCTCCGGGCCTGTAGGTGTAGGAAGGTTGCAGTATCAGCTGCCCCGCTGGCGCTATCGTCTAGGGGACTAGGACACAGCCCTCTCAAGGCTGGAACACGGGTTCGAAT
>CAZPON010000263.1:0-5086 GCA_964588045.1 uncultured Gemmatimonas sp.
CGGTTCGAATCCGGGCGTTCGCATATGAGAGGGGCTCAGCACCTTGATGACCGTCCTCGAATGCGGTAAGTCTGGTGTCATTACCAGTCGCCGGAATACCTATCCAGACCCATTTCAAACCAGCCGGCGTGCCTTCTCGCATGACGTTTCGCGCCACTGATGCCGATGCGCGGGAATGTGAGCAGATCACGCTGTCGCATGCCCGCACGTTCTCCCTGGCCAGTAAGCTGCTCCCCGCCGACAAGCGCCGGGCAGCGTACGCGTTGTACGCCTTTTGCCGGATCGCGGACGACCTGGTGGATCAGGCCGACGCCGGCAACACCATGGAGCTCGCCCAGCAGTTGGACGCCTACCGGTCCCAACTGCACGCCGCGCTGGACGGACGCCCCACCGGGCCCGTCTTTCGCGAAATCGCGTGGCTGGCCGGCCGGTTCGAGCTTTCGCCGGCCCCCCTGTTCGAGCTCCTCGACGGGGTCGGCCGCGATATCGTCATCACCGACTACGAAACCTGGGGCGACCTCGAGCGCTATTGCCAGGGGGTCGCGAGCTCGGTGGGCGAGATGTGCACGTACGTCTTTGGCGTCCCCGCCGGTCCGGCCATGCGCGACCACGCCATCCAGTACGCGCGGATACTCGGCACCGCCATGCAGCTCACCAACATCCTGCGTGACGTGGGGGAGGACGCGCAGCGCGGGCGCTGCTACCTGCCGGCCGACGACCTCGCGCGCTTTGGCCTCAGCACGGACGAGGTGCTGACCGATCGCCATCTGGCCAGGGACCCACGCTGGCGGCCGATGATGGCGTACGAAGTGAGCCGAGCCCGCGCCTTGTACGCGGCCGCGCTGCCGGGCATCGCGCTGCTGGCCCCGGATGCGCAGCGCTGCGCCGCGGCCTGTGCAACCGGCTACGCCGGCATCCTGTCGGCCATCGAGGCGCAGGGCTACGACACCATCTCGGCGCGCGCGCGGCTCGGCAAGTTCGCGCGCGTCGGCATCCTCTGGAACGCCTGGCGCTATCGGGCTGAAGACCCCGACCTCTCGACCCTGGGTCGCGGCCCGCGCGTGGTGTGGGAGCCGGCTTCGCACGCCGGAGCCGAACGCCTGGTTCCGCAGGCCTGACGCGCGTGCCATCGGCATTGCGCGTTGCTGTTGTCGCACTGATCGCGCACGCGGTGCTCAGCGCGTTTTCGGCCTACGCGTTCTCGACGTTCCTCGTACCGCCCTACCCCGCCTGGCTGCAAACCGACACCAACCAGGCCGCCCTGCGCATCGGGTACACCTACGGTGGCCAGACCACGGTCGTACTCGGCGCGATTGCCGGATTCGCCTTCCTTGCCTCATGCATCGGACTGGCACGCAGCGCGCTCGTATTCGCGGTGTCGTTCGTGCTGTCGCTGGCGGCGGAGCTGGCAGGAACGTCCACCGGCATCCCGTTCGGCGTGTACCGCTACACCGACCAACTGGGATACAAGATCGCCGGGCTGGTGCCGTTCAACATCCCGACGTCGTGGTTCTACATGCTCGTTGCGTCGCTGGCGATGTGCGGGCGATTGCTGCCGGCAAAGGACGACAACCGGTCGAAGTGGTGGTGGGCACTGGTTGGTGGCCTGGTGCTGACCGCATGGGACGTGTCGATGGACCCGGCGATGGTGAAGACGACACACTGGGTGTGGCAGGTGCCCGACCTGTCGCACGCATCCGCGTTCTCGCGCTTCCTCGGCACGCCCTTCTTCTTCGGCATGCCGCTCACCAACTGGCTGGGCTGGATCCTCACCGGCGTGCTCGTCGCGCGTGCCATGCTCGCCGTCGTGCCACCGTCCACATGGACGCGCACCGTCGCACCGTCGCGCGTGCCGCTCGCACTGTACGCCGTAAACGGGTTGCTGCCAGTGGCCATCTGTTTCGCGCAGGACATGGTGCTTGCCGGCGTACTGGGAGCGATCGCGATGGCACTGCCGCTGGCCTTCGCACTGCGCGCCGATGTTGCGACACGCGCGAACCCCGACGCGGTGCCAATGCCGCGCGTCGCGATGTCGGGCCGCTGACAGGCGGGGCTTCCCTCCGCTCACTCGGCATTCGGCCCCCCGCCCCCCGCCCCCCGCCCCCATGCGCATCATTGTCATCGGCAGCGGTTTCGGCGGCCTGGCGGCGGCCATTCGTCTCCAGGCCGCAGGACACGACGTCACCATTGTCGAGAAGCTCGACAAGCCCGGCGGACGCGCCTACGTGTTCGAGCAGGACGGCTTCACGTTCGACGCCGGCCCGACCATCGTCACCGCGCCGTGGGTGATCGACGAACTGTTCGCACTCACCGGTCGCACGACGGCCGACTACGTGACACTGGTGCCGCTCGACCCGTTCTACAACGTGCGATTCGAGGACGGCTCGGTCTTTCACTACAACGGTGACCACGCGTCACTGCGCGCACAGGTGCGCGCGTTCAATCCGAATGATGTCGACGGGTACGAACGGTTCCGCGCAGCCGCCGGTGAGATTTTCAACGTTGGCATGGGGCTCATCGACCGCCCGTTTCTGACGGCAACGTCGATGCTCAGCGTGCTGCCCGACCTGATTCGCCTGCGCGCCGATCGCTCCGTCGCCGCCATGACGGCGAAGTACATCGAGGACCCGCGCCTGCGCCAGGTCTTCTCGTTCCATCCGTTGCTGGTGGGTGGCAACCCCTTCCGCGCGTCGTCCATTTACGCACTCATTCACAAACTCGAGCAAACGTGGGGCGTGCTGTTCCCCATGGGCGGTATGGGTGCGCTGGTGCGCGGCCTTGTGCGCGCCTTCGAGGACGTCGGCGGCACCATGCGTTACGACAGCGAAGTCGCCGAGGTGACGATGCACGCCAACCAGCGCCGGGTGAGCGGCGTGCGCCTGGCCAGTGGCGAACAGCTCCCGGCCGATGCGGTGGTGTGCAATGGCGATCTCGCGCAGGCGTATCGCACGCTGCTGCCGCCTGCCGTGCGCCCGTCCATGAGCGACGCGAAGATTGCGCGCTATCGTCATTCGATGTCGCTGTTCGTGCTGTACTTCGGCACGGACCGCCGCTACGAGCACATGGCGCACCATGAGATCCTCATGGGCCCGCGCTACAAGGAACTGCTTGAGGACATCTTCGAGCGAAAGCTCCTCGCCGACGACTTCTCGCTGTACCTGCATCGACCAACGGCCACCGACCGCTCGCTCGCGCCGGCAGGTCACGACGGCTGGTACGTGCTGTCGCCGGTGCCGCACCTTGGCGGCAGTGTCGACTGGGACGCGGTTGGTGATCGCTACCGCGACCGCATCATGGCCTTTCTCGAGGCGCGCTACCTCCCCGACTTGTCGAAGCACATCGTCACCGAACGCCGCGTCGACCCGCGCTACTTCGAGCGCACCCTCAACAGCTACCTCGGCAGCGCCTTCGGCCCGGAGCCGGTCCTGACCCAGTCGGCCTACCTGCGGCCGCACAACGTGAGCCCGGACATCCCGAACCTGTACTTCTGCGGGGCGGGGACGCAGCCGGGCGCAGGACTGCCCGGGGTCCTCTCGAGCGGGAAGATCGTGGCCGAGTTGATCGCGGCGGGAACGGCGGGCTGACGGCAACCCCGCAGTTCACCCCTGCCCGCAGCCCCCTTACCTTTCAATGATGAACATTACCATCACTCCGTCGTCGCAGACCGGCATCTCGCGTCGACTGCAGATTTCAGTGCCAAGCGAGACGGTCGCTTCGTACGAAGATCAGGCCGCAAGGAAGTACGCCTCCCAGGTTACCCTGCCCGGTTTCCGGGTCGGCAAGGCCCCGCCGTCGATGGTCCGCAAGAAGTTCGCGGAGCAGATCCGTCAGGAAGCCATCGAGCTGGTCATCAACGAGGCATTCAAGGAAGCCATCGAGCGCGAAAGCCTGAAGCTGGCGTCGCAGCCGCATGTGCACGACCTGAAGGCCGAGCCGGGCAAGCCGCTGGAGTTCGAGCTGCACTGCGAAGTGCGTCCGGAAGTCACGCTGGCGCGGGTCGAAGGCTTTGCACTCTCGCGGCGCGAGTCGGCGGTCACCGACGAACTGGTCGACGAGCAGATCGAGAAGCTGCGTGAGCAGAAGGGTGATTGGACGCCCGTCGACGGCAAGCCGGCACCGGGTGACATGGTCACCGTGCTGCTGTCCACCGCCGAAGCGGATGGTTCGATGCCCGAGGGCCGTGAGTATCGGCTGGTGCTGGGCGGCGGACAGGCCATCGCCGGCATCGAGGAACTCATCATGGAAGCCTCACCGGGCGAGACCATCGAGCGCGCCGTGCGCTGGCCCGATGATTTCCCCGATGAAGCGCAGCGTGGCACCACCAAGCCGGTGCGCGTCGTGCTCCAGGACGTGAAGCGCAAGTCATTGCCGGCGCTCGACGACGCGTTCGCACGCGAAGTGGGTGATTTCGACACGCTCGAGGGCCTGCGCGCTGCAGTGCGCGTCGACATGGGTGAGCATGCCAGGCGCGAAGCCGACGCCGACCTGCGCGGCCAGATGATCGAACGGATCGTCGAGGCCAATCCGTTCGAGGTGCCGAACAGTTGGGTGAACCAGTTGATCGAAGGCTACCTGAAGATGTACGGCATCCCCGAGGCGGAAGTGCAGCGCTTCGCACAGGAGTTCCGTCCGATGGCCGAACGCCAGGTGCGTCGCGACCTGGTGATCGACACGATCGCCGAACGCGAGTCGCTCACGGCCAGTGCGGCCGACGTCGACGCGCGCATCGAGGAGATGGCGAAGGCGCGGAACGCCAATCCCGGGCAGGTGTACGCGCAGCTCCAGAAGGCCGGACGGTTGCAGGAAATCGAGCGCGAAGTCACCGAGGAGCGCGTGTTCACGTGGCTGCTCGACCGCAACACGGTGTCGGCGTAATCGTTCGCATTCACATCACTCACGACCAGTCGGGGCGTCACATGGCATCGATCTACATGCCGTACATCATCGAGCGGTCCAGCCGCGGCGAGCGCACGTACGACATCTTCTCGCGGCTCCTGATGGACCGCATCGTGTTCCTCGGATCGCCGATCAACGACGACGTGGCGAACATCATCATTGCGCAGATGCTGTTCCTCGAGGCGGACAA
>CAZPON010000264.1:0-5062 GCA_964588045.1 uncultured Gemmatimonas sp.
TGCGCGGAGCACCGGGACCGTGTTCTTCGACGGATTCTGCGGCCTCTGCAACTGGTTCGTGGACTTCCTGCTGCCGCGCGATCACGCGCATCGCCTGCGATTCGCGCCGCTGCAGGGAACGACGGCGGCGCCGCTCGCGACGGACACGGTGACGCCGGAGACCGTGATCTACGTCGAGGACAGCGGCGAGTATCATCGATCGACCGCCGCGCTCGCCGCGCTCAGCCGGCTCGGCGGCGCCTGGCCATTCGTGTCGGTGCTGGGCCTCGTGCCACGGCCCGTGCGCGACATGGTCTACGACTTCGTTGCGCGCCATCGATATCAGTGGTTTGGCAAGCACGAGACCTGCCGTATTCCGACGGCAGACGAACGTGCGCGATTCCTCCCGTAGGGTGGCGCGATGGATCGCTGCTATGTTGCGTGATGGCGTTCCTTCTGCACGGCCACCCGTGGCTCCTCCCCGCGCTCTTCGCCCTGGGGATCGTCGTTGGCGTGTGGGTCGGGGGGCGCAGCCGACGATTCCTTGTGCGGCGACAGCTTGCCCGCCGCTGGCGACATGCCAGGCGTGGCGAGGAACAAGCCCGCGGCTGGCTCGAGCGGAACGGGTTCACCATACTCGACGAACAGGCGAGCCGGGTCTCGTCGCTGGTGGTGAACGGCGAGGAGTCCCCGTTCACCGTGCGCGCCGACTATCTCGTGGAACGCAACGGCGTGCGCGCGATCGTCGAGGTCAAGACCGGTGCGGTGGCCGACCCGTCGTCGCGCGGCACGCGCCGCCAGATTCTCGAGTACGCGCGGGTGTATGGTGTGTCGGAGGTGTATGTGTTTGACGCCGACGCACAACGCCTGCATCACATCGGGATACCGACCATGGTTGGGGAGTCGGCTTCCCCGCGTTGGAAGACGCGGTACGTCGCTGTCGTGTTTGCGGCGGGGATTGTGCTTGGCGCGCTGGCGGTGTGGCGGATCAGAGGATACGACGCGCTTCCATGATCGCGTCCGAGCCATCCACCGACTGCGTGTACAGCTCCCATGCGCCGGTGAACCGGCCAAACAGGGACATCCACTTCATCTCTCCCGGCAGGGAGGCGCCTTGCACCTTCGGCGGATAGAACGCGTTGCCACCGCCGAATGGCACCACATTGCCGGCTCCGTTTCCGAACACGTTCAGTGCGGCGCCGCCTGCTGGTGTGTTCGCAAAGTCGCCGCCGCCCACGTTGGCGACACCGCCCATGATCTGGTTCGCCAGCGCCTGGCCACTGAGCACCGGCTTGCCGGCGATGCCCGCTGGCGAGATATGCGCGGCGTAGAATGCGCCGCCGCCGATCTTGTAGCAGAAGGAGCAGCCGGTGAACTGCGTGGTGAACATCCACACGGGCCCGCCGGTGAAGCGGATGCCAAGCATCCCGGCGAATGAGGGCGGCGGTGGCGGTACCACTCCTGCCACGGGCGCCGCCGGTGCCGCCGGAACTGGCACGAGCCCGCGACCCGGCACATCCGACCAATGCAGCGCCGGAACACTGACCGACGGGATGGTGTGCGACGCGCCGTACTGTGCAAGAGCTTGCCGTGCAAACTGGAAGTAGTCCTTCTCGGCATGGTACTGAAAGCGGAAATCGAGGTTGTTCTCGTAGCTCGCTGCCGCCGGATCCTGCAGCTTGTCGGCTCCGGTCGTCGAGCCGCCGATGAAGATGCGTCGCGTGGTGATGAAGCCAAGCGGGTTCGCCGAGAGCTCCATGTTGAAGACGTGCGATGCCCCGGCGCCCGATGCCACCACGGCCGCCTTGATCATGGTTTCGGTGAGCACCGCGCCGATCGCGCCGGGTGCCAGGCTCATCGCCTCGGCCACTCGTCCGTCGAGCGCAGGCGGATTCGCCTGCGTCGCACCCATGGCGCGCCACAACAATACGAGGGCCCGGCGTTCCTCGCGCTGTGCTTCCGTGCCGCGATTGGCCTTCACCGGTATACTGGTCTTGACCGACATCTCGTCGGAGAGCGCATCGTACGCCGTCTGCTGAGCCGGCGTCAGGCGCGGAAACTGCGCGGCGACGTAGGTGCCGATATCATGGCGGATCGGCCCTGGCAGTCCGCAAGCCGCATAGTTCCTGATGAACGTGACCGTGTCGTTGAATCGGGTGGCGCGATTCTTACCCATGATGTTCCTGCGCGATGCTGAGTGTTCGCATGTGGCGAATGTGGTGCCTGTGCGACTCCCTGTCGAGCCATGGTCGACAGAAAGGCCTCGTCGTCTGCGCGATATCCGCGTAGATTGCCAACCATGCATCTCCCCGGACGCAACGAACCCTGCCACTGTGGGTCGGGGCTCAAGTACAAGAAGTGCCACGAGGCGCGCGATCGTGAGGCCGCGGGCTCCCCGCGGCTGCGGTTGCTCACCGATGCCCCCGAACCGGCGCGTCGTCGCATGCTGAACCTTCCGTCGTCGGCAGAGTTGCGCCGCGAATGGGAACTCGACATTGCGCCGGTGCCTGGATTGCTCAATGACGATCCGGCGGCGCGTCTCGCCGCCATTTTCGTCGTCGCGCCACCGTTCGTCCTCGAGTGCAATACGGTGAACCGGCCGTCGGCTGAGCCGGACGAGCTTGGCGCGATGATGGCGCAGGAGGTATTGGCCGCTGTCGAGCATTCCGGTGTCTCGCCGACGCACGTGGCGATTCGCCACGCGACGCTCATGAAGCCGATCGCGGACGCGCTCGTTCCTCATGGCATCGGCGTGATGCTGCAGGACGAGTTGCCAGGCGTCGCCGATGCGATCCGAAGCCTGCTGGCGCATGTCTATGGAGGCATCGTCCCACTCGACCTCCTGCGCTCGCAGCCGGAGACGTGGGCCGGCTGGGGCCTGCCGCCCGAGCTGGTGGCGCGCATGTTCGATGCGGCGGCGGCGTATCATCGGGCCGCGCCGTGGCTGATCGCCTCCACCGAGCTGCCCATCCTCGTCTCGCGCAAGGGCGGACACGAGTGGACGGCGGTCATCCTCGGTGGCGCGGGCGACCAGATGGGCATCTCACTCTACTACGATCCGGCCGACCTCGAGCGCATGGTCACGCGTGAAGACAACGCGCCGGAGGCCGTGTTCAATGGCATGCGGCGTGAGATTCTGGCGCTGCTCTACAACACACGCAGCGAGCTTCCCCGGCGCATGCGTGAGGAGATCAAGGCCGAACGGTGGGAGATCGCGGGGCCAGGCGCCTATCCCACACTGCTGGTGATGAACACGCCCGGGGGCGGCATTCGGCAGCAACACTTCGAGGATCTCCTCGCCGCGCTGGTCAGTGTGCCGCGATTCGTGGCCGGACACGCGTCGTTCTTTGCGGGCGAACTGCCGGATGAATCGGAACTTGTGTGGACGGATACCGGGACGGGCGTGACCTGTCGGGTGGAACTCGAAGACGAGCGCTTCCTCGACTTGGATGGCGCGCCGCTGGTGCTCCATCCGGCCGGGCCGGAGGGTCCAGGTGCGAAACCCCTCGCCTCGCTCGACGAGTCGCACGCGGCGCGCAGCGTCGACCGCATGCTCGCACGCTATCACGCATGGTTGCTGGCGCCCGCCAAGGGCAAGCGGCCGGCCGAATCCACCGTGACGCGGCACACGGAGCTTGCGCGCTGCTTCATCGAGCTGTGCGCCTATGGCGGTCTCAAGCCCATGAGCGCCCTCAACGAATACGACCTGCGTCTGTTCCTGTATGACTGGTATCCGCGCACCATGGCCGGCACGCTGCGTACGCCGCGGGCGATGCTCGTATCGATGCGCCGGTTCTTCGAATTCCTGGAAGCCAGCGAGCGCATTGTGTGTCCGTGGGCATGGCCCATCATCGCCGACACCGCCGCCTTCAGCGCGCGATGGAAGAGCTATCCCGGCGGGTTCATGTGGGAGGACCGTGTGGAGCTGTGGCGCGTTGCGAACACGTTCGACCTGGCGGCTCGCCTGCTGGTGCCGGTGGACGACTCGCAGGCTGGCATCCAATGGAGTGAAGAAATGGGCGACGTGGAGCACTGCCTCCATCTCGACGCCCATCGATTGTGGCTGGCGTCTCGCGACGAGGCGTTGCGTGCGGGAATCTCGGCCCCGAACGACGTCCTCGCCTATGTGCTCGAGCGGCAGCGGTCATGGGCGAACTCACCGAATGCGCTGTGCGGAGGACTCACGCCCAAGGCGGCGATTGCGCGGGAGCTCGCGGCGGGTGCGGTGCGATGATGGAGTCGATGAGCCGGTTTCTCGCACTCGCCGACGGAATCTGGGACGTGGCGTGGGAGGCGGTGAACGCCGGCATTCGTCTGCGTCGCCCCGAGTACGACGACGCAAGTGTCAAGGCGACCGCGCGTGATCTCCGATGACGAAGGGGATCGTGTGCCGCTGCGGGGCCGGCGTCTGGTCGACGCGCTCGAACACATCCACCTCGAACGGCCCGTCGATGCGATTGCCGGCCGGATCCTCCAGCATTGACAGCACGAGCAACTGATACGCACCGGCGCGCCACCTGTCGGTTGGCGTGAATCGCCACGCGCGGCCGTCGGGGGCGATGTCCGCGGTGCCCATGACTTGCGAGCCATCCTTTCGTTCGACGCCCAGGGCGCGGGCCAGCAGCCCGTGATCGAGCGGTTTGTCGAACACGACGCGCAGCGCGTCGCGCGATCCGCTGGCCGGAGGCGTCACCTGCCATGCGGCGAGCGCGATGATGCGTTCGTCGGGCGCCGTGACGTGATAGGTGCGGTGATAGCTTGCGACCAGCGGCAGGCCGTTCGCATCGCGCCAGGTCGAGTCGATGACCACGCTGTACCGACGGCCCGCGAGAATCGCGCGACCCATCTGCTCGTTCGGCAAAATGCCGCGCTTCACGCGACCCGGATCGAGGAACGCCGTGTAGCGTGTGCGATCATCGTTCCAGAAGTCGGCGTCGAGCGGCAGGAACGCCGCCTTCACGTCCTGGTCGCGATCGTCGCGCAACGTGATGTACTCCAGTCCACCGGTGCGCGACATCGGCGCCGAGAACTCGATGTAAAGGCGCAGCAGGTTCTCGGGAACCGTGTCGTTGGCCGGGAACAC
>CAZPON010000265.1:0-5059 GCA_964588045.1 uncultured Gemmatimonas sp.
TACGAGTTGCAATCTCACGCACTGCAACGATCGGCCCGGTGACGTTCACCGCCACTGCCGGCGTCGCTGCCAACCCGAGTGCGCGCAATGCGAGCCGATTGGCATCGCCCTGCCAGATGACGTTGGCGTATCCGGTCGCCAACGACACGGGCTCACCGCGCAGCACCTTGAGCGCGATCTCGGTGACCACACCGTACCGCAAGTCGCACGCATAGAACAACCGGAACAGCAGCAGTGGAGATCCGGTGCGCCGAGCGACGGATTCGAATACGCGTTCTCTTCCGACGCATGACGCGGCATACTCGCCATCGGGGCGCAACGCGTCGTCCTCGCGCGAGCCACCTGCCGACACACGGCTCGGCCCGTACACATTCCCGGTCGAGAAGCAGACGATGCGCGACCCGGCGTACCGCTCGGCGGCATGCATCGACGCCACGACGTTCTGCGTCCACGTGCCGACGGGATCGCCGGTGGTGCCGAACTTCTGTCCGGCCATCCACACGACGTTGGCGGCGTCGGGCAGCGCAGCCATCGCGCGCGGATCGGAGAGGTCGGCACGGATCGTCGTAACGCCGTCAGCTTCCAATGAAGCCGCCACGTCGGCAGAACCAAATCGCGACACGGCAGTCACGCGTCGCGACGTACCCTCCAATGCGCGACGTGCCATGCGGGCCAGCGTCGGGCCCATCTTGCCGCCCGCCCCCAGCACCAGCACATCACCATCCAGCGACGACAACGCGGCGATCGTCGCCTCGTCGGGCGTAGCGAGGCGCGCGTCGAGCGTGGCCTCGTCTGCTGGCGCTGCGCTACTCGGCGTCGTCCGTCTCCGGCTCGAGCACTTCGGTGGGATTCACCGGAATCCCCAGCTCCGCCGCCAGCTTCCGCCGCCCGGCCTCGATGCGCTCTCGCGCCTGCTCCTTGAGCGACGCGAGATCCTTCAACGTCATCGTTGACGTCTCGATGGGCTCCAACACCTGCGCCAACGCGCGCGCGGGCAAAAACTTGAACTTGCCCTTGGCCATCGCCTTGCGCGTACCGGCCACCGCGATCGGCAGAATCGGCGCGCCCGCCTCAATCGCCAAACGAAACGCGCCGTCCTTGAACGGCAGCATCTCCCATGTGCGCGAGCGCGTGCCTTCGGGGAAGATCATGATCGACACCTTCTTCTTGAGCCGGTCACGGCACTGGTTGATGGCGTCGATGGCCGACTCGCGCTTGCCGCGAATGAGCTTCACGTCACCGGCCATCTGCATCATCCAGCCCATGAACGGGATCTTGAACATCGTATCCTTGCTCATCCACTTCATTTCCCACGGGAAGCAGGAAATGAGGAAGATGTCGGCGTACGACTCATGGTTGGCGATCACCACATACGGACGCCGCGCGTCCTTGATCGCTCCGCGCGTGTGGAAGCTCCACAGCGGATTGAGTCGCAGCGCGCTCACGCCCACGAGACGGAACGCGCGGCCGGCCGCGTAGCGTCCCTTGTCGAACGGCGCGGTCACCGCCCACACCAGGGCCACGACCGGCGTGCAGACGATCACCAGGAGGACGGTCGTCGTCCACGCCCAGGCGTTCAGGAGCCAGTACATCAAAATTCAGCCGAACGAACGGCGATGGTGATGGTCATGTGATCAACGGGATATGGAATGCGGCGCCGACGCTGGGAGGGCAGCGAACTGCTGGCGTGACGCTTGAGGCGCTGGATCATCGCGTTCAGCCCGGTTTCCCGGGCGCCCAGGCCGATGCCCTGCATGAGCCGCCGGACGACATCGCCTGGCAGGGACAAGATAATCGCCGGAGGCTGGCCTGACGGAAGTGACGGCGGCGGCGGCGGGCGGTCAAGCACGGCCATTGCGGTCGGATTGCCCGATTTCCCGATTGACGCGCCCGCTCCGCACACGGAGGTTGTTCGGTATGATGACGCCCCTCGCGCGATCGCTGGTTTGCCTGGCCCTCCTCGCCGCGTGCCGCCAATCGGGCGACGCGCCGGATACCGCCGTCGGGACACTCGAAATGGTGGAGACTGACGTGGGTCCGCTGCAGCCGGCCCGCGCCGTTCGCATCCTGGTACAGGAAGGGGACGCGGTGCGCATCGGCGACACGCTCGCGGTGTTCGTGACGCCGACTCTCGCCGCGAGCGAGGCGCAGGCCATTGCGCGACTCGAAGCCGTGCGCGAAGCCTCGCGTGAAGCCGAGCGCGGTTCGCGTCCGGCGGAGATTGCGCGGGCCGAGTCCGACCTGCGCACGGCCGAAGCCGACGCCGATCGTGCGGCGGCCGATGTGGCGCGTCTGGCGCCGCTGGCCGCCAAGGGCGACGTGAGCAAGGCACAGTTCGATGCCGCACAAGCGGCCGCGCGGTCGACCGCCGGTCGACGCGATGCAGCCCGCGAAGCGCTGCGGCTGGTGCGCGAAGGCCCGCGCGCCGAACGCAAGTCGGCCGCCGCCGCCGAAGTGCGCGGCGCCGAAGCCGCGGCCGCCGCCATTCGTGCGACGGCGAACGATCTGGTGCTGATTGCCATGGTGGACGGCATCGTCACCAGTCGCAACGCCGAGCCGGGCGAGGTGCTGGGTGCCGGCCAGAGCGCCATCACGCTGGGCCAGCCGGCGAAACCGTGGGCGCGCATTTACGTGTCGCAGTTTGTGGTGCCGCGGCTGCGCGTTGGCGATACGCTCATCGCGCTGCTGGACCGCGACACGACGCGCTATCGCGGACGCATTGCGTCGATTGCCAGCAAAGCCGAGTACACGCCGCGCGTGGCGCTCACCGAGCAGGAGCGCGCCGACCTGCTGTTCGGCGTGAAGATCGAGTTTGGCGAGGGCGCCGACCGATTGCACGCCGGCCTTCCCATCACGGTGCAGCTCCCGCGCGCCGCGCGCTGACGCGTGACCGACTCGCCCGTTGTGCGCACGCGAGCGCTGCGCAAAGTGTTCGGCCATCTCGAGGCGGTGCATGCGCTCGACCTCGACATCTCGCGCGGCGAAGTGTTTGGCCTGCTGGGCCCCAACGGCTCGGGCAAGACGACCACCATTCGCATGCTGTGCGGGCTGTTGCCGCCCACCAGCGGTTCGGCCGAAGTGGCCGGTTTCGACGTGGCTACCGAAGGCGAGAAGGTGCGTCGTCGCATTGGCTACATGTCGCAACGCTTCGGGTTGTACGACGATCTCACCGTCGCCGAAAACCTGCGCTTCTACTCGTCGGTATACGGCGTGATTGGCCCCGACCGCTCGGCGCGACTCGCGGCGCACGCGGAAGACCTGGGGCTCACCGACCGCCTGTCGCAGTTGGCGGGCACGCTCAGCGGCGGATGGAAGCAGCGTCTCGCGCTGGCCTGTGCCACGGCGCACAAGCCCGACCTGGTGTTCCTGGACGAACCAACGGCCGGTGTCGATCCGGCGGCGCGTCGCACGTTCTGGGAAACCATCTACGAGCTGGCGCGGCGCGGCACGACGATCCTGGTCACGACGCACTACATGGACGAAGCCGAACGCTGCCAGCGCCTGGCGTTCCTGTCGCGCGGACACCTGATCGCACTGGGCACTCCGAAGGAAATCACGACGCAGTTCGGCACCAGCAACGTGGAGGACGTGTTCGTGATGCTGCAGGAGAAGGACGACGCCGAGCATGGCACGACGCGCTTTGTCGTTCCGAAGGCGCCCCATGGTTGAGCACCTGTTGAAGCCGCTGCAGCGGTGGACGGTGTGGCCGATGCTCTGGAAGGAGTTCATCCAGTTGCGTCGCGACCGGCTGACGTTCGGCATGATGACCATGCTGCCGGCGATTCAGCTGCTGCTGTTCGGCTACGCCATCCAGACCGATGTGCGCAAGCTGCCTACCGTGGTGCTGGACGAATCGCGCACGTCGGAAAGCCGCGCGCTGATTCAGGTGCTTCAGAACACCGACAACTTCAAGGTCGTGGGTTCGGTGGACAGTCGCGCCATGGCGCAACGCTGGATCGAGCGCGGTGCCGCGCGCGTGGCACTGGTGATTCCGCCGGACTACCAGCGACAGTTGCGTCGCGGCGAAACGGGACGCGCGCAACTGCTCATCGACGCGGCCGACCCGCAATCGTCGGGCGCGGCCATTGCCGGCGCACAACTCGCCGCGCAGGCACGCGGCGCGCAACTGCTGGCCAGCCGGTACAAGCTCGTGCCGCCGGTGGAGATCCGCGTGCGGCCGTGGTACAACCCGGCGCAACGCAGCGCGGTGTTCATCGTGCCGGGCATCGTGGGTATCCTGCTCACCATCACGATGACCCTCATCACGTCCACGGCGGTGGTGCGCGAACGCGAGCGCGGAACGCTCGAGCAGCTCATCGTGACGCCCATCGGCAAGACCAGCCTGATGCTGGGCAAGCTCATCCCGTTCGTGATGGTGGGCTATGTGCAGATGAGCGTGGTGCTGGCGCTTGGCACGCTGATTTTCGACGTCCCGATACGCGGCAGCCTTCCGTTGCTGTACAGCCTGGCCCTGGTGTTCATCGTGGCCAGCCTGGGCGTGGGGCTGCTGGTCTCGACCATCGCGCGCAACCAGATGCAGGCGATGCAGTTGAGCTTCTTCTTCATGCTGCCGAATATCCTGCTGTCGGGCTACATCTTTCCGCGCGCGGCCATGCCGGAGCTGGCCCAGTGGATTGGCGCGGTCCTGCCGCTGACGTGGTTTCTGGAGATCCTGCGGGGCGTGCTGCTGAAGGGGGTGGGGATCGCGGAGTTGTGGGAGGAGCTGGCGATCCTCGCGGTCTCGGCGGTGCTGCTGCTGGGGATTGCCATCAGGCGATTCTCGAAGACGCTGGACTGAAGCAACTCAAGCCATCAGCAAAACAGTTCACAGAACCGAGACTGAGGGAACTCCTTTTCTCCCCAATCGATACTATTCATACAGGCCTCAACCCCTACCCAGCGTCCTATGCTGATCCGTCGACCCTCCGATATCCCGTCTTCCGAGATCACTCCCGAGTCGCTGTACGTCGATCGCCGCAAGTTCATCGGCACGGCGGGCGCCCTCGCGCTCGGCGCGCTGGCCTCGCCGTCGGTGCTCGAGGCCGCCGCGTACCAGCAG
>CAZPON010000266.1:0-5020 GCA_964588045.1 uncultured Gemmatimonas sp.
TGCAGGGCGGCCAACGCCTGATTCTGCGTTGATGCGGCAACCTTCTGTTCGGCAGCCAGCCAGGTCAGGAACTCGCGAACCGCGCCAACAGGCAGCGTGCCGGGATGCTGCATGCCGTGGTAGCGTACATAGCGGCGTATCCACTGCGCATAGGCCTCCACAGTTCGTGGGCTGTAGCGGCGAATGGCAGCACGCTGGCGAACCTGCGTCATCAGTCGGGGCCGTGACATTCCCCATGGTAACGATCGGGACGAACCAGGCGCGTACCCTTTCCGCGCAGCGCACACGATCCCGGTGCGCATTTCGCGCCGCCTCAACTGAAGCAGACGGAATCCGTTAGATTGTCCGGTCGCTGACTCCCGGACAGAATGGGCAATAACCTCTCGGCGCGCGTCACGAGGAACAGGCAATCATGATCAACGTGGATACGATCCGCGATGGTTTGTCCAATGGGGAGTTCTTCCTGGAATACCTTCCCACCGTCACCCTCGCCGATGGCCGGTGCGTGGGGGCGGAGGCCCTGTGCCGATGGCGACGGCCCTCCGGCGTGGTCCCGCCGGATGAGTTCATTCCCCTCATGGAAGGCACTCCCCTCTCGGGAACGCTCACCTATTGGGTGATCGAAACCGTGGCCAGGGAGCTGGGCGACTGGCTACGCGCCCACGAGGAAACGCACATCAGCATCAATGCCCCACCGGAAATCCTGGGGCGTGGCGGGCTGGAGTACGCCGCCACGAAAAGCGGCCTGTCCGAACTGCGGCATCAGATCATCCTCGAGGTGACCGAGCGCGGGATACCCGACAACCAGGGCATGGCCGCCCTCGAAGCCGCGTCCCGCTCCGGCGTCCGCGTTGCGCTCGATGATGTCACCTTGAGCGGGACCCAACTCGCCGTCTTGTCGCGCGCCACCTTGGACCTGATCAAGACCGACAAGTCGCTCGCTGGCCAGATCACGCTCGAAAACCCCTGCCCTGCGTGGCTCAGCGGCCTGTCGGCGCTGCTCCGGTCCACGCGACTGTCCGTCATCGTCGAGGGCGTCGAAAACGAAGTACAGGTCGAGGCGCTCCGGGCGGCAGGGGTTCCGCTGGCGCAGGGATACTACTTTTCACGCCCGCTTTCGGCCGCACAGTTGAAGGCGTACTACGCCAGGCCACTGCTCCCACCATGACTGCGAGCGTCGCGCGCCGGGAGACGCGAATCAAGGCGACAGCATGGACGGTACTGGCCTTGCCGCTCGTCGTCGTGCTGGTGTTTGCAGGTATCCGCATCATGACCGACGTGCCGCTCCTGCGGGCCGGCGTTCCCGCGCCGGCCGGCTCATTCGATGCGCGCTACGTGGCCCATCCCGTGCTCGCGTACCTGCACATCGTGCCCGGGGTCGTGTTTCTGCTGGGCGGCGTGCTTCAGCTCAATCGTCGGTTTCGTGAACGGCACTGGACCGTGCATCGGCGCCTCGGTCGCGTGCTCGTCGCATGTGCAGCCGTCAGCGGCGTGTTCGCCCTCGCCTTCGGCATTCCCTACCCGTGGGGCAATGCATGGGAGGTGGCAGCGACGGTGGTATTTGGTGCGTGGTTCCTCTGGACACTGATCGCCGGCTTTGCCGCCATTCGCCGCGGCGACTCACGGCAGCACCGCCGCTGGATGATCCGGGCCTTCGCCGTCGCGCTCGGCGTGGGCTCGATTCGGCTCTGGATCGGCCTGCTGAGCGGCGCGACCAGTCTCATGACGTTCCCGGGTGCGTTCGGCGTGTCCTTCTGGCTCGGCCTCGGCAGCCATGCGGTTGCGGCCGAGTTGTGGCTCAGATGGCGACCCCTGGGCTCGCTCGAACCTCAAACAACAACAGCTTGATCACGCGGAGACGCGGAGATGGCGGAGATGGCGTACAATCTCTCCGCCATCTCCGCGTCTCCGCGTGAAAGTCTATTGGGGGTTCAGGCTGCTACTTCGGTTGCATAACTCGGGGTTCTGCGCACCAGCGGCATCACCTGCTCAGCGACGCGCTCCATTTCCTCGAGCTGCGGGCTGCACTGCAGCAACAGCAAGTCGATACCCGCTGCCTCGAACTCGCGGATGCGATCGGCCACGTACTCCGGTGTGCCGACGAGACCCGCGCGCAATCCGCGGTTGGACACCGAATAGTCCATCAGCGAGAGCTGCTGCTCGAGCTGCGTGTTGGCAACCCAGTCGTTGTAGTTGTTGTAGCCCGGAGAACTCGGCCGCACGTTGGTGATCCGCTCGAGTTCGCGCTGCGCCTCGGCCTCGGTATCGCGCACGATGATGTACGCGGCCATGCCGCATTGCAGCGGCCTGCCACCGGCGATCGCGCGGCGCGCCTGCATGTCGGCCACCTTCGGCGCGATGCGTTCGGCGGGGTCGCCGTGCATCACGTACGCGTCGCATGTGGTGCTGATGAGCGTCTTGGCCGCGTCGGATTCACCGCCGGCGTAGAGCACCGGATGCGGCCGGCTGCGACTGCTGACCGGCTTGGGTTCGACGATGAGCTCATCGACCTGGTAGTAGTTGCCGCGAAACGACAACGACTTCTCGTGCCATGCGCCCTGCAACACCGCCAACCACTCCGCCGTGCGGGCGTAGCGGTCGTCGTGCTGGTCGAACTGGCTTCCGTAGCGACGCGCCTCGTCCTTCCACCACGACGAGACCACATTCAGCGACAACCGTCCGTTGCTGATGCGATCGATGTTCGCCGCCTGCTTGGCGAGCGTCGCCGGATGATGGAACGTGGGACGCACGGCCACCATCAGCTCGATGCGCGACGTCACCGCTGCCAAAGCCGCAGCGGTGGACCACGCATCCATGGCCGGCGCCTCGATGCCCTTGATATCGTTCAGGAACAACTCGGCGATGAGCGTGAGGTCATAGCCGATCTCCTCGCTGCGCCGCACCAGTCGCTGGATGTACGGCCAGGTCGCGTCCATGCCTTCGTCGGGCACGTTGCGCAGCCAGCCGCCGAACACCGGAAGCCAGTACCCGAAGCGCATCACGCCACCCGTTGCGCGACGCGTGCCGGCGCCGACACCGGCACGCGCTCCACCAGGTAGTCGACCAACCGCTCGAACGGATCGAACCCGATCACGTTGGGCGCGTCGGCCACGAAGTTCGACAGTGCGTTGACGTCGTAGAAGTAGTGCTTGCCGTCGCGATCGTCGACGAGATACTCGATGCCGCCGACATCGATGCCGGACGCCCGCGAAATGCGCTCGACCTGCGCGATGATCTCGGCCGGAGGATGCGCGGCTTCCACACGCATGCCGCTCCTGGGCGCATCGACGGCGCACGCGCCGCGCACGAGATCGACGCCAGTCGTCGTCTGGCAGGCGTCGGCCGGGCACAGGTCGAACGATCCGGTGGCCGGATACACGTTGATCGCGTAGAGATACGTGCCACCGAGTGTTTCGACGCGCGTGATGTGGCCATCGCGCAGTGGCGCGGCTTCCTGCACCAGCGCCGTGCGGTCGATGCCGAGGTCCACCGTGCCAGCAACTACGGCGTCGGCCAGTGCCTCACGCGTGTCGTAACGCACAATGCCCGCGCCACTGCCACCGACGTTGGCCTTCACCAGCACCGGGAAACGAAACCCCTCGGACGCGAGCAGCGCCTGCGACGGATGATTGATGACGCGCGCGCGCGGATACGGCAGCCCCAGCTCACGCAGCAGATCCAACTGATTGGCCTTCGACAACTCGAGTGCGTACGCGGCCGCGCCGTTCACGACCGGTACGCCGAGCCGGTCGAGATGCCTCAGCCAGTGCAGCGTGTAGTGAATGGTCTGTCCGTGATCGCGCAGGTACGCCGACGGACTGGCGCGGTTGAACACCAATGACCAGGGCACGCTCGTTTCGGACGGATCGTACTGGTGCGCGGCCGCATCCAGTCGGTCATACGCAATACCACGGCGTTCCAGCGCATTGAACAGCGGGCGAAACCAATCGGGGTGCTCATGAAAGACGGCAATCGGATGCGCAGACATCGTGTGCTCCAGCCAGGGTCGCACCGTCCGGAAACGACAAAGCCCGGGCAGTGGAAGCCGCCCGGGCGTTCGCGTTTTAGCTCGTTGTTTTACGTCGCGGCAAGAGGCGGCAAATGACGACGGACTACGGTTGTCTTTACAGGGTACGATCGAAATTGATTTTAGTCAAGTACTGAGACGCTCACTCGGGTAACAGTTGTAGCAGTAGAGCTCGCCACATCGGCGTCGTGCCGATCCCTCAACGACGAACGGTCCTCACCACGTACACCGGCACGATGCGACCCGATTCCGCCGCCTGGAATCGCACCGTCACCGTCGGCTTTCCGGACGTGAGCTCCGCCGGCACGTCGTAGCGCGCATCGTAGAATCCCGATCCCTGCACATTCGGGCTGTACCGCGCAACGCTGGTGCCATCCACCAGCACCTCGAAGTTGCCCAGCGGCGCCGGCAGTCCCGGCTCCACGAAGTACGTCACGTAGAGCGACATGGGCGCTTGTGCGTCGACCGGGAGGTCATACGAGAACCAGCCGGTTCCCGCGCGATTCGTTCGCCGTTCGGCGCGCCCCACAGCGCGGTCCTTCGGCTCGCTCTGGTAGTTGCGGTCCTTCTCGGACGCCACGTCACCCACCTGCACCATGCCCACGGTCGCCGCGGCAAGCTTCGCCGCCGCATCACGCGCCGCTGCGGCGGCAATCACGCGCGCATCGAACTCGGCGGGCGTCACCAGGTCGAAGTACAGTGAGTACCGCTTGCGATGCGTGCGGTAGAACGGCGCGAGCGCGACATCGGGCGCGGCTGCACCGTCGTCGAGCCGACGCGCGACACCGGTCACTCGGAAGTCACCCGGCGTGCCGGTAGCTTTCACGAATTCGTCGGGCTGTCGTGACGTGCTCACCAGCGTGGGGACAACCATGCGCGGCGTCGTTTGCGCATTGTCCGGCGTGCGCCCGATGCGCGGTCCGGCATCGCCGGCAAGCGCCAGCGGGCCCCACATGATGGCCGTCACCGTCGGGTTGTCCGGCGTTGGCTCCA
>CAZPON010000267.1:0-5015 GCA_964588045.1 uncultured Gemmatimonas sp.
TCGGTGGCCGGCGCACAGGCCGTCCAGGGCGCTGGCAGTGACGCCGTCCCCCTCGCCAAGGGCACCTGGCGATTCAGTGTCTCGGGCGTCTGGGACCTGGGCTACGACGAGTTTGCGCCAACGGGCAAGCGGCCTGTGCGCAGCACGCTGCTCACCGACACACTCGGCGTGCGCTACTTCCCGCAACTGGGCGCGGCCGAGCAGGCGATCCGTGCGCTGAGCGGCGTGGCGTCGTTCACGCTCTCGCACGGACCACTCGACGCGCGCGGCGACGAGCGCAAGAGCACCACCCCGTTCAACTTCCAGTTCGGCATCACTCCCCGGTTGTCCGTGGGACTGGTCGTGCCGTACGTGGAATCCCGCGACAATTCCATCCTCATCCTCAACGAGACCGGCAAGGGCGCCACCGTCGGGCAGAATCCCGCGTACTCGTCGACCATCGGCGCGAACGCGCGAGCCACCAATGGCGTGCTCCTGCGACAGTTGTCGATGGCACGCTCGCAGCTCTCGGCCGAGATCTCGCGATGCGCGGATCCGACGGCAACCGGGTGCGATGCGATCCGCGCCGATCCGGCCGGCGCGCAGCAATTGCTCCAACAGTCGCTTGACGCGCAGTCGGCCATCGTCACTGTCTACGGTGACAGCCTCCGCGGCGGCGCGCCGGTGGTGCCCATCAACAATTCGCCGACCCAGACGGCGATCAATGGTGCCATCGGTGCGTTGCGCACCGGATTCGAAGGCTTCGGGGTGACGGCTATCGCGGCCGCGTCGCTGCCGGCGCCGGCCGTGGTCGTAAGCGGTCCCGGTTCACTGCCGGGCATTGCCAACGACACTGCGTACGGCCTCGACTACGAGCGGCTTGGCAACACCCGCCGCTCGGGTATCGGTGACGTCGACCTCACGGCCACTTACCTGTGGCTCAACACCCTCGGTGCGCGTCCCGCACAGTGGCTCACGGCGAAGGGATTCGGTATGCGCAGCGTGGTCACCGGTGGGTGGCGATTCGGCACGGCGGGCGCCGATCGCACCAATGACGCATTCGATGTGCCGAACGGTGATGGCGCCCACGCGCTGCTGCTGCGCAGTACGACGGACATCGTCATCAATCGGTTCGTGTGGTTCAGCGGCACCGTGCGCGTGGTGCAGCCGTTCGGCGACCAGGTGATGTTCCGGCGTCCGTTGTTTGCCGATTCGCTGCTGTTCGTGCCGTCAACCGTGCAGCGCGCCGATCGCACGCTGGGCCGGCGTGTCGACCTCGAGGTCGCGCCACGCCTCGCCATCGGCCAGTTCTTCGGCGTGTCGGGCGGCTACCTGTATCGCCGCGCCGACGGTGATCGCTACGCGTTCGCCGGCAACGACTCGATGCCAGCAGCCACGCTGTCGTTCGCGCCCGCCACGTTCCAGGCCTACATGTACGGCGCCACGTTCTCGACACTGGCCAGCTACGTGCGCGGCCGTGCGCGGTGGCCGGTGGAAGTGCTGTACGTACACACGGAACCGGTCACTGGCAGCGGCGACGCCCTCGCCATGACGACCGACCGCCTCGAGCTGCGCGTCTACGTGGGCTTCCCGCGTCGCTGAGCCGGCCGGCGCGACACGGCAGCAGCAGCCGGCTCGCCCGCCGGGTCTTCGAGTCCTCCGCGCTCCAGCAATTCGCGCGCGTGCGCGCGGCTGACATCGCGATCGGCGTCGCCCCCGAGCATGCGCGCGATCTCCAGGACGCGCGCCTCACCGTCGACGACGTGCGTATCCGCCGTGGTGACGGTGCCCACCGCACCCTTGCTCACCACCACATGACGGTGTGCCCGCGCGGCGATCTGCGCGAGATGCGAGATGGCCAGCACCTGATGGTGACCGGCCACGCGGCGCATCAACGCACCAACCTGCGACGCCACCGCGCCACCGATGCCGGCATCGACTTCATCGAACACGAGTGTCGGCACGTGCTGCAAGCGCGCCAGCACCGTGCTGAGCGCCAGCATCACGCGCGAGAGCTCACCGCCTGACGCAATGCGCGCCAGCGGACGCATGTCGCCGCCGGCGTTCAACCGCGCGAGAAACACCACCGACTCGGCGCCGAACGACCCGCAGCGGTCGAGCGGCACCAGGGATACATCGAAGCGGCCGTCGGGCATGCCGAGTTCGGGCAGCAGCAACGAGACCGCGCGAGCGAGCCGCGTTGCGCCCGAGGCGCGACGTCTCGCCAGGTCGGCCGCCGCTTCGGCAAGCGCACCGTCGGCCGCCGCGCGGGCATCGGCCAGTGCGCGCAGGTCGATCGCACCGCCATCGACGAGGTCGAGCTCCTCGCGCGCCGTGCGACCGGTGGCCAGCACGTCGTCGATGGTCGGACCGTACTTGCGGGTGAGGCTGTGCAGCACGTCGCGACGTGACTCGAGCTTGCGCAGCCGCTCCGGATCGGCATCGATGGATTCGCCGTACCGTTCGAGTTCCCGCGCGAGTTCATCGAGCGCGTAGACCGCCCCGTCGAACGCGCCCTGCCACTGTATCGTCTCCGGATCGATGCGGGCGAGCGATGCAAGCGCGCGTCGCACCGCACCGAGCGTCCCGAGCGCTGCGCGCTCGTCCCCATCGATGGCGCCGGCCGCCTGCTCGGCCAGGGCGCGCAGCTCGCTGGCATGACCGAGACGACGGATCTCCACGTCCATCGCGTCGTCCTCGCCGCGCACGGGACGCGCGTCCTCGATCTCGCGCACGACGAACCGCAGATAGTCGGCGCGGCGCCCGGCGTCCTGACGTCGCGCTTCGAGTTCGCGTTCGCGCGCCGCAATCGCGGCACGGTGCGCGTGGGCTTCCGCCACCCGCTGCCGCTCCGCCTCGGCGCCAGCGAACACATCGAGGATGTCGCGCTGATGCTCCGGCTCCAGCAACTGTCGTGAATCATGCTGGCCGTGCACGCTCACCAGCAGTGCGCCGATTTCCGCAAGCACAGCAGCAGTGACCGGCGACCCATTGATCCACGCACGTGAACGCCCGTTGCTGCCGATCTCGCGCTTGAGGACCAGCAGCTCCTCATCGGCGTCGATACCACGCGCGTCGAGCGCCGAACGCACGCTGTCTCCGGCACGCAGCGTGAACACCCCCTCGACGGTGGCCTTCTCGGTCCCGGACCGCACCCGATCCGACGCCGCCCGTTCGCCCAGCAGCATGCCCAGCGCGCCGACAATCAGCGACTTGCCCGCACCCGTTTCGCCGGTGAGCACGTTGAGCCCGTCGGCCAGCGGAAGCGTGACCGCGTCGATGACGGCAACGTTACGAAGGCGCAGCTCCAGGAGCATCCGGCAGTCGAGGAGTGAGGGGAATCAGGTCGTCTCGCCGTCCCGCTCGCTCAAGCCGCCCCAGCCGAGCTTGCGGCGCATGCGACTGAAGTACGTGGCACCGGGAAAGCGTACGATGTGCACCGGCCTGGGCGCACGGCGAACGACGAGCGTTTCGCCTGCGATGAACGTAGTGCCGACCTGCCCGTCGATCGTCACCAAAAGTTCGGCCGGCCCATCTTCAGCCTGCACCTTGATTTCCACCTGCGGCGGCAAGACCAGCGGACGCATCGCCAGCGTGTGCGGCGACACCGGCGTGAGGACGATGCTGTCGACCGTGGGCACCACGATGGGACCGCCCGCCGACAGCGAGTAGCCGGTCGAGCCGGTTGGTGTCGACACGATCAACCCGTCGGCGGAATAGCTGCCGAGCATTTCGTCGTCAACAAAGACCGAAAACTTCACCACGCGCGCGAAGCCGCCCTTGTGCAGGACGCAGTCGTTGAGGCACAGCCACTGGCACCGTTCACGCCCGTCGCGATCGAGCGTGACCGCTGCCAGCGCCATGCGGGCCTCCGACGTGAAGTCACCCGCCGCGAAGCGACGCACACCCAGCTCGAAATCCTCGGCGCTGCAACTGGTGAGGAAGCCAAGCCGACCGAAGTTGATGCCGAGGATCGGCACGGCGTGTCCGTTCAGGAATCGCGCCCCCCGCAACAACGTGCCGTCGCCACCGAGCGTGACGAGGGCATCGATCTGGCTGGGCGATTCGAGGCGTCCGCCATCCTCGGCGATCTCCCACAGCTCGTCCTCGAAACACAACGAGAGTCCAAGCGAGGGGGCAATGTCGAGGAGCGTGCTCAGGATCGCCGGCAGGCCGGCGTATCCACGATGCCCAATGACGCCGACTCGCATCAGCCGGCCATCGCTTCAGACTCGTGCAGCGCGCGCACACGGGCAGCGATGCCCGCGGCATCGAGGCCCAGTGACGAGAGCTGCCTGGCGCGCGACGCCGAGTAGACGATGCGATCGGGAACGCCATGCGTCGTCACGCGCACGCTTGGCGCGAGGCGTTGGACAATCGCCGACATGAAGGCACCGAACCCGTTCACCACCGCACCCTCCTCGACCGTGAGCACCTGCGTCTGGTCGGCCAGCACCGCGTTGAGCGTCACCTCGTCATACGGCTTGAGATAGCGGCAGTTCACGACCGTGATGTCGAGTCCCTCGGCGGCGAGCAACTCGGCGGCCTCGAGCGACGTGCCGACCATCGTGCCCACGGCAAGTATGGCGAACTCGCGCCCGCGACGCAGCACCTCCCACGTGGCATAGGGCGTGGCCGGAATCTTCGATATCTCGGGCGGCGAGTCGGGTGACGCATCGCGCGGATATCGCAGACAGAACGGACCGCCCGTGTGCTCCACCGCTGCGCGCAGCAAGCCGAGCATCTCCTCGCCGTTGCGCGGAGCCGTCACGGTCATGCCCGGCACCGCCAGCATGTAGGGAATGTCGTACATGCCCATGTGCGTCTCGCCGTCCTCGCCCACCAGGCCGGCACGATCCATGGCGAAGATCACCGGCAGGTGCTGCAGTGCGGCGTCATGGATGATGTTGTCGTAGGCGCGCTGGAGGAACGTCGAGTAGATCGTCACGATGGGTCGCAGTCCGCGCGTGGCGAGACCGGCTGCGAACGTGACGCCGTGACCCTCGGCGATGCCGACATCGAAGAAGCGCTCGGGG
>CAZPON010000268.1:0-4978 GCA_964588045.1 uncultured Gemmatimonas sp.
CATGACATGGCGTTTCGAATGCGTCACTTGCTGCTCCCTGGCAGGGCCGATGCCGCGCGCGTGAGGCCGTCGCCGCGCGTGAAGTATCCCGGCAGCGTGACCGGCGTACGCCCGCCAATTGGCCGGCGGCCCAGGACGGCGCGAGCCGCTGCGCGCTCGAGCGCTTCACCGCGACCGTAGGTCACGAGGTAGGTGGGAATCTGCGGCATCTGTCGGATCTGGTAGGGATTCCCGCCGGCCACCACCACCAGCTTGCCGCTGTTCGCGAGCCGTGACACGAAGCCGGCGATTGGCGCCGGAATCGCCAGGCGTCCGGCGCCTTCGAGCGTGCGCGTGTAGGTGTACACGACGATGCGATCGGATCGCAGCGCATCGGTGGCGAGTGAGTCGAGCTCGCCCGCGCCGGATCGTGGCGAGAGGCGTGTGGTGCGTACGCGCGGGGCGAGCGCCCGCATTTCGCTGCTGAACCACGTGCCGGCCTGCAGGTCGTTGTCGGGCGCGAAGGTAATCACGTGCACCGATCCCGTGGTGGCGACCGGCACCAGCGCCGCGCTGTCGCGCAGCAGCGTGATGGCATGCTCGGCGACTTCCTGCGCCATGGCCCAATGCTCCGGCGTGCCGACAGAATCGCGCAACCGCGCCAGCGACACCTGCGGGCGCGACACGGCACCGGTGCGCACCTTGAGTTCGAGGATGCGTCGCACGCTTTCGTCGATGCGACGGCGCGTGAGGCGGCCCGACTGCACCGCGCCGACCACGGCGTCGATGGCGCGGGTGACGTCGGGCGGCATGAGCAGCACATCGTCACCGGCCTCGACGGACCGGATGATGCTTTCCTCCAGCCCGTAACCGCGCGTGATGCCTTCCATCGTCATGGCATCGGTGACCGTGAGTCCGCGAAACTGCAGCGTGTCGCGCAGCAGTCCCTTCATCACGCGCGCCGACAGTGTGGCCGGCGTGCTGTCACCGTAGGCGGCGGGCAGGGCAATGTGCGCCGTCATCATGCCGGCGGCCCCGGCCTTGATCGAAGCGGCGAACGGCACGAGTTCCACCGAGTCCAGCCGCTCGCGCGGCACGTTGATCACCGGCAGCCCGAGATGCGAATCGACATCGGTGTCGCCATGACCCGGAAAGTGCTTGGCGGTTGCTGCCACACCGGCCGATTGCAGCCCGCGCACGAATGCCGCCGACATGGCTGCGACGCGCTCGGGGTCTTCACCGAACGAGCGTGTGTTGATGACCGGATTGGATGGGTTGTTGTTGACGTCGACGACCGGTGCAAACGCCATGTGAATGCCGATGGCCCGGGACTCCACGCCGGTGATGCGTCCCATGGCCTCGGCGTACGCGTCATTGCCCGTCGCGCCGATGGCCATGTTGCTGGGAAGGACCGTCGCCGTGCCTGCCGAGTACACAGACGTGGTGAACACGCCGCCTTCCAGGCGTCCAAGTCCCGGCTCGACATCGCTCGATACCAGCAGCGGCACGTGCGCCAGTCGCTGCAGCGCATTGACCTTGTCCGCCACCTCGATGGGAGAGCCCAGCGACATGACCAGACCACCGACCCGCTCGCGGCGGACTTGGTCCGCGAGCTTGAGAAACCCCGGTTCGCGTGCGTTCGTGTAATCTCCAAGGACCCAGATCATGATCATCTGCGCCACGCGCTCGCGCAGGGTGAGCTTCGTCAGCGTTCGGTCGATCCACTGGCGTTGGCTCGGGGAGAGGCGCGACCCGGGCACGAGCGACGGTGCCGCAGTGCTCCTGGTCGCCGTGGCGGGTGCCTTGGCCGGTGCCGTGGCGGGTGCCTGTGCGGCGGCGGTGGCGGCGATGGCGCAGCAGACCAGCAGGGTTGCCGCCGTGAGCGACCGACGAATGGCGGTGTGCGGTTTGGAGGGCAGGTAGGGACGCTCCACCATCATGTGTTGGCCGGAAAGTGGGACCGAAGCGCCGGAAGGGCGTATCGGCATCATTCGGAGGAGTGCGTGACACAACTCAGTATCGCTCTGGACCACGAATCGCCAGCGCGGCACCGGTCGGGCTGGTTCCTGCGGGCGACTTTGTTCGCTGCGATGGCGCTGGCTGCGGCGAGTGTCGTTGCCTGCTCCGGCAACCCTCCTCCCGAACGCGAACCCTCACCGGACGACAGCCCGGACGGCCCGCCGCTGCGGTTCGATCGGCGGCTGCGGCTCGGTGTTTCCGTGCTGCTGGACGATAGCATCAAGCTCGTTGCGGGCAAGCGCGTCGCGCTGATCACCAACCAGACCGGGGTCGACGAGAACGGACGCCGGACCATCGACCTGTTGTCCACCGATGTGCGTGCACAGCGGGCCGGGGTGAAGCTCGTGCGGTTGTTCGCGCCGGAGCACGGCGCCAAGGGAACGGCGGACAAGCCCAACCTCGCCGACGAAACGGATACCAAGACCGGGCTGGTCGTCCACTCGCTGTATCAGCGCAGCACCATCGCACCGCCGGACAGCCTGCTTCGTGAAATCGACGTCCTGGTGGTGGACCTTCAGGATATCGGGACGCGCACATGGACGTATGTGGGCGTGATGGTTTACGCGCTGCAGGCGGCCGCGCGAAACGGCATCCCGATGGTGGTGCTCGACCGGCCCAATCCGATCACCGGATCACGGACCGAAGGCGCGTTGCTGGACTCGGCGCTGGCCAACCCCTACGAGCCGACGGCGACCAACACCGGCAACGGGTTCGCGCTGTACCCCATGCCGCTTCGGCATGGACTCACCATGGGCGAACTGGCACGGTTCTACCAGACGCAGCTCAAGCTCGCCACGCGCCTCACCGTTGTGCCCATGCGGAATTGGCGGCGCGACATGTGGTATGATGAGCTGAAGCTGCAGTGGGTCCGCCCCTCACCGAACCTGCCCACGCTCAAGTCGGCGCTGCTGTACCCCGCGCTGGTGCCGTTCGAGGCCAGCAATGTGTCGGTGGGGCGTGGCACCCTCGAGCCCTTCACACGATTCGGCGCGCCGTGGATGCGCGCCGACACGTTGGTGTTCCTGCTCGAGGATCTGTCGCTGAGCGGCGTGCGCTTCCGGGCCGAACGCTTCACACCCAATCAGCCCGGCGACGGCAAGTATGCGGGGCGATCGATCCCCGGTGTTCGCATCGAGGTGCTCGATCGTGACCTGGTGCAGCCGGCACGCATCGGGGCGGCGATCCTCTGGGCGCTGGCGCGTGTCCAGCGTGACAGTCTGCGCATTACCCCCAAGGGGTTCGACGAGCGCATGGGCTCGGCCAGGGTGCGCGAGGCCATTCTGTCCGGTGCCGACCCGGATGCGGTGATCGACCGGCAACTGCCGGCCGTGCTGGCCTTTGAACAGGAGGCGCGACGGATTCATCTCTACCGTTGATGGCCCGGTGGTCCTAGTTTTCCATGGCTGGCCGCGACAGGTGAAGCGGTCGGTCGCGCCGCGGGACGAGGCACGCCTCGTCCCGCGGTCATTTTCGGTTCCACGTCCCCTCGCCGTCGACATGCTTTCACTCTGGAACGCGATCCAACGCGGCTACCTGCGGGTCATCGAACCCGTGGCCGATTGGCTCGTGCGCCGGAGGGTCCATCCGAACACGATCACCACCTTCGGCACGCTGTGCACGGTGATCGCCGGCGTGATCTTCGCCACCGGGCATATCCGGACCGGCGGGTGGTTCCTGGGCGTCACCGCGCTGTTCGACGTGCTCGACGGGACGGTGGCCCGCCGCACCGGCCGCAGCTCCACGTTCGGCGCCTTTTATGACTCGACGCTGGACCGGGTCTCCGACGGCGTGCTGCTGGGCGGGCTGGCGTATTTCTACGCCACCAGCCCGGTGCACATGAGCGAAGCGATGCTCGCGATCACGCTGCTGGGCCTCGTTGGCACGTTCCTGACATCGTACACGCGCGCGCGCGCCGAGAGCCTCGGTCTCGACGCCAAGGTTGGTCTGCTGCAGCGCCCGGAGCGCATCACGCTGCTCTCGGCACCGCAGGCACTGTTCGGCCTCGCCCTCCACGGATGGGTGCTGGCCTTCATCGTCACGCTGTTGTCGGTGACCGCCTGGATCACTGCCGTACAGCGCATGGTTTACGTCTACCGCACCACGTCCGCACAAGGAGAACAAGCGAAGTGACCGATTCGAATCGCAACACCGTCGTGCCCGCGACCGGGAAGCTGGCCATCTTCACACCGGGCCTCGGTGCCGTGGCGACGACGTTCATTGCCGGCGTCGAGCGCGTGCGCCGCGGGTTGTCCGCGCCGGTGGGATCGCTGACGCAGATGGCGACCGTCCGCCTTGGCAAGCGCACCGAGGCGCGCAGCCCGCTGATCCGCGATTTCGTGCCGCTCACGGCGCTCGAGGACATCGTGTTCGGTGCCTGGGATCCGATTCCCGATGACGCCTTCACCGCGGCCACCCGCGCCGGCGTGCTCGAGAAGTCGGACATCGACCCCATCGCCGACTTCCTGAAGACGATCAAGCCGATGCCCGCCGTGTTCGAGAGCCGCTACGTCACCCGCATCCAGGGCGCGACGAACGTCAAGACGGGCAAGAACAAGCGTGACCTGGCCGAGCAGATTCGCGCCGACATCCGCCACGTGATGTCGACGAACGGCGCCACGCGCGGCGTGATGGTATGGACTGGTTCCACCGAGACGTACATCAAGGCCGGCCCGCAGCACCAGACGCTCGAAGCCTTCGAGAAGGCCATGGAGGAGAACGACGACGCCATCGCGCCCAGCATGCTCTATGCGTACGCCGCGATCATGGAAGGCCTGCCGTACTGCAACGGCGCGCCCAACCTGTCGGCCGACTTCCCGGCGCTCACCGACCTGGCCAACGCCCGCGGCGTGCCGATCGCCGGCAAGGACTTCAAGACGGGCCAGACGTGGATGAAGACTATCATCGCGCCCGGCCTCAAGGCGCGCATGCTCGGACTCGAGGGCTGGTACTCCACGAACATCCTCGGCAACCGCGACGGCGA
>CAZPON010000269.1:0-4963 GCA_964588045.1 uncultured Gemmatimonas sp.
GCGATGGCGCAGTCAACCCTCGCCGGCTGGCCCCTCACCCCTCACCCCTTCGGTTGGCTCACCCCTTGCTGTTGCTCACCCCTCAGCGGTTCAGGCAACCGTTCGGGTGCGGCCCGTGACCAAGCAAGAGCGTCCCGCCGATCCCACCCCTGAACCGCTTCGATCATGACCACCTCCACCCGATTCGCTCACCGCGCGATCCCAGCGCTGCTTGCACTGTCCCCAGTGCTCCTGCAGGCGCAGGTTGCCACCCGCACGCTTGCCAAGCCGGAGGTCGAGTTCGCCGAGCCGTTTTCGGCGGTCGCGTCCATCCGCGAACTTCGTGACGGGCGCGTCCTGGTGGCGGACACCCGGGACAAGATCGTCCAGTTGGTGGACTTCAAGGCCGGCAAGGCGTCCAAGGTTGGACGTGAGGGCTCCGGTCCCGGGGAGTACGGGTTGCCGATGGCGCTCGTGGGGCTGCCGGGCGACACCAGTGTCATCTTCGATCCGCTCAATTCGCGTTATCTCACCGTGCTGCCCGACGGCAAGCCGGGCGCGACGTTCCGTCTCGAGGACGGCGCGCCGGCGCCCAAGGCGGCCGATGCGAGCGAGCCCGTCAGCGCGGGTGCAGCGGGCGGCCGGGGCATGGTGATGGCGGGCGGCGGCCGAGGTGGTATGACCATGATGATGGCGCCGCGTACCGTCGATGCGCTGGGTCGGTTCTACTTCGAAGGCTCACCCATTTCGTTTGGCCCCAATGGCCCGGTGGCGTCCGATTCGGCGCCGGTCATGCGCTACGACCGGAAGACGTACAAGTACGACACGCTGACGTTCGTGCAACTGCCCAAGGGCGGCGCGCAGGTGTCCGGCAGCAGTGGCGGCGGACGATCGAACATGACCGTGCGCATTGGCGGCCGCACGCCGTTCCCGGCGCGCGACGCGTGGGCAGCACTTCCCAACGGGTCGATCGTGGTGGTGCGGGTGAGTGACTACCACCTGGAGCTCATCTCGCCGACGAAGCAGGTGACGCGCGCCCCGGCAATCGCGTACACGCCGGTGAAAGTCGGCGAGGCCGAGAAGCAGGAGTATCGTGATTCCCAGAAGAGCGCGCAGGGCATGGGGATCATGCGCAGCGTGGACAACGGGAGGACGACGACGTCCGCTGCCCCGATTCCACCGGCCGAGGAGCCCAGTGAGTGGCCGGCGGTGAAGCCGGCGTTCACGCAGAACGGGGTGTACGTCACGCCGGCCGGTGAGATCTGGGTGGCGCGGTCACGTGCGGCCAAGGACGAGATTCCGAAGTACGATGTCTTTTCGTCGGCCGGCAAGCTGACCGGCCAGGTCGTGCTGCCGAAGAACACCCGGGTTATCGGCTTCGGTAACGGTGGTGCGATCTACACGCTGCGCTCCGACGAGGACGACCTGCTGTACCTGCAGCGCTTCCGGGGCTGAACGGCACGCGCTACAATTCGCGGTGACTCCCCGCTACACGAGACCCTTCGCCAGGCCCGTACATGCCGTTCTTCAGCTATCCCGCCAACGGTGACTTCCTGCTCACGCTCGTCGCCATTCCGTTGACGCTGTCGTCACTGGTGTTCAAGGCCATCTTCGCCATGGGATGGATCGGCAATGTCGTGTGCGCGGCCATCATCATCGGCCTGTTCGCGCGCAACCTGATGGGTCCCGCGAAGACGTGACATTCACGCATGGCAAACGGCCCGCCGCATCGCGATGATGCGGCGGGCCGTTTGCATGCACGGACCTATCGCGACGAGGTCGCGCGGCCGTTGTCGAAGATGGCGACGTCGATACGGCGGTTGACCTGACGGCCGGTCTCGGTGTCGTTGCTGGCGAGCGCTTCCGTCTCACCGCGTCCCGCTGTGCGCAGACGTGACGACACCACGCCCTGCTGGGCGAGATAGGACGATGCGGAATTGGCGCGACGTAACGACAGGTCCTGGTTGTACGCGGCGCTTCCCTGGGCGTCGGTATGGCCGACGATCAGGAGCTCGGTGTTCGGGTACTTGTTGAGGCTCGCTGCCAGGTTGCGCAGGTTCTGCGCCGACTCCGTCCGAATCGCATCGGAGTCGAAGTCATAGAGCAAGCCCGAGGCGAACGTCACCTGGATGCCTTCGCCAACACGCTCGACGGTGGCGCCAGGAATGTCGAGCTTGAGTTCTTTCGCCTGCTGGTCCATCTGGTGTCCGATGATGGCGCCGGCCGTTCCCCCGACCACGGCGCCAATGATGGCCCCGCGCGCGGTCGAACCGGTGTTGTTGCCGACCACGGCGCCAATGGCTCCGCCCGTCGTCGCGCCGATTGCGGCGCCCTTCTGCTTACTGCTCGTCGACGCGCAGCCAGCGACGCTGGCGGCGAGCACCAGCGCACACGCGGTGCGGAGCCGGAAGGTGAAAGCGGTCATGGTGACGTCCCTGTGCAAGGTGAGTGAGTCTGCCGATCACGCGCGGCGACGCGCGCCTGCGAGGACCAGGATGGCACCGCCGGCAACGGCGGCGCCGGCAATCCACGGTGCCACGGGGTGCTGTTCGTCGGCTGAGATTTTCAGGTCACCGATCTTGACCACATCGCGACGCGTGGTGAACGTCCCGCCGCGAATGAACAGGAAGCTGCCGATGACGATCAATGCAATACCAGCAAGAATGGTCGGACGCATAGGCCTCTCCGCGAGCGTTTGAAGGTGGGAAGATCCCCACGATGGACGCTACGTGATGCGGAGGTCGGCGCCTATCGCCCGATCGGATGAGTTTCGTGTAATCGAGAACTCAGCGGATGTAGAAGCGGCCGCCGAGTCGCAGGATCAGGCTCGTTGCCGATACGTCGCCGACGGCGATGTCGCGGCCGTCCGATGTCCAGTCGCTGAACGTGCCGAAGCCGGCCTGTCCGGAGAAGTCGATGGCGAAACGCGGGCTCGTGTGGAAGGCGATGCCGAACCCGATGCCGCCGCCGAGGCTGTTGGACGTGATGTTCGATTCATCGAAGCTGTCGGTGCTGTCGATCACGATCTGGCGGCGCAGCAGCGCGCCCTCGAGATACGGTCGTCCGCGCTTGGTGTCATCGCGAAAGAACATCCGGCCCACCAGGCCCACGTGCGACAGCGTGTACTCGCCCAGGCTGACCTTCGAATCGATGCCGGACGTGGCATACTCGAGGCCCAGCGAGAAGCGACGGGCAAAGCCGAAGCCGGCCTCGACCTGGTAGCCGTAGCCGTATTCCGTGTCGGTCTTGTCTTCGTTGGTCGTGCTGACGCTGGTGCCGGTGCCGCTCACGCCCAGCGAGAATCCCGTGGCCCTCGACATGGTGGCCGTGCCGGCGCCAGCCGCCTGCGCGGCGAGGATCGATGACGAGAGCGTGGCACCGACGAATGCTGCGGTTGCAAGGATCCTTCTCGTCACAACGGCCTCCAGACAGCGGAAAGGGGAAGAACGCCGAGCATTCGCCCGCGAGGTCCAGCAATGGGTTCGATACGGAATCATATTCTATTCAAGGGTTGCCACCTTTGGCAGGAAGCCATCTTTCTCGAGCCTTCGTTCCGCCACCGGTTCCGAGACCGTGAAGGCGGACGCGACGGAACGCACGAGCCGTTGGCGGAGTGGATGCTCAATCAGTTGGACTTGGCGAATTCCGCTCGCGGTCGCAGCAGCGACGGACGCTTCAAACTTCGCGCGCAACGGGACTGGCGGAACGAGCACCAGCCCGGCGAAGGAATTTGCATGAAACTCGAACCACTTGTAGTCCTCGCTGATGGCACGCTGCGCTGTCTTGAAGTCTTCTATTGAGCCAATCGGATGCTGTCGATAGAACGCGTCGTGAAGCCAGTAGTGACCCACTTCATGAGCGAGACTGAATCGGTACCGCTCGACAGAGTGCTTCATCGTCGCTTCGTCGACATAGATGTACTCGAGATCAGACGAAAGAAACGCTGCCACGTCGAGGGAGGACTCCAGGCCAAGCTTCGGTATGACATCCATCGCGAGGTCGAATTCGACAATCGATTCGATCGGGACAGGCACCTCGAGCGGCTCGCAATACTCGTGGAGGAACTCGGTGGCTCGCTGTCGAATATCCTCATAGGACAGTACCGGCGGCCGGAATGCCGGTGTCTCAGGCATCCTTGATCATCTGGACTAAGCGTTCGATCGCGTCGTCATCGAGCTGTTTGTTCTTGACGGTGCGGAGCAGCAGTGGAAGTGCGGACATCACCTGGGCGTTGGTCATGATATCGTTGGGGATCAGCCCGTTCTCAGTCGCTGCCAAGTCGCGCAACGAATCGCCGTCCGGTGTACCGAGCAGTTCCAGCGCAGCTACGATGCGATCGAGGATCTCCGGGTCTTGCGGAGGCGGAACGCGACCGCGCTCAATTCGACTCAGGTTGCCAGGATCCATCTCCACGCGTAGCGCGAAGTCTCTCAGGCCCAGTCGCAGCTCTGTTCGACGCTCTCTGAGACGTTCTCCGAAGTGTTTCATCATGGGTGTCTGTGGTTGTGTTGTATTGATTATACAACACAGTCTCGAGTTGGGTCCACGGTAGTCCAGGAAACGCAAAAAGCCCCGGCGAGCGCCGAGGCTAAGTGCTTGTCCTGTATGAAGTTCGTCAGTCGGGGCGACTGGATTTGAACCAGCGACCTCCTGCTCCCGAAGCAGGCGCTCTACCGGGCTAAGCTACGCCCCGTGTGACGACCGCAGCACGTCCTGCTTGCATGCCACGCCCTGCGTGCAACGCGCCCAGAAGGACTCGAACCTCCAACCTTCTGATCCGTAGTCAGATGCTCTATCCAATTGAGCTATGGGCGCCCTGGTACCACTCTGTCGTTGCCGACAGCCCTGCGACTGCGGACCCGCAACGTAGTCGGTCGATGGTGCCGACGCTACGGTCCCACGGTGTTCGATGGGTCGTACAAGACTCGAACTTGTGACCTCCACGATGTCAACGTGGCGCTCTAACCAACTGAGCTAACCGCCC
>CAZPON010000270.1:0-4945 GCA_964588045.1 uncultured Gemmatimonas sp.
CGAACATCTCGAGCGCGTGCGCGAACTGCAAACGCGCACCGGCGACTTCACGGCGTTCATCACCTGGCCGTTGCAGCCCGAGAATACGCCGACCATGTCGCACATGCCGAAGACCGACGCCATCACGTACCTGCGCACGGTCGCCATTTCCCGCATCGTGCTCGACAACGTGCCGAACCTGCAGTCGAGCTGGGTGACGATGGGCATGAAGGTGGGGCAGATGGCGCTGCGCTACGGCTGCAACGACTTCGGCTCGCTGATGATCGAGGAGAACGTGGTGTCGGCGGCCAACACCACGCACCGCACCACCACCGACGAACTGGAGCGGTTGATCCGCGACGCGGGTTTCACGCCGGCGCGCCGCCGTCAGGACTACTCGATCCTTCCCGACGCACCGGCAACCGCGGCCGCGTGAGCGCCTCGATTCGCGTCGGCATTGGCTACGATTCGCACCGGTTTGCCGAAGGCGGCCCGATGCGGCTGGGTGGCATCGACCTGCCCGCCGACATGCACTGTGCCGGCCACTCCGATGGCGACGCGATCTGCCACGCCGTGACCGACGCGCTGCTCGGCGCAGCGGGGCTGGGCGATATCGGCGAGATGTTTCCCGACACGGATCCTGCCAACAAGGGCAGGGACTCGGTGGTCATGCTTGCCGCAGCCATACAACGGTTGCACGAGGCGGGATGGCGCACGGGCAACGTCGATATCACCGTGATCACGCAACAACCGAAGATCGGTCCGCACCGCGCAGCAATGCGCGCGCGGCTGGCGTCCGTGCTGGGCGTGTCCGCTGCCGAGGTGTTCGTGAAGGGCAAGACCAACGAGGGGATGGGATGGATCGGTCGCGGCGAAGGACTCGCCGTGATGGCCGTCGCGACGCTCGTTCGCGTCACGGACTGACGCGCGTCCCATGCTCGATTGGCTGCAGTGGCTCGCGTCGCTGCCGGCACCGTGGCTGTACGCCGCGATCGTCGTCGCCGCGTTCGCGGAGAATGTCTTTCCGCCGCTCCCGGCCGATACCGTCGTGGCGCTCGGCGCCTTCGTTGCCGCGCGCGGTGACGGCACGGTGTTTGGTGCCTGGGCGGCGACCATGGTGGGCAACGTGTCCGGCGCCATGGTCATGTTTGCGCTCGGTCGCAAAGTGGGTATACAGGGGCTCAGCAAGCGGTTTCCGCGGGCGTTTCCGGTGGAAGCCTCCGGTCGCGTTGCGCAGCGCTTTCGCGATCGCGGACTCATCGCCCTCGTCATCAGCCGGTTTCTTCCCGGCGTGCGCGGATTTGTGCCGCCGGTGGCCGGTGCGATCGGGCTGGGCGCCGTCAGCAGCGCCATGGCCATGGCGGTTGCCTCGGGGGTGTGGTACGGGATCATCTGTCAGCTCGCCTTCGGTGCGGGCGAGAACGCCGAGCTGCTGCTCGAACGCATTGCCGGCCAGCAGCGCCTGGTGGGCGTTGTCGCGGCCATCGCGGCCGTGATATTCATCGCCATCGTGGTGTGGCGGCGACGGAGACGCGCGTGACCGACGATGCGGGCCTGACACGCGAGGAAGCGCTCGTCGGCCCGTTTCACGTGCGCACCTTCGAGGATGCGCTGACGCTCGAAGAGGGTGCGTCGCCGCGCACGCTCGACGCCTACCGGCGTGACGTCATCCGTTGCGCGGCGTTCATGCGCGCGCGCGGGATCTCCGGCGTGACCGGCATCACGCCAGCGGCGCTTCGCGAGTTCATCTACCACCTGAAGGACCTCGGCCTCGCCGGCAGCTCCATTCGCCGCAACATCTCCGCCTTGCGTACGTGGTATCGCATCCTGCTTGCCGAAGGTGTGGTGACCAACGATCCCACTGAACGCCTGGATACACCGCAGCGCTGGCGCCTGTTGCCCGAAGTGCTGTCGGTCGAGGAAGTCACCAAGCTGTTGACCGCGCCAGGACTCGATGAAACACTGGCCTTCCGTGACCGCGCGATGCTGGAGCTGGCGTACGGGGCGGGGCTTCGCGTCTCCGAGTGGATTGGCCTCGCCGTCAAGGACGTCCTGCTCGAGGACGGCCTGGTGCGCGTCTTCGGGAAGGGCAGCAAGGAGCGGCTCGTTCCCATCGGTCGCTCGGCCATTGGCGCGGTGGCCGTGTACGCGCGTGAGCTCCGTCCGGTGCTCGAGCGCGGCCAGGGGCAGGGAATCCTCTTCCTGAGCGCCCAGGGGAAGCCCTTGAGCCGCATGGGGGCCTGGAAGATCCTCCGCAAGTACGTCACGATGGCGGGCATCGACAAGCACGTCTCGCCGCACACGCTGCGCCATTCCTTCGCCACGCACCTGCTTGAGGGTGGCGCCGACCTGCGCGCCGTTCAGGAGATGCTTGGCCACGCCGACATTGCCACGACCCAGATCTACACGCACGTGGATCGTGAGTATCTTCGAACAGTCCATCGTCAGTTCCACCCGCGGCCCTGAGCGACCGGCCGAGCGTCCCGCAGGCATCCATGATCCTCGTCATCGACAACTACGACTCGTTCACCTACAACCTCGTGCAGTATCTCGGCGAGCTGGGTGAAGAGCTCATCGTGCGGCGCAACGACGCGATGTCGGTGGACGACGTGCTCGCGCTTGCCCCGGATGCGATCGTGGTGTCGCCCGGCCCGTGCACGCCGGCAGAGGCGGGAATTTCGGTGGAGCTCATTCGGCGCGCAGGTGCAACCATCCCGCTGCTGGGCGTGTGCCTCGGGCACCAGTCCATCGGCGCGGCGTACGGTGGCCGCGTGGTTCGCGCCGGGCGTGTGATGCACGGCAAGCAGTCGCGCATCCTGCACGATGGCACGGGGCTCTTTGCTGGCGTGCCGTCACCGTTCTCGGTGATGCGCTACCACTCGCTGGTCGTGGAACCGCACACGTTGCCCGGTGAACTCGAAGTGACCGCGGTGGCCGACGACGATCGCACGGAGATCCACGCGCTGCGACATCGCGCGCATCCGGTGTGGGGTGTGCAGTTCCATCCGGAATCGATTCTCACCGAGCACGGCAAGACGCTACTGGTCAATTTCCTCGCGATGGCGCGGGAGTACCGGGAACAGCAGTGAAAGCACAATGCTGCCCGCGAGCACGCCCGCCACGACGCCGAGCGAGAGACCAATCCCGAATGGCATCACCGACGAGAGCAGCATCTTCAGCCCCACGAATGCCAGCACGATCGCCAGGCCGTACTTGAGCAGGTGGAAGGTCGCGATGCTGCCCGCCAGCAGGAAGTACATCGAGCGCAGCCCGAGTATCGCGAACACGTTCGAGGTGTACACCAGGAACGGCCGCTGCGTGACACCGAAGATTGCCGGAATCGAGTCGACGGCGAACACCACGTCGGTTGTTTCCACGAGCGCGAGCACCACGAACAGTGGCGTCGCCATCAGCCGCACCGGCCCGCCGCCCGGGAGTGCTTCGCGCACGAAGAACCGGTCCCCCCGGAATTGCGCCGTGATGGGGAACAGGCGACGGACGATCCGGATCACCGGATTCGACTCCGGCGCGATGGACGAGTTCGAACTGAACGCCATGCGGACGCCCGTGATCACCAGGAACGCGCCGAAGACGTAAATCACCCAGTGGAACTGCATCAGGAGCGCGGCGCCGGCGGCGATCATCATGCCGCGCATGATCAGCGCGCCCAGGATGCCCCAGAACAGCACGCGGTGCTGCAGGGCGGGCGGAATCCGGAAGTAGCCGAAGACAAGGATAAAGACGAACAGGTTGTCGACCGACAGCGCGAGTTCCACGAGATAACCGGCGTAGAACTCCAGCATCGAGGGCCGCCCCAGCTCGCGACCAATCCAGATCCCGAAACCAGCCGCCAGGGAGACCCAGAGGGCGCTCCAGCCGAGTGACTCCTTGACGCCCGGGGCGTGGGCCTTCCGGTTGAAAACGCCCAGGTCCAGCGCCAGCAGGACCAGAATCAGGGCGTTGAAGCCAATCCACCACCAGATGTTCGGCGTTGCGTTGAGCATGCCCGCAAATTGAGGGAAAACCAGCGGCCGAGACGCCTGGGAAGCGTTTGCCTTCGTCGCAGTGACTTCGTATCTTACATGGCGTGAATTTTGCGGCAACCACGCTCCGATCGACTCGTCGATGTCCGTCCTGGCCGTGATCCCGGCGCGCCTCGGCGCCACGCGGTTGCCGCGCAAGCCACTCCGTCTCCTGGGGGGGCTTCCGCTGGTGGTCCGAGTCGCCCAGCGCGTCCTGACCCTCGGGGTGGCCGACCGGTGCGTAGTAGCCACCGACGACGCCGGGATCGTGGAGGCGTGTGAACGCTTCGGCCTGTCGGCGGTACTCACCGCACCCCACCATCCTTCGGGTACCGATCGCGTCGCAGAGGTAGCGGCGCGACCGGAGTATACCGGATTCGACGTCATCCTCAATGTGCAGGGTGACGAGCCGTTCGTGTCCCATGACGCGCTCGCGGGCGCGGTCGGTATCGTGGCCGGGGGACGGGCGCCGATCGGTACGGCCGCGGTGGTCGCCGACCCGGCGATTCTCGACCGGCCCGACGTGGTGAAGGTGGTGTGCGACGACGAGGGGAACGCGCTCTATTTCTCGCGGGCTCCGATTCCGTTCCTGCGCGAGCCGGTGGACGCGGCCGTGCGCGCGCCGCTGGTTCGGCAGCACGTCGGGGTGTACGCGTACGCACCGGATGCACTGGCACGATGGGTCGCGTGGCCGGCGCATCCGCTTGAGGTGATCGAACGTCTCGAGCAGTTGCGGCCGCTCGCCCACGGCCTGCGTATCGGCGTGGTCGATGTGGCCGCTGCCGAAGGTGGTATCGATACCGAAGACGATCTCGCCCGCGCCAATGCGCGTTGGGCGCTTCACGACGCCGCGGCGATCACATCGCCGGGGCTGCTGCATCCCATGACCCCCAGCCAGGGAAACGCCTGATGTCCACCACACACTCGGCCTCCGGCCAGGCCAC
>CAZPON010000271.1:0-4937 GCA_964588045.1 uncultured Gemmatimonas sp.
ATTGCAGGGCAAGCCAGGCGATGGTCGTCATGACCGCCTTGAGCTGCCAGCCGCGGTAGTACGCCTGCCGCCACGCCTTCGGAAACAGGTCGCTGCCGCCCAGCGACCCGATGACCACCAGCAGCACGACGAGCGCGTCGCGCCAGCGCGCGCGGGGCATCACGCTCCACCAGATGCCCGCGCCGGCGAACGCGATCACGTAGGTGGGTGACTCGCCCTTGTGGTTGAAGAGCACGCTGAAGCCCAGGACCGACGCCAGCAGCAGCCGGCGCACGCGCGCGTCATCCCACGCGCGGCTGGCCCACCATGCGGTCAGGGCGATCCACACTCCGCCCGCCAACTGAAACGGCAGGTGCGGCACCGCATGTCCCAGCATCGTTTCGACGATACCACCAACCCACGCCTGTTCCACCGACAGATGATCGCGCGAGCCCATGGCCGCCCACGACCGATACTGGTCGAGCAGGGTCGACCACGGTGTGACCAGCAGGGGCAGCGCCAGCAGCGCGATGCCCGCCACCACACACCATGCGATGTGCCGCCAACGACGGCCGTCCATCAGGCCAAACAGCCCCGCGCCAACCGGGAACACTTTCACACTGGCGCCGATGGCCACCGCCAGCGCGCCGCCTGCCACACGCTCGCGCTCCGACAGCACCAATGCGAGGATCATCAGTCCTGCCACCAGGCCGTTGCTTTGCGCATTCTGGATCGCGCCCAGCGCCTCGAAGAAGGCGATGAGCAACGCCCAGGCCGCGGCGCGCGGTGGCAACAGCAGCGCGAGCGCCGCGCACAGCATCACGGCATTCGCCACGTTCCACAGCACCACACCGACGGGAATCGGCACCACGGCGAATGGTGCGAACAACAACGCCCACGTTGGCGAATACTTGTACAGGTCGAAGTGCTCGAGCGGATACAGCGCGTAGAGATCCTGGCCTTTCAGCAGGTGGTGAAAGCTGCTGCGGAAGATCAGGAAGTTGTTGATCTGCGCATCCGCGGCGAGTCGCTGCACCGTGGTGCCCAGCGCACTCGCGACGTGCAGCAGCGTTGCCGCCACGAGCCAGCGCGCAGCACGGCCATCATCGCTCATCTCAGCTTTCATCGAAACTTGCCCGCAACGCGTTGAGGATGACGGCCACATCGATCGCTTCCTGCGCCAGCGCGCCGGCAATTGGCGTCAGGTATCCGAGCGCCGCCATCACCATGCCGACGAGGCTGAGCCCGATCCCCACGCCGATACTCTGTCGCGCGATGCGCATCGAACGACGACCAATGCGCACGGCTTCGGCAACCCGCGCCGGATCGTCGATGAGCAGCACGACATCGGCTGCCTCGGCCACCACACCACCGCCGTGTCCCGCCAGCGCCACGCCCACCGTCGCGGCGCTCAGCGACGGCGCATCGTTGGTGCCGTCGCCAACCATGAGCACGCGTTGGCCACTCTGCTCGAGGGCCTGCACCCGTCGCACCTTGTCCTCGGCCGTCAGGTCGCCGGCAAAGCGGGTGAGTCCGAGTTGTGCTGCAACCTTGGCCACGTTGGCCGTGCGATCGCCCGACAGCAGCTCCGCATCGCGAATGCCGAGTGCGGCGAGGTCGTCGAAGAGTGCCTGGAGATCGTCGCGCAGCTCGTCGGCGAACTCGATGCGACCGAGATGCCCCGTCGAACTGCCAACGTAGGCGCGCAGCCCCTCGACGCCTGCTTCCATGCGATCGATGCGTTCGCGCAGGGCCGGCATCGTGTTGCGCACATGGTTCGGCGAACCGACCGAGACGGTGGCATCGTCGATGCGTCCCACGACACCGCTTCCCGGCGTCTCGTGCAACGCGTCGGCGAGGCTCACGGGCATGTGACGGGCATCGGCCTCGGCCACCACGACGCGCGCCAGCAAGTGACCCGAGCCTTGCTCCACCGCTGCGGCCATCGCCAGCAGCGCATCGGGCGTCGCCCCGTCGTCGGTCACGATGCGCGTCACGCGCGGCTTGCCGATGGTGAGCGTGCCGGTCTTGTCGAACACCGCGGTCTGCACATTCGCCAGCGCTTCCAGCGCGCCGCCGTTGCGCAGGATGATGGATCGTCGTGCCGCGCGATTGATGCCGCCGATGATAGCCACCGGTGCCGCGAGAATGAGCGGGCAGGGCGTGGCCACCACCAGCACGGCCAGCACGCGAATCATGTCGTGCGACAGGAACCAGGCCGCCGCGCACACGGCCAGCGTGAGCGGCGTGAACCACACGGCGACGCGATCGGCGGTGCGCTGCAGCGGGCTCTTGCTCGCCTGCGCGCGGCGCACGAGTTCGACGATGCGCGCGTACTGGCTGTCCCTGGACGCGCGCACCGCGCGAATCGACAACGCACCGTGCTGGTTGACGCTGCCCGAGAGGAGGGTGGTGCCGGCCACCGCCTTGATCGGGACCGGCTCGCCGGTGAGTCGCGAAGTGTCGACGTAGGACGTGCCGGAGAGCACGACCCCATCGCAGGGAACGAGTTCGCCGGGGCGCACGAGCAAGGTGTCGCCGGGCACGATGGCCGCGGCGTCGATGTCGGTCACCGCCTGATCGACGAGCCGATGCGCATGGCGCGGTGCATCGGCCTCGAGGGCCTCGACGGCGCTGCTGGCGCGCGCCACCGCGTACGTCTCGAGTGCTTCACCACCGGTTTGCATCAACACCACGACCAGTCCGGCCAACGGCTGCTGCAACCCGATCGCACCCACGATGGCCAGCATGGCCACGACGTCGGCGGCGAACTCGCCGTGCAGCATTCCGCGCAGCGTCTTCCACGACACGGGAATACCGGTGAGCACGAGGCCCGCGTACCACACGCGTTCGCGCCAGGGGGCAGCGTCCGGCACCCACGTCAGCAGCGCCCCGGTCACGAGGAACAGGAGGGCGGCGAGCGGCAGCCTGGGGATGGTGAACGAACGCATCACCATGAATACGGGTGAGGCCCGGGGGGCGAATGACTGGCCCCCGAAGGGACCAGCGGGGGTCGGTGGGCGCTCACCCGCGCGCGCTCGACAGCGCGCGCTGTGGAATCAATGCGAGGGCTTGGCCTCGCCCTTGGCCGCGTCGGCAGGTGCGTGCCCGCCGCCGGCGTCGCGCTCGTGATAGACCTGTACCGCCATCGGATCGCGCGGATGCAGGTAGGTGTTCTTGTGGATCGTGTAGGCCGTGAATGCCAGCGCAGCCGTGAGCGCGCAGGTGATCGTGGCGGCGCCCCAGCCCAGCTTGTTCGGATTGTACGCTGCACTCATGGAAAAACCCCGTCTGGGAATCACGGCCGGCGCGAACGGCGCGTCGGGTGTCGGTGGCACGTTGGAGAAGCGTCCCGGGGGACGCGAGTCGCACGGAAAGTAAGCGACCTGCCGGGACCCCGGTAGCTGGCGCTCACTCTTCGACCCGGGGCCCCAAGTCCCGGGACCCGCTAACCAGGCCGGCCGGCAGGATGGCGTCGGCACCATAGCGACCGCGGATGCGATCGAGGGCGCGGGTCAGGGCGCGGTTCTTGTCGCCCTCCACCGGCTCGTCGGTGGCAGGCGGGGGCACCTCGAACAGCGCCAGTTGCGCGTCCTCCGGCGGGCCGTCGTCGAAGTGCGACAACCCGATCCCGAGCAGGCGCACTCCCACCCGACGACGGCTGCGCAGTTGACGCAGCAGCGACTGCGCCGCCCTGGCCACTGAGCGCTCCGATTCGATCGGCAGGCGCAGTGTGCGTTGCGCCGACCGTGTGCGAAAATCGGCGTCGCGCAGCTTCACGGTCACCGTGCGCGCCTGCAGCGATTGCTTGCGCAGGTCGGCGGACACGCGCACGGCGAGGCGGAGCAGCTCACGCGCGATCAGCGCGTCGTCGTGCAGGTCCTGGGCGAATGTTTCCTCGCGGCTCACCTGTTTCTGTGCATCGCGCGCGCTCACGACGCTGTCGTCCACGCCACGCACGCGCCGATACAGCCAGTGGCCCGTCCGTTCGCCGAGTCGCGACACGAGCTGCTCCCGCGACCACGCCTGCGCGTCGGCGACGGTCACGAGGCCCATGCGCTGCAGCGAGTCGGCGAACTTGGGACCCACCATCGGCAGGTCCGCCAGCTTGAAGCGGGTCATGAACGACGCTTCGCTGCCCGGTGCGACGCAATGCACACCGGTCGCACCCGTGCCCGGCTTGGGCTTGGCGACTTCCACGGCCATCTTGGCGACGAGGCGCGTGGTGCCGCCGCCGATGGACACCGACAGGCCGGTGGCCTGGAACACCGCGCTCCGGATGCGCTGCGCCGTGTCGTCGAGTGACTCGTGGCCATACAGGGCTTCGGTGCCGGCCATGTCGCAGTACCACTCGTCGATGCTGGACGGTTGCACCACCGGTGCGAACGTTGCCAACACGCGCTGGATGTCGCGGCTGCGCTGGCCGCAGACTTTGCGCGGCACCGGCACGCACATCGCCTCGGGACACAGTTGAAGCGCGCGGGCAATCGACATGGCCGATCGCACGCCGAACGCGCGACACTCGTACGACGCGCTGCACACGACGCCGCGCGATCCCGGCCGGCCACCGACGATCAGCAGCGCGGCGCGTCCTGCCCCCTCGGGATCCTCCTGGCGTGCGATGGCGACGAAGAACGCGTCGGCATCCACCAGCAGGATGCGCCGGTCGCTGTCCACTACACGGCGCGCGGTCGCGAGGGCCCCTCGGCGACCAGGTCGAGGGCCGGTCCTCGACCGCGCGCGGCCACGGGCCACCGCGTTTCCACCGCGTGTCCACGCACGCCGATGATCTCGTCGAAGTTGTGCACCACGATGCACACGTGATTCGGCACGATGCGCACCAACTCGCCGAGCTTCGGCCGCCACTCGGACTTCGAGAGGTCGAGGATGCCGTGCTCCTCCGACATCCGTGCAACGACGACTTCCGGGTGACTGAGCAGCGAGCCGAAGCCATCGCC
>CAZPON010000272.1:0-4935 GCA_964588045.1 uncultured Gemmatimonas sp.
CGCGTCGGCGCGTGTCGTGAATGGTGAGTCGGTGCGGGTCGCGGTGTGCTTTTCCGGCAGCGCGTTCATGATGTTCGCCGCGACATACGCCGGCGTGGTCATGCGGCGACGCTGATCCGTCTCCACGGAAATGCGCTTCCACAACTCCACCTGCTTGTCGTCGGCGCGGCGCGCCTCCGTTTCTGCCAGATCACCGTCGAGCCACTGGTGGATGGCCACCGTGGACGGGTCGTTGGTCGCAGCAAGGCCCGGAAGCGGCACTTCACGATCTGCCAGCGGCCGATCGCCCGCGGCGTCGCGCTGCGGCAAATTCTGTCCGGAATCGTTCCGGTCGTCGTGCGCTTCGTGTCGGTCGAGCATCAGGCGTATTTCTCCTCGAGCAAGGCCTGAAGCGCTTCGCGTGCCCGATGCACGCGCATCTTCAGTGCCCCCACGGTGGTCCCCAAAAGGTCCGCCATCTCCTCGTAAGACCGGCCTTCGACATGCTTCATGATGAAGGCTTCCCGAAGTGATGGCGCCAACTGCGCGAGGGCTGTGTCGAGATCCTGCCGCAACTCGGTGCGGTCGAGGTCCTCATCGGGCGTCGCGTAGCCGGAGGCTTGATCGTCCTCGTCGTAACTCAGGTGCGTGCGCCGAATGTTCTTCAGCCAGTCCTTGCACCCGTTTGCCACGATCCGGAACAACCAGGCGTCGAATCGACCACGGACTTCACCCAGATGGTGATAGGCCTTGATGAACGACGTCTGGAGAATGTCCTCGGCTACATCCGGACTGCCCGTCATGCCGAGTGCATGCCGATACAGCGGATCGCTGTATCGACCGATCAGCATCGCGAATGCATCGCGCTCACCCGCCATGACGCGGGAGATGACGTCCTGATCCGAATCGACTTCAGTAAGCTGGGCTTCCGTGGTATCCGTCATTTTCACAGCGCTAGGATAACGCCGGACCGACGGACGGGACACCCCTGCGTACAACGGAATCGAATAGGACATCGGAGCTGACCTTCTCGGTGGGAGGACGCCTGGACGTGAAGGAAGTCACACGTCCTGACGAGCCAGTATCGGCACGTAGTCGAACGCAGTCCAGTGGTGCCGGCGGATCAATTCACCGTGGGCATCGAGGTCAGGCGGAGCCACGCGAATTTCGCCACCGGTAACCGGTGAAACACCCGTCACTGGTGACGACTGGACGTCGGTCAATGCCTCGCGAACGGAACGGACCAGCCCGCAGGGAACCCCTGCCTGGCCCAGTCGCTCCATCCAGACGGCGGCCGGCTGGGTACGTACCCGATGGGCGATTTCGGTGACCACGCGATCGCGCTGGACCAGTCGGCCGGAATTGGTCGCCAGCGACGCGTCGCCGGCCAGCGTGTGCAGCTCCATCGCCCGTGTGGCGGCGAGCCACTGCGTGTCCGACCCGACGGCAATCACGATGTCGCGATCGGCGGCGGCGAAGAGCTGATACGGGACGAGGTTGGGATGGGCGTTGCCCCAACGACGCGCATCGGTGCCGGTGACCAGCGCGTTCTGGGCGACGTTGACCAAGGCAGCGGTGGCGCTGTGCGCGAGCGAGATATCGATCTGGCGGTCGATGTGCCGCCCGGCGTCGCGCCCGGCCAGCGCCGCGAGAATCGCGACGGCGGCATCCTTGCCGGTAATCACGTCGGCCAGCGCCACACCGCTTTTTGACGGTGGACCGGCCTCGGGCCCGGTGATCGCCATCCATCCGGATTCCGCCTGGACCACGAAATCGTAGCCGGGACGCTGACTATCGGGTCCGAACCCTGAGATGGTACACCAGATCAAACGAGGATTCAGCGACAGTTGAGCGCCCTTATCAAGCCCATAGCGCGCCAGTACGCCTGGAAGGAAGTTGTCGATGACGATATCGGCGTCGCGCAGCAGCTTCCGGGCGACGTCCGCGTCATCAGCTCGCTTGAGATCGAGGGCAACGGACAGCTTGTTGCGATTGACGCTCCTGAAGTACGCCGACTGTCCGTCATTTGCGAACGGCGGCCCCCAGCCGCGTGTGTCATCGCCGCTTTCCGGGCGTTCGACCTTGATGACGTGCGCGCCGAGGTCACCGAGCATCATGGTGCAGAGCGGTCCGGCAAGCACGCGCGTGAGGTCCAGGACCCGAATTCCGTGAAGTGGCTGTGGCGTCATAATGCTTCTATAGTGCTCTGTGTGTGATATGAATACTGCCGAAATTCTGTCGATTTCCTGCGGTTTTTCGCACGCTGCTCAGTCCGACGTACCGGTACATCTATGAGGCCGCAGGTGAGATTCCTTGTCAACACGGGTTGCGTAGATGACTGAAAATCATATAGTTACCCCAGTTCTGGCGGGTGCACCCGAATCCTGACGCGCTGTCCTGGCCGAAAGAGGACTTGCCCCACCGCGACCCCCATTTGTGGCGGAAGGAGTGCGTTCGATTCATGGTCGACAACACGCAGGCTGACGAAGAGATCTCAGGAGAAGGTGAGGCGCCACCGGCAGCTCCGGCCCCAAGACGGGGTCCCGGGCACCGGGCGGCTGACGCCCGCGATACCGCCGCCGAAATGGCGGCGCGTGCCCATGAGATTAGCCTCGAGGCCGGCAGCAAGATGTCGGGCGCAATGCGTGACGTCATCGGTGCCGCGGCAGGATTCAGCGCGTTCGCCATCGAAAGTGCGCGCGATCTCGTGCACTACATGGTGCGCCGCGGCCAAATGGGTCAGGACGAAGGTGATGTCCTGATCCAGCAGGCGGAAGCCGCGTACATCGCCAAGCACGGATCGCTGCCCAAGCCGGAGCCCAAGCCGGCACCGCCGAAGCCGATTCCACTCGGCCAACTGCCCAAGGCGGTCACCGCACCGGCGGCGGCGGCCGAAGCAGCGCTCGAGGCCCGTGCGGCCATGCGGCTCGAGCCGCAGCGTCCGTCGGACAAGGGGCCGCCGCTGGTCATGAAGCCGGCCGTCAAGCCGCCGGCTCCCAAGCCGGCTGAGCCGGTCGTCGAGAAAGCGCCCGAGAAGGCCGCTGCCAAAGCCCCGGCCAAAGCCCCGGCCAAAGCCCCGGCCAAGGCGCCCGAGAAGGCAGCATCGGCCAAGCCGGCGGCCAAGGCTGCGGTGAAAGCGCCGGCGAAGGCACCCGCGAAGGCCCCGTCAAAGGCGCCCGCCAAGCCGGCTCACAAGCCTGCGGCGAAAGCCCCGGCCAAGCCCGCTCACAAGCCGGCCGCGAAGGCGCCCGCGAAGAAGGCGAAAGCGCCAGCCAAGCCGGCCAAGGCTCCCGCCAAGCCGGCCAAGAAGGGCAAGAAGAAGTAAGCGGCGTCATGACCGTTGCCGGCCGAGCGCTCGTCGCATCGGCACCGACCCGCCTCGACTTCGGCGGAGGGTGGACAGATGTCCCGCCCTACCCTGAAGAGCGAGGCGGTTTCGTTTGCAACCTGACCATCTCGCGGCGCGCAACGGTCCGCCTGTCAGTGTCCGATCCTGACCGTGCAACGATTGAACCGCTGCCAGCTCTGGTCCGCGCCGCGCTGGCGCGGTTTGGCCTCGACCTCGATGCGACGTCGCGACAGGCCCTGGGTCGCATCGGCATCTCGCTCCACAGCGACTTCCCGGTGGGCGCCGGGTTGGGCGGTTCGTCGGCCGCCGGTGTCGCGCTGGCGGCGGGCCTGCATGCGCTGCACGGCCGGATGCCCTCACCGGAAGCGCTCGCCGAATGGAGTCGCGCGGTGGAAGTGGACGAAATGGGCATCGCCGGTGGCCGCCAGGATCACTACGCGGCCGCGCTCGGCGGCGCGCTGGGACTGTCGTTCATGCACGAAACGACGGTGCAGCAACTGTTGCTCACCGATGATGCCGCGCGCGCGTTGGAACGACGGTGCCTGCTGGCCTACACCGGCGAGTCGCGGATTTCGGGGACGACCATCACGGCGGTCCTGGATGCGTACCAGAAGCGCGTGCCGCGCGTCGTCGATGCGCTGGATCGCATGGCCCAGCTCGGACGACTGATGCATGACGCGCTGTGTACCGGCGATATCGACGGACTGGCCGGCCTCGTGAACGAACATTGGCGCCATCAGCGCGCACTGCATCCGGCCATCACCACCGCCCGCATCGATGCGCTGGAACGCTCGGCGCGGGCTGCGGGCGCAACCGGGCTCAAAGCGCTCGGTGCGTCGGGTGGTGGCTGCGTGATCGTGTTTGCCGACGACGCACATGTCGAGGCCGTCGCACACGCCATTGCGCCGTTCGCCGAGCTGTTGTCGTGGCGCGTGGATGCGCGCGGGGTGATGATAGAGGGGTGAACGCCCCGACACCTTTCCGATTTCCCCTCGATGCAATCGCGCTGACCGAAGCGCTGGTGGCGATCGATTCGCGCAATCCGCGGCTCGTCGCCGATGGCCCCGGCGAAAGCGAGTGCGCCACCTTTCTGGCGCAGGTGCTGAGTGGCTGGGGATTCGCCGTATCGCTGACCGACGTGGCGCCCGGACGACCCAACGTGGTCGCGCGGATCGGACCGGCGGGACAATCACCGCTGATCCTGAACGGACACCTGGATGTGGTCGGGACCGACGGCATGCGTCACGCCCCGTTCACGCCGGCAACGGATGGCGACCGCCTCTACGGTCGTGGCGCGACCGACATGAAGGGTGGCATCGCAGCGATGTGTGTCGCGGCAGCGCGGGCCTCCGTGCATGCCTCGTTGGCCAGCGAAATCATCGTCACGGCGGTGTGCGACGAGGAGTTCGAATCGATCGGCACACGTGCGCTGCTGGCCGACGGGCTTCACGGCACGGGCGCCATTGTCACCGAGCCCACGCGCATGGCGGTCTGTCCGGCGCACAAGGGATTCGCTTGGTTCGAGGTGACGTTCACCGGTCGTGCCGCGCATGGCAGTCGCTACGACGTCGGTATCGATGCGGTTCGGCACGCCGGATTGTTCCTCG
>CAZPON010000273.1:0-4860 GCA_964588045.1 uncultured Gemmatimonas sp.
AAAGGATCCGTGGGCCGGCAGGACCGGCGATGTCAAGCGGCACTACCTGCTCACCGTTGCGGGTGAGATCATGCCGTACCGCCTGTACATCCCCAAGGCGTATACGCCGGGCCGCAGGATGCCGCTGCTGGTGGCGCTGCACGGACTGGGTGGCACCGAGAATGATTTCTTCGAGTACTACGGCAAGGTGGTGCCGGTACTGGCCGAGAAACACGGTTACATCGTCGTTGCCCCGATGGGGTATCGCGTTGACGGTGCCTACGGCGTGTCGCTCTTCGGGGCGAACGATCCCGAAACGAAGCGCGTCCGTGCGATGAGCGAGGAGGACGTGCGCGAGGTCGTGAAAGCGGTGCGCGCGCAGTACACCATCGATGACACGCGGATGTATCTCATGGGGCATTCCATGGGCGCCATCGGCACGTGGGGGCTGGCCGCCAAGGATCCCGATCTGTGGGCCGGGCTCGGCGTGTTCGCCGGCTTTGGCGTCGCCAGTACGGCGAAGGTCATTGGTGGGATCCCGCAGTACGTCGTCCACGGCGACGCCGACCCGACCGTTCCGGTGGCCGGTTCCCGCGTGATGGTTGCCGCCCTCAAGGGCGTCGGGGCGCACGTGACGTATGTGGAGGTGCCCGGCGGCGACCACTCCAACGTGGTGGAGCCCAACCTTCCCGGTATGTTCGCCATGTTCGATACGGTGTCCAGACGCCCGCCAGGCAGGCCGTAGGGCGCCGGATAAACCCCGGGACGCCCACCGGCATCTCATGCCTGTGTGCCATCCCCCTTCACCTGACGCCGCACCTGGAAGCCGCGACCGAACCGATCGTTGATCCCGTGGTGCGCGCCGCGCAGGCCGGCGATGCAGCGGCTTTCGCGTCACTGTATGACGCGCACGTGGCGCGCGTCTATGCGTTGTGCCTCGGGCTCGCGGGCGATCGCCAGGGAGCGGCCGAACTCGTGCAGGACACGTTTGTGCGCGCGTGGGAGCGATTGCGCACGTTTCGCGGAGAGTGCGCCATCTCCACCTGGTTGCATCGCATCGCTGTCAACGCCGCGCTGGAGTCCCGGCGCAGCTTTCGTCGTCGTTCGCTGCGCGTGGCTATTGCCTCCGACCTGGCGTCGCCGCACACTGGCGAGGGGGGCGGGTTCGACGCCATGGCACCGTCCGGTGACGTGGCCTTGTCGTTGGATCTCGAAAGCGCGGTCGCGAGACTGCCGGCTGGGGCGCGCGCCGTCTTTGTGTTGTACGACATCGGTGGCTACTCGCATGCCGAGATCGCCGAACGCCTGGGGATCGCGGAAGGCACGTCGAAGGCTCACTTGTTTCGCGCGCGACGGTTGCTGCGCGGAATGCTGGACCGATGAACAGGAGTCGCTCATGACCCATCCCATCACGATGTCGTGCGACGATCTCGATCGCGCGCTCCCCGACTATCTGGCCGGCGCGTTGTCCGAACGCGAGGCGCTGGCGCTCGAGCGGCACGCGGCCTCGTGTGCGCGCTGCGAAGCGCGGCTCGACGCGGCCACGCGACGTCCGGTGTCACTCGAGTTGCCGGATGTGCTTCGCGATGGGTTGCGCAAGGACACGCTGCGCGCGGTGGCATCGTCACGCACGGCGCGGTCGGCGTCGCGAACGTGGATGTGGGCCGGCGGTGTCACCACGATGGCGGCGGCCGCGTTGGTGTTCATCGTGATGCGCGGCACGATCCCGTCGGACGGCAGTCCGGGCGCGGTCGATTCGGCGCGCGGTCCGGACGCGGTCTTCGCCGACATGGACGAGGTTCCGGCCCGCGCGCGTGTGGCGGCGCGCCTGGCCGACCAGGAAGCGCGTTCGGAGTTTGCCGCCCTCGATGCCGCCGCCAGGGAAATCGAGGCGGCGCTTGCCGCGGCACCCGCCGACCGTGAATTGCGCGCGTACCTGTCTTCGGTTCGTGCCCGTCGCGACGAGTTGGCGCGCCGCGTGAAGGCGGCGACGTCGTGATGCATTCGCTCCGGACGCGCATGGTGGCATGGTTCACGGCAGGCATCGTGTGTGCAATGCCGTTCGCCACGTTGTGCGCGCAAGCGTCGCGTCCGCAGCCGGTCGTGCGCGGCTATGCGGCCGCGGCCGACATCTCCATGCGCATCTACGTGCCCGCCGGCCGCGTGCGGATTGCGGTGTGGGCGCGTGACTCCGTGCACGTGAAGGGCACCACCGGACAGGGCGTGACGGTCTTTGGTGGCGGGTCACGCACGCACATGAAGTTCGGCATCGAGTCGAGGGTGCCCGGGGATACGCTTCCCGAAGCCGACCTGGAAGTGTCAGTCCCTCGCGGCGCACGCGTCTGGCTCAAGATGATCGACGGGCGCGCGGACGTGACCGGAATCACCGGCGAAATCGAGCTCTACGCCGTGCGTGGCGACATCACGGTGCAGGATGTATCTGGAGTGACATCCATCGAGTCCATTGATGCGCCGGTGACGGTGCGGCGCGCACGCGGTGACCTGCGCGTGCGCGGCGGGAAGGGCGCGGTAATCATCGACGATGCGCGAGGCACGATGTCCGTCGCCACCGTCAGCGGGCCGGTGACACTGACCAACGTTGTCGCCGACGGACGCGTGGAAACCATTGGTGGCGCCATCGCGCTCACCGCTACATCGCTGGCCGGTGCGACGATGGAGTTGCAGTCGCATTCCGGCGACATCACCCTCGCGCTCGATCCCAGGCGTGCGCCGCTGCTCGACCTGTCGTCGCGTGCCGGCCCCGTACTCGGCACGGCGCCCAAGGGCACGGCCGCCAACGGGCAGCTCAGCGCACGCTCGTTCAAGGGGCGTATTACGGTTGGCGGTATTACCAGCGGCAAGTAATACACGCAGCGTCATCCCGGGTAAACGCGCACGCATCGAGCGGCATCGGAGTGGTATCGACGTTCCATCACCACGCTTCACTCCGGAGTCACCATGCGCTTCCCGTCATTGCCACAGCTCACGCGCCTTGCCGCCCTGGTGTCGGTCACGGCGCTCTTCGGTCCGCCGCACATCAAGGTGCGTCATGTTGCCACGCCCGCGACGGCCGCGACTGGCGTGGTGTTCGAACTCGATGTGCTGCATCACTCCACGCCCGAGGACAGCAAGGTCACTGGTCGCGCCGAGGGCGTTCGCGACGGCACGCGCGTGTCGGTGCCACTCACCATCGGCCACAAGAGCACAGGCCTGTTCACCGTGACGCGTCAATGGGACGCGGGCAAGGCCTGGGTCCTGGTGTTCTCGGTCGAGCAGGGCCCCGATGGCAAGCACGGCGTCGCCGAAGCCGTGGTGTCGGTCGAAGGCACCGGCGCCGTGCGCGATATCTCGTACACCACACCCGGCTTCTTCGAGGGCAAGCCCGTGCGCGCCACCACGAAACAGGTCGACGCCGCGCTCAAGGAGCTGGGGCTGGTGGCATCGGCGCCCAGGTAGGCCCCGGACCCCCATTCGCGCCCATCCACGGACCAACGTTCGGACGACGCGTACACTCTTCCTCCGAGACGGTGAACTGGTTCGACGGCGAGCCAGTTCATCCCTGTCCGGCGCGTCGAAGTCGCTGATCCGCGCTTGCACGTTTGCGATCGAGGCCCGAGGGGTCCTGACGGGCACTCCCAGTGACCATCGTGAGCGGCTATTCGGAGACACTCACGCCAATTTCAACTGAAGCTGGGACACACCCCAGACCTGCCTTCAAGGAGCAGCATGTGAGCATGCGCCTATCTGCCGAACGACGCTGTATCGCTCATACCTGTATAGGCAAGGCTTGACGTCGTGTAGTATAGCGTATAGGATACTATTGACATGAAACTGAAGCTGGGTCGTGATCCGAACCGGCTCGGCGCGAAACACCCGTTGATTCTCGAGGAACTCCTCGCGCTGGCCCAGACTGGCAAGCAGATCACGGTCGCTACGGTGATCGCGATGCTGGAGGATTTGCATAGGCAGGGCCTCAGCAGTCCCTATTTGGTGAAACTGAAGGGCTCGCCGCTTTGGGAGCTCAAGCCGAATAGCCGTGGTGGCGAGCAGGGTGGTTCCCGCGTCTACCTGTTCCTGTTGCCGACGGGGGAGGCGGGCATCGTGAACTGTGAGGCGAAGGAGCCCGATGCGAAGACCAGTCAAGCGAAACTGGTGACGGCGTTACGGTTGATGAAGGCCTACAAGGACGGGATCCCAATCTTTGAGGAGCCACAATGAGCACCCACTCGAGGTCGCAGGCAGAGGGACAGGACCGGAAGGCTGAGGTGCAGGCGGCACTGCAGCTCGACTCTGAACCCACCGATGAGTTTATGGCGTTGCTGGCGGAACTCGGCGACGGAGATGTTGCCACGGGTCCATCGGTCCATGCCTCCACGCGGAGTTACACACCGGGTGAGATCGAAGAAGTCGTCATCAACGGCACCACTGGCGAACTGCTCGCCCGAGCTCGCGGCAGTCGGACACTCGCGAGCGTCGGCGAGGAGGCGGGCGTAACCCGCGCGCGCATTCAGCAGCTGGAGCGCAGTGCGAACATCGAGATCGCCACCTTCGTCCGCGTAGCCGGGGCCTGCGGCTACCAGGTGAGCCTCAGCCTCCGCCCCGTACGAGAGGGGCTTCCGCAACTTTCGGCGGTGCTGGGCGCCACCGCCAAGCCCTGAACGGGGAATCAGCAGGGAGGGCACCGGTTGGCAGAGGCCACCCATATTGACCCAACCGCCTCTTCCCATTACGCTTTGAGGCTCTGCCGGAACCCAAGTCTGCTGCGCAACCCGCGGCATGCCGGACCCGTCAGAACCGTGGTCCGTAGGACAGGTGGCCGAGTGGTTGAAGGCACCGGTCTCGAACTCACGATACCGTTGCCGGTATGCCGGTTTTCGAGAC
>CAZPON010000274.1:0-3933 GCA_964588045.1 uncultured Gemmatimonas sp.
TGTGCGTGCCGGCCAATCGCGCCGCCGATGCACGTGCGGCACTCGACCGGGAGTTTGCGCTGGAGGTGACGCGTCGTGAACTGGAAGGCGTCGACGTGCAGCCGGCGATGGCGATGCTCGCCGTCGTCGGACTCGGGATGGCCGGCACGCCCGGCATTGCGGCCCGGCTGTTTCGTGCGTTGTCGACAGCGGGCGTCAACATCGTGGCGATTGCGCAAGGGTCCTCGGAACTCAACATCTCGATCGTCGTCGCCGAGTCGGATGCGGAGACGGCTGCACGCACGGTGCACGATGCGTTCCAACTCGACAAGATCGGCGGTGGCGGCGTGGCCGACGACATGCGACTGGATGTCGTGCTGCTGGGCGTCGGGCAGATCGGCCGTGAGTTCGTGCGCATGTTGCCGCGCACGCGCTCACAGGTGCGGCCCACGGTCGTCGCACTCATCGACCGCAGCGGCTATGTGTTCGAGCCGGAGGGCCTGACCGCCCGACAACTTGCCGCCTACGCCGACGCCAAGGAGTCCGGCCACACGCTTGCCTCGTATGACGGCGCGACGGCTGCCCCTGCGCGCGAGGCCGTGGCGTGGATTGCGCGCCATGCGCTGGCGCGGCCCGTGCTGGTCGATCTCACTGCCGACGAGACGCTGCCCACGCTGCGCGCCGCGCTGTCGGAGGGAATGGACATTGTGCTGGCGAACAAGCGGCCACTGTCGGCGTCGCTGGCCGATGTGGCCGGGTTGCGCGCGCTGGCGGCGCGACACAACAAGCGCATCCTGCACGAAACGACGGTGGGCGCCGGCCTGCCGGTGATGGATTCGTACGCCAAGCTCGTGGAAACGGGCGACACGGTCCTGCGCATCGAAGGCTGCACCTCGGGCACGTTGGGGTTCCTGCTCACCGAGATCGGCAAGGGGCGGCCGTTCAGCGCGTCGTTGCGTGACGCGATGACGCGCGGATTCACCGAGCCTGATCCGCGTGACGACCTGTCGGGCATGGACGTGGCGCGCAAGGCGTTGATTCTCGCGCGCATGATGGGATTCACGGGCGAACTGGGTGATGTGCAAGTCGAATCGCTGGTGCCGCCGGCGCTGCAGAAGCTGCCACGCGCATCGTTTCTTGCCCGCCTTGAGCAGCAGGATGCGACATGGGCCGAGCGCCAGGCGGCCGCATTGCGCCACGGGCGCGTGCTGCGCTATGTGCTGCGCGCCACGTCGCGTCGCGTGGTGGTGGGCCTGCGCGCGGTGCCGCTGTCGCATCCGTTGGCCGGCCTGCGCGGCACCGACAACCAGATTGTGTTCACCACGCGTCGCTACCGCGAGCATCCGCTCGTTATCACCGGACCGGGTGCCGGTCCGGCGGTGACCGCCGCCGGCGTGCTGAACGACCTGCTGCAACTGGCACAGTCCTGATGGCCTCCATGACGACGCGCTCCGACGTGTTTCTCGCGCCCGGGTCACCCAGCATCCAGCGCTGCGCGTCGTGCGGGGCGACGCTGCCGGAGCTCGATGCGGCGCAAGCGTGCCCGGCCTGCGGCGGCCTGTTGGAGATCATGCATGCAACGCCGGTTGATCCCAATGGTGCGTGGCGCGATGCGGCAGCGTTGCGCGCCAGCTTCGCGCAACGTGCCGGCGCGCAGCCGCCTGGCCTGGCGTCGGGCGTGTGGCGCTTCGAGTCGCTGGTGATGCCGGGTGCCGGCTCGGCGATCGTGAGTCATCCCGAAGGCAACACGCCGCTGCTCACGAGACCGGCGATTGATCGCTTCGCGGGAATCGAAGGCTTGGGCATCAAGCATGAAGGGCACAATCCCACCGGATCGTTCAAGGATCGCGGCATGACCGCAGGCGTCACGCAAGCCGTACGGCTGGGTGCGAGCGCGGTGGCCTGTGCGTCCACCGGGAACACGTCGGCGGCACTGGCGTCGTATGCGGCGCAGGCCGGCGTTCCCGGATTGGTGTTCGTGCCGGCCGGAAAGATTGCATTGGGCAAGCTGGCGCAGACGCTCGGCTACGGTGCGCGCACGCTCATGGTGCGCGGGGATTTCGACGCGTGCCTGCGGCTGGTGCAGGATGCGGCACGCGAGCTCGGGATCTATCTGCTCAACTCCATCAATCCGTGGCGGGTGGAAGGGCAGAAGACGATCGTGCTCGAACTGCTGCAGCAACTGGATTGGCAACCGCCCGATTTCATCGTGCTGCCGGCCGGCAACCTTGGCAATACGGCGGCGTTCGGGAAGGCGTTGCGTGAAGCGCATGCGCTGGGGCTCATCGATCGCGTGCCGCGGCTCGTTGCGGTGCAGGCGGCTGGTGCGGCGCCGTTTGCACGCGCGTTTGCCGAGGACTTCGCGACGCGCTACACCGTGCAGGCGGACACGATTGCGACCGCCATCCGTATCGGTGATCCGGCATCGTGGGATCGTGCGGTGCGTGCCATCCGCGAAACGAGCGGACTGGTGCTGGCGTGTACCGACGATGAGATCATCGCGGCCAAGGTGGCGATCGATGCCGCCGGCGTGGGCTGTGAACCGGCCAGCGCGGCGAGTGTTGCGGGCGTGCGTCGCCTGGTGCAGGATGGAGTGATCACGCCGTCGCATCGTGTGGTGGCCGTGCTCACAGGACACATCCTCAAGGATCCGGGCATGCTGGTGGACTTGCATCAGCGCGACGACTTCGCGCTGGCCAATCGGCCCATCGAGATCGACGCCGACGTGCGCGCGGTGGCGCGCGTGCTGGCCGCCGACGCGACACATCGCGGTGCACGCTGATGGCGCCGTCGGCACGACGCACGCTGGTCACGGGCGCGGCACGACCGCTGGGCGTGGAACTCGTGCGTCAGAGCCTGCTGCGCGGTGACAGGGTGTACGCCGCGGCGCGCAACCCGGCGCGCGTGCCCGTGCTGGCTGACTTACGCGCCGAGTTTCCGGGGCTGGAGCTGCTGGCCCTCGACCCGGCCGATGCCGCGTCGGTAGCCGAAGTCATCCCCGTGCTCGAGGAGCTGACGTCGTCACTCGACCTGCTGGTGATTGCGCCAGCCGAGCCAGGCGTGCACGATCGCGCGAGTGATGCGGCACGCGACGAGATGCTGTCGACCATGTCGGGCACGGGGCTGGTGGAACACTACCGGCGTCATGCGGTTGCACCGGTGCTGCTCGTGCGTACGCTGTTGCCCTGGTTGGCCAACGGTGATGGTGCACGCGTGCTGCTGGTGACCACGTGGCTGGGCTCACTGGCTGCCAAGACGCAGGGAGGCGACTATGCCACGTGCGCGAGTGCGGCGGCCTTGCACATGCTCACGCGCGCGCTCGCCAACGACTTGTCGGCGGAGGGCATCACGGTGTGCCTGGGCAACCCGGGCCATTTCGCCACAAGGCCGGATGATCCGGCGCATCGCGTGCCCATCGACGAAGCGGCGCAAGGACTCCTATCGGTGACCGAACGCTTGCCTCGCGCGCGGAGCGGTGCGTATCTCGACTGGACGGGCGCCGAGCGACCGTGGTGAGGCCGCTCGCATCACCGAGGGCGCGTCCCATGGAGCCTGACGCGGTGCACAATGCTTCTGCCGTCGACATCCTCCCCAGTCGCGAAGAGATCGTTGGCCCGCGCTATCGTTGCGCGTCCCGGCACGTCTACCACGCGGGCCAATGGAGCCAGGCGGGCGTCAAACACGATCCATTCCTGCACCTCCCGACCCCCTGCCATACGACTGGTCGTGAGGATGAAGCGCCCATCGCCTGTTCTGGCGGCTCCAAGCACCTTGGTGGCGCGTTCGATCCAGTCGCGCAGCGCTGTCAGATTCTGGGTCTTCGGGCGGTCGGCCGGTGACAACTGCCGCCACGCCACGCGAGGAATCGACGACCGACAGGTCACCGCGCCGTCCTCCAGCTTGACGCGAGAGAAGGTGGGCGCGACCGACAGTCCAACGAGCACTTCGTCCCCG
>CAZPON010000274.1:3943-4856 GCA_964588045.1 uncultured Gemmatimonas sp.
CCCGTCGCCTCGCACGACCCAGGCACCGTCCACGATCATATCGAGCGCGTGGACGATCGTGTCAGTGGGTACGGCGACCCACTTCACCCCTGCGCTGCTGTCAATGCGGGTCAACAGCCGCTGCTGACCGCCAGCGACGGTGTTGCCGGCAATCACATAACCGCCCCCAGCCAACGCCAGGATCGCGCGCGCATCCGCCGTGGGCGTACGGACCGTCCGCTTGAACGCGCCCGACGTGTCGAACAGCGCGATGCGGGCCAGGGAAATATCCAGCACCGAGAATGAACCGTCCGGCCCGAACACCGCATAGCGCGGCACGCGATACTCGCCCGGACCCTCTCCCTCGCGGCCAATCACGCGCCCGCGGGCCAGCGTCGAGTCAAACAGCAGCAGACGCCGCTGGCGTCCATCTGCGATCAGACGGCGTCCGCCGGGCCCGATATCCAGGCTGCTCACACCCAGGACCCGGGCTGGTCCTTCGTCGGAAAGCGTTCTGCTCTCCACGACTGTACCGAACGAAGCAAAAGGCACCGTCTCCAGCGTGGCGCCGGGCGCGGGCGCGCACGTCAGGCTGCCCTGCGGCTGCACTGCATGGTCAATGCCGTCGGCCGCGCCATCGTCCGTCGTCGACGCCGCGACGTCCGGCCAGAACCGTGCGCTCCAATCGAGCCCCGCACTGCCACGATGACCTTCACACGCCGCCTGTGTGGCCAGTATCGCCAGCGTGAAGATGCGACGATGCCGGAACGTGCGACTCCACATCGAGATCACTGTTGGCGTTGCAGGCAATCGGGTCACTCAGCTCTCCCGGCAGCAAGGATGACAGCGTGTGTGGGTAATCCTGCCCCTTCGACGACAAATTAGGACGTCGATGGGGGCCAAAGGGTTGCCGGTGGTATCGGGCATGGCAATG
>CAZPON010000275.1:0-4851 GCA_964588045.1 uncultured Gemmatimonas sp.
CAATCCCACGGTGAGTGGCACGACCGTGGTGACGGTCTCGGCGCCCACCGTGCGCGGGATCACGCTCACGCCAACCACAGCGGGCGTCACGCAGGGTGCGACGCGCCAGCTCACGGCCGTGGTGGATGCCGACGCGGGGGCCGACGCCGCGCTGACCTGGACGTCCAGCAATCCCACGGTCGCGCAGGTGAGTGGCACAGGCCTGGTGACGGCGGTGACACCGGGCACGGCGACGGTGCGCGCCACGAGCGTGCTGGTGCCGGCGGTGTTCGCGTCGTCGGCGATCACGGTGACCGAGCCGCCGCCGCTGACCAACTGGGTGGCGCAGCCATCAGTTCCGCCCGCGTCGCTGCTCAACTACTACATGACCGGCACGTATTCGCTGACCGGCGGTACGGCGTGGGGCGTGCAGATTCTCAACGGCAACGATCGACGCATGCTGCGCTACGACGGCGCCCAGTGGATCACCACCGACGATGCACCGTTTCCCCAGGTGTACTCGATTGGCGGGTTCGGCGATCAGGCGTGGATCGGGTCGACGACCGGCCGCTTGGCGCGGTTGTCGATCAATGCCGGCGGCGCGCAGTCATGGATCGCCATGAACAGTCCGACGACGGCCGCCATCAGACACATCATCGGCACGAGCGCAAGCACGGCTGTCGCCGGGACCTACTTTCGCGTACTGACACTCACCAACGGCGTGTGGTCGCTGGTGCCGACGGGCGGCGCCTGGGTCATCGCTGACATCGCGGCGACGGCCAATGACAACATCGTGGCCGTGCTCTACGCGGCGGTCGATGGTTCGCGCGTCAAGCGATGGAACGGCACGACATGGATGACGGTCACCGATGCGCCGATCGGTGGCGAGCTGTCCGCGGTCCGGTTCCGCGGAACCGATCTGGTGGTCTCCAACAGCCTGAATCAGAGCGCGATATACGACGGCACGAACTGGAGCCTGCTGACGGTGCCGGCGTCGCGCACGGGCACGGTCGGTGAGTTCATCGGCTCGATCATGAACTGCAACGGACAAGTCTACGGCAGCACGTACGTCGGTGGCCGCGTGTTCCGCTTGTCCGGAACCAGCTGGACGACTATCGGTGACTACGGCGCCTCGGTCGTGGGGAGCTCCAACAGCGACCTGAATTGTGGCGCTGACAACGTACTGCGTGCGACCGGGGCCACCGGTGGTATCGGTCGGTACACCGGGTCCGGCTGGGTGTGGGAAATCGGCAGTCCTTCCATCGAGCGCATTGTCATGGTGCGCCCCGATCTTGCGTGGGCAGCCGGCGGCTACGGCATGGTGCGGAAGTGGGATGGCACGCGCTGGACGACGGAGTTCTCGGATGCGACGGCCGGCAGCACGGACGCCGCAGTGATGAAAGGCCTCTCGGTCGCTGTCGACGGGACGGTGATGGCGACGCGAAGCATCGATCCGGTGCAGTCGGGCGCGATCTATCGACGACAGTCGAACGGCACGTGGATCACCGACAACGTGAGCGGCTACTGCGAAGCGGTCTGGGCGAGTTCCAGCACACATGCCCTCGCGGTCGGTGCAGGTTGCGGACTGCGTTGGAACGGCACCGCGTGGTCGTCGGTGACAGGCTTGCCCACCACGTCGCATGCGATCGATGGATCGAGCCCGACCAATGCGATTGCCGTTGGACAGAACGGCTCGCAGTCCGCCAGCTCACGCTGGGACGGCACGACGTGGACGCCACTCACCACGCCGCACGTCGGCGCACTGCGCGCCGTACGCGTTGCGTCCGCCACCGCAGCATATGCGCTCGGCGACCTTGGTGTGCTGCGTTGGGATGGCACCCAGTGGAACACGGTCAGCCTCCCGATCGAACTCAGTGGCATCCTGCCGTTTCGGGACATCTCCGTGAACGGTCCGGCTGAGGTGTACGTGCTGACCAGCGGAGCCGCCCTGTGGCGCTACAACGGCTCCACCTGGACATTCCAGGCGCAGGTGAGCGGCGCGCAGGGTGACGCCTTCCAGGATGGACCGCGTTCGCTGGCGACGTTGCCGGGTTACGGCATGATCGGCACGGGCGCAGGAACCGTCCTGCACGCGTCGTCGATCGGTGCGGTCCGAGGGGGCATCGCGATCGAAGGGCTGCGTTTGGCACCACCGCCAACTGCGGTTGACGCAGGCGAGGCCGGGAGGGGTGCGGCGCGCAGAATGGGAGGACCGCCGAACCGGTAGGCGTGGTTGGCAGCAGGCGCGTACATCAGCCGTCTCGATCTGCTCCTTGCAAGACGTCCACTGCAAAGATGCCGCGGCCGTGACGGCTGTGACACGCTGTAACGCGTCTTGCGACTGAGCAAGCGCGTCAAAATCGTCACCTGTGGCTCAGCACTTCGCGTACTGGAAGACCGATTCGGTATGATGACTGCCACGGCACGGTGCGGTTGGCCGCACCGGTCACCGCGAGCGCCACAACGACAGTGCGTTGGGTCATGGGCGCCGGAAGCATTTGAACTGCGAAACCGCACGAGACACTGGGCACATCAACGGCGCGGGTGAGATTCGAACTCACGGAACCCTTGAGAGGTTCGGCGGTTTTCAAGACCGCTGCCTTAAACCACTCGGCCACCACGCCCAGACGGTGAAAGCTATTGCACTGGCGTGGCATATCAACCGGACGCGCTACCCGTCTCACCACAGCGTTACCTTTCGCGCATGGCGATGCTGGGGTTGAAAGACATACGCGTGGCGTTCGGCGGGCCGCTGCTGCTCGAGGATGCGCAGTTCGCGATCGAACGCGGGGAGCGGGTATGCCTGCTGGGCCGCAATGGCACGGGCAAGAGCACCATGCTCCAACTGCTCGATGGCACGCTGCTGCCCGACGCGGGTGAGGTGGTGCGGCAGACCGGTGTCACGGTGACGCGCCTGTCGCAGGACATCCCTGACGACCTTGACGGCACGATCTTCGACGTCGTGGCGGCGGGTGTCGGTCCGTCCGGAGCGTTGCTGGCCGAGTACCATCAGGCCAGCCTGCGTGTCGGAGCGTCGCCCGATGCGGCCGCCATGCGCGCGCTCGACCGGCTGCATCACGCGCTCGACGCGGCTGATGCGTGGCAGATCCACACGCGGGTCGAGACCGTGCTCGAACATCTCTCGCTCGACGCCGACGTGCCGTTCGCCGCCGCGTCCGGTGGGCGCAAGCGGCAGGCGCTGCTGGCGCGCGCCCTCGTGCGCCAACCCGACGTGCTGTTGCTGGACGAGCCCACCAATCACCTCGACATCGATGCGGTCGAGTGGATGGAGCGCTACCTGATGGCGCGCGGCACGACGCTGGTGTTCGTCACCCACGATCGCGCGTTCCTGCGCACGGTGGCGACGCGCATCGTGGAACTCGATCGCGGCAAGCTGGTGGACTGGGGTACGGACTACGACACGTATCTCGAACGCAAGGACGCGGCACTCGACGTCGAGGCCGCGGAGCAAGCCGAGTTCGACAAGCGGCTGGCGCGTGAGGAAGTGTGGATCCGCACCGGCATCCAGGCCCGTCGGACGCGCAACGAGGGGCGCGTGCGGGCGCTCGAGGCGCTGCGTGTCGAGCGTGCCGCGCGTCGCGAACGCGTCGGCGTCGTGCGCCTGCCGCAGCAGGAAGCGGAGCGTTCGGGACGATTGGTGGCGGAAGCGCGCGGTGTGCACTTCGCCCGTGGCGACCGCACAATCATCCGCAACGCCGATGTCACCATCATGCGCGGTGATCGCGTGGGCGTCATCGGGCCCAACGGCTCCGGCAAGACGACGCTGCTGCAGTTGCTGCTTGGCACGCTTGCCCCCGATACCGGTTTGATTCGGCTGGGAACGAATCTCGAGGTGGCGTACTTCGACCAACTGCGCGAGCAGCTCGACCCGGACGCCACGGTGCTGGAAAGCATCGCTGATGGCGCGCAGACCGTCATCGTCGGCGGCTCGAGCCGTCATGTGAACGGCTACCTGCAGGACTTCCTGTTCCCACCCGAACGCGCCCGCACGCCGGTGCGTGCACTTTCCGGCGGTGAACGGAACCGGCTGCTGCTGGCAAGGTTGTTCACGCGTTCGTTCAACCTGCTGGTGATGGACGAACCGACGAACGATCTCGACATGGACACGCTCGACCTGCTGGCGGACCGGCTGCTCGAGTACGCCGGGACGCTGATCGTCGTCAGTCACGATCGCGCGTTCCTCGACCAGGTGGTGACCAGCACATTGGTGTTCGAAGGAGGCGGTCGTGTGGCGGAATACGCCGGGGGCTACAGCGACTGGGTGCGTCAACGGCCGGTGGCTGCACCGGTCGCCGCGCCTCCGTCACCCGCGAAAGTTGCGACGCCGGCGGCGGCTTCGTCGAAGAAGAAGCGCCTCACGTTTGCCGAGGCCGCGGAACTCGAGGCGCTTCCCGATCGCATCGATGTGGCCGAGCGCGAACGCGAGCAGATCCTGGCGTCGCTGTCCGATCCGGCGGTGCTGCGCGACGGTCAAGCCGCACTCGGCGCGCACGCAGCGCTGATGCGTGTGGAGGCCGAGATCGCCGCGCTTCTCGAACGCTGGGAAACGTTGGAGACGATCTCGACCGAGTCGCGATGAGGTCGTTGTGCGACCGCTATTCCTTCGCCGGCGGCTGCGTCGGCGGCGCGGCTGGTGGCGCCAGCAACTGCTTCGCCGCCGTATCCCCGCCCGGCGCCGCCGACGGCGCCGATACACGATCGAATCCGAACACCGCCTCGCGTCGCATCGCCTTCGCGATGCCGCGCGCCTGCTGGAATACCACGTCGGATTCCTGCATGCGTCCGGCGACGGCCAGCGCTTCGGCCAGCGTGACGCCGCTGATCACGTAGAGATCCGGGATGCCCACCGAC
>CAZPON010000276.1:0-4557 GCA_964588045.1 uncultured Gemmatimonas sp.
ACTTCGTGCGCATCATGACGGAGCCGGAGAACGCGCTCACCAAGCAGTACGCGGCGCTTGTCGAGGCCGAAGGCGCGACGCTCACGTTCGAGCCGGGCGGCATCGCCGAGCTGGCGCGTGTCGCCACTGTCGTGAACATGCGCATGGAGAACATCGGCGCGCGCCGCCTGCACACGGTCATGACGACGCTGCTCGAGGATGTGCTGTATGAACTCCCCGATCGCGGTACGGCACCGGTGAACGTCGACGCGGCCATGGTGCAGGAGCGCCTCGCGTCGATCTCGGAAGACGAGGACCTGCGCAAGTACATCCTCTGACCTACGGCGGATCCATCGTGATGCTGACCGTGTAGCGGCGTTTCCCAGGGGTCGTCGTGACGAACGACGCCACGCCGCGTTCGCCATCGCGCCTCGCTTCCACGACGTAGTGCGAGTTGCTCTCCACGCCGCACAACCAGAACTTCCCGCCTGCGCCGCCCTCGCCGTCAAACACGGAGAAGAACGTGGCGGCCGCACCGGCCTGTCCCTGACCTTCGAATGACCGTCCCGGTCTCCGCTCGAGCCGCGTGCCCGTGATCGTCGACACGCGAAACACTTCGAGACTGGCGCGCTGGGCCGGTTCGCCCTTGCTGGTGAGGACGCGCCCGGCCGCGATAAGCATGGTGCCGGACGGATCCGCGCCGCACTTGGCGTTGATCAGGCTGGAATCGGTGGGCACGATCATGTCGGCGATGGCCGTGGACCCGCTGCGCACCTCGAACGCCTGCCCGTGCGTCAGCTCGTAGCCAACGGCGTTCAGCGCGGCATCGGGGAGCGCAAACACGTAGCGCCCGGGAAGCAGTTCGCGGATCTCGAATCGCCCTTCGTCGTCCGAGCGGGCGCGATAGTCCGTGCCCACGAGACGGATCATCGTGTTCGGGATCGCGGCGCCATGCAGCAGGAGCCGCCCCCGCACCGCACCCAGTGAAGCCTGCCACATCGTGCTGTCGCCCCAACGCGCGCTCGCCAGTGCGCCGCCGATCTCGTGCAGTTCCGTCTGGTGCAACGCCCGGGCCAGTACGATGGGTGCCGCCGCCGACGTGTCGCGGACCGCACGCGGCGCCACCAGACGGAGCCACCACGCGTCGATCACCGGGAGCCCGTTCGGCATGGTGCGAAACGTCAGGCTGCCGCCCGGATCGAGGTTCTCCTCCTCGCTCGGCAAGCCGCGATAGCGGAACGTGAGCTCGGACAGCGCGCGCGACACCGAGTCGACCCACAGGGTGCCGGTGATGTCGATGCGACCCCGTTGCCGGCGCGCGGGTTCGAATGCGAGCCCGACTTGCGTTGGTCGTGACGCCTCGGGTGTGGCCAGGCGAAAGCAGTAGCCGAGCGGAAACGCGTCGTCGAGCAACACGTCCGCATCGGGACCGTCGAACACACGTGTACCGGCCTGCATGGTGACGAACCCGTCCGCAAGGAACGCGGCCGCCGATCGGGGCGCCGCGAACGGTCGATCGGCAAGCGCCGAATCCATGTGCACGACCTGACTCAGGATCATGGACCGGCGTTCGCCGACGATACGGCGGTACGACAGTCGTCGCATGAGGCCCGGATTGGTTTCGCGCGCGGTGACCGTAGCCAGCAGTCCCGCGCGTGCCTGCTCCCACAGCGCCAATGCTTGGATCCGATCGCTGCGCCGCGGACATTGTGCCTGCTCCCTCACCGTCACCGTCTCCAGCAACGTCGGGATGGCCACCATGACGATATCGCGCGCACCGCCGGTGAAGTCGATGGACTGCGGGCGGAAGCCCATGCGCAACACGCGGAGTCGTCGTGCCGTCGCAGGCGCCAGGGCGCGATACTGCCCCCGCTCGTTGGTGATCGCACGCCCCAGCGCCACCCCGCCCGCGTCGAGCACTTCCACCACGGCACCGGGAATCGGCGCACCGGACGCGCTGTCACGCACGACGCCGCGCACATCCTGCGCGCCCGCCGCGGCCGGAAGCATCAGCAGCGCACACGCCATCACCCACCGCAGTTCGCGCGATGGCCTCGAACATCTGGTGTGCAGGTCCCCAGTCCCCAGTCTCATGCCCGAAGTCTCGAGTCGTCGGTGGCTGTCAATCCGTCATCGCCTTCCGTGTCTCCGGCATCGTCCAGTACACGATCAACCCTGCGAATGCGCACATCGTCACGTACGCGTAGAACCACTGCTCGTGCCCCATCTGCTTGAACCAGAGCGCGATGTACTCGGCCGTTCCGCCAAACAGTGACACCGCGATCGCGTACGGGAAACCTACACCAAGGGCGCGCATGCCGGTCGGGAACAGCTCGGCCTTCACCACGGCGTTGATGGAGGTGTAGCCACTGATCGCCAGCAGCGCGATGCACAACAGCAGCAGCGCTTCCGGCACCGTGCGCGCCGCGGCCAGTGCGCGCATGAGCGGAATCGTACCGAGTGTGGCCAGCACCGCGAACGACATCAGCACCGGGCGTCGCCCGACCACATCGGAGATCGCGCCGACCAGTGGCTGCACCAGCATGAACAGCGCCAGCGAAACGGCCGAGACCAGCGTGGCGTCGGCCTTGGTGAAGCCCGCGGTGTTGACGAGGAATTTCTGCGCGTAGGTCGTGAACGTGTAGAACGCCACCGTGCCGCCCGCGGTCAGGCCAATGACGGTGAACACCGCGCGCGGGTGGGCGCGCAGTGCCGCCATGCCCGACGGCGCCGCGGCCCGGCCGGGCACCAGTGCGCGCGCCGTCACAAAGGCGCTGGATTCCTCGAGCGAGCGGCGCAGGTACAGCGCCACCACCGCGCACGCCGCGCCAATGAAGAACGGAATGCGCCAGCCCCACGTATCCAGTTGCGCACCCGTCAGTGTGCGCTGCAGCACGAGCAGCACGCCGAGCGCGAGCAGTTGGCCCATGATCAGCGTCACGTACTGAAAGCTCGACCAGAAGCCGCGATGCCGTGCGCCGGCCATCTCGCTCAGGTACGTCGCGCTGGCACCATACTCGCCGCCCACGCTGATGCCCTGCAGCAAGCGCGCCAGCACCAGCAGCATTGGTGCGGCGACGCCGATCGTCGCGTAGCCCGGCGTGATGGCAATCAGCAGCGACCCGCCGCACATGAGCAGCACCGATGCGCTCAGCGCTGCGCGGCGGCCATGCTTGTCGGCGTAGCGCCCCAGCAGCCAGCCGCCGATGGGACGCATGAAGAACCCCACCGCAAACACGGCCGCCGCGTTCAGGAGTTGCGCCGTCTGGCTGCCGGGCGGGAAGAACGCCTGCGCGAAGTACAGGGAGAACGCCGAGTAGACGTACCAGTCGTACCACTCGACGAGATTGCCGATCGAACCGCCGAAGATGGCGCGCAACCGTTGGCGCGTGGTGAGCGGGGCAGGAGCGTGCGCGGTGTCGGAGGTGGACATCCGCCAAGGTTACCCGCCGGGGTGTCGGTCTGCACCTGCGGGCGATAAATTCTCTCTTCCGCAACCGAGGGCGCGGCCACCACGGCCGCGCCTTCGCCGTTCCGGCTCACTCGAAAGGCCATGTCCCAGCGCCCGCATCGCGACTTCCTGAACATCAGCGACTTCTCGACCAACGAGACCTTTGCACTCTTCGCCCTGGCCGAACGCATGCGTGCCAGGGCATACGATCGCCGGCCGCTCGAGGGCATGGCACTGGCCATGATCTTCATGAAGGCGTCCACGCGCACGCGCGTGTCGTTCGAGGTGGGCGCGACCCAGCTGGGCGCCACCGCGCACTTCCTCTCGCCGCGCGACATCCAGATCGGGCGCGGCGAGCCCGTCGCCGACACCGCGCGCGTGCTGTCGCGCTACGTCGACGGCATCATGATCCGCACGTTCGCGCACGCCGACGTCGAAACGCTGGCCGAACACGCCGGCGTGCCCGTCATCAACGGGCTCACCGACCTGTCACACCCGTGCCAGGTGCTCGCTGACGTGCTCACCATGCGACAGCACCTCGGCGAAATCCGCGGACGCACCGTGGCCTGGGTCGGCGACGGCAACAACATGGCCAACTCGTGGATCGAAGCCGCGCAACACCTCGGCTTCTCGCTGCGTCTCGCGTGCCCCGAAGGCTACGATCCCGACGCGACCTTCATGGCGCGCGCGGCCACGGCTGATGTGCGTATCGTGCGCGATCCGCAGGAAGCCGTTGCCGGTGCCGACGTCGTCACCACCGATGTGTGGGCGTCGATGGGCCAGGAGGACGAGCAGGCCAAGCGCGTGCGTGCCTTCGCCGGTTTCCAGGTGGATGCCCGCATGATGTCGCGTGCCGCGTCGCAGGCGATCTTCCTGCACTGTCTTCCCGCGCATCGCGGCGAAGAAGTGTCGGCCGATGTCATCGACGGTCCGCAAAGCGCCGTCTGGGACGAGGCCGAGAATCGCCTGCACATCCAGAAGGCCATCATGGCCGTGATCATGGGCCGCGAGGCTCTGGCCTGATTCTGTGCGTTCACCAATCGACTCGACTGCCATGCCCGCTCCAGCCGTTGGCGCCAACGCCCCCGACTTCACGGTCCTCACCGACAGCGGCGAGTCGCTCACGC
>CAZPON010000276.1:4567-4835 GCA_964588045.1 uncultured Gemmatimonas sp.
GCTGTCGTCGCTGCAGGGTCGTCCCGTCGTGCTGTACTTCTATCCGAAAGACGACACCTCCGGCTGCACCGTCGAAGCCTGCGAATTCCGCGACGCCTTCCCGCGCTTCGAGCAGGGCAAGGCCGTCATACTCGGCGTCAGCCCCGACTCCGTGAAGTCGCACGCGAAGTTCAAGGCCAAGTTCGACCTGCCCTTCACGCTGCTCGCCGACACGGAGAAGGACATCGTGCAGGCCTACGACGTGTGGAAGGAGAAGTCGATGTACGGC
>CAZPON010000277.1:0-4830 GCA_964588045.1 uncultured Gemmatimonas sp.
GGGCGCAATCATGCAGTACGCCGACGGCATGGCGGGATGGGCGGGGTGGCGATGGCTGTTCATTCTCGAGGCCGCGCCGTCCGTGATCGCCGGCGTGGCGGTGCTGTTCCTGCTCCCGAATGGACCGTCGTCGGCCCGGTGGCTGACGGGAGAGGAACGCGAGGCCATCGCAGCGCGCCTGGCGGCGGATCGCGTCGCATCCGGTGGACCGCAGTCGGTGCAGGGCGTTCGTGCGGCGATTTTCAGTGGACGCGTGTGGGCGCTGGCCTTCGTGTATCTCGCTGCCGCGCTGGCGCTGTACGGGGTGAATTTCTGGATGCCGACGATCATCCAGGAGGTGGGCATCGCACGCACCGAATACCTGCGCATCGGCTTGATCAGCATGATTCCGTGGGGGCTGGCCGGCACGGCGATGTTGCTGGTCTCGGCGCACTCCGATCGCACAGGAGAGCGCCGCTGGCACGTGGCGGGTGCAATGCTCGTCGCAGCGACCGGGCTGCTGTTGCTGGCATCGGTGGGGCACGCGCCGGTGCCGTCCATGATCGCGTTGTCGCTGGTGACCTGCGGCGTGCTGTCGTGCATGTCGACGTTCTGGTCGATTCCGACTGCGCTGCTGCGCCAGTCGGGTGCGGCGGCGGGCATCGCGTGGATCAACTCAGTGGGAAATCTCGGCGGACACTTCGGGCCGGATCTCATCGGGCGGGTGCGCGATGCGACGGGATCGTCAGGAGCCGCGTTCGTGTTCCTCGCAGCCGTGACCGCGGCTGGCGCCGGGGTTGTGATCGCGGCGACGAAGAAAGCCGAAGCGTCGGGGTAACGGCCGAAGGCGTGCTATCTGAGCCCCAGCGCGAACTGCAGGTACGCTCCCTGTTGCGCTTCCACCGCCGCGATGGGGCCGAAGCACTGGAAGAACAACGTTCCGCGCGGTGTCTCGGCCACCACGGCGATGAGCATATGGTTGGGGCGGGCCGCATTGGCATCCGACCCGTCACCCACCCCGCGTGCGTACGTCCCGCGGTACTCGGCGATCGTCATCGGGAAGGGCGCGATGGGGTGCGTGACCTTCTCCTCAACCGCACCGCCGGACGGGTTGCTGAACTGGCTTTTCCAGCGTTCGAGATTTGCGTCCACCGAGCCGCCCTGTCCCTTCCCGAAATAGTAGACGACCACGTCGGCCATGCCGCCGTCCACCGTGGGCGTGGCGTACTCGGCCAGGCGCATGCTCGACGAGGGCGTGCGTGCAGTCCAGTTGGATGGTACGGTGGTTTCGTATTCCAGGAATGTCGCGCGGGTGCCGGTCACGGCCGTTGGGGCGACCTGGGCCATGCCCACGGCGGGGGCGCTCGTCACGGCAAGGGTGACGGAAATCACACAGGCAAGGGAACGAAGCATCGTCGGGTCGGTATGTGAGGGGCGAATTTTCGTCCGGCTGCGCCAGTGGACGTGGCCGCCGATGCCAAACAATAGCGCAAGGCCGGGTTGCGGCGCTAACCTATTGTTCTCCTTCCCCCCCTCACCGAGACTGTTCATCATGGGACGCACGAACGCCATCTCGCTCGCAGTCGCGGCGCTGCTGCTCGCCCCGACCATGGCAGCGGCGCAGGACGACAAGTCACGCACGGTCGAAGGCGGCGGTATCTCCGTCGCTGGCTGGCAGGGCAAGGTCGATCCGAAAGAAGCCGCCGCCGGCTTGACGCTCAACAACGCCAAGCTCGCCATGTCCGGCAAGGACATGGTGGTGACCACCGGCCCGGCCGTGACGTACTGGAATCCGGCCAACAAGGCCACCGGTAACTACACGGTGAAGGCCACGTTCAAGGAACCGGCGTACATGAACGTGAACACGCATCCGCATCCGTACGGTATCGTGATCGGCGGCAACGACATGGGCACCGACAACCAGACCTTCCTGTATTGCGCGGCGTACGGCAACGGCACGTTCATCGTGCGCGGCTTCGGGCCCGCGCCGTTCCAGTTGAATGGACCGCGTGGTGGCCCCGACCCGGCCGTGAACAAGGCCGCGGGGAAGGGCGAGCCGGTGCAGCAGGAGATCGCCGTGACGGTGACAGCCGACAAGGTCGAGTGCGCGATCAACGGCAAGACCGTTGGCAGCTACGACAAGTCGATGGTCGTGATGAACGGCATGCTCAAGTCCACCGACGGCATCTACGGCATCCGCTTCGCGCACAACACCGATGGCATCGTCAGCGGCCTGACGATGACACCGAACAAGTAAGCTGCACGGGACTTGCTGACCGTCTGCACGGCCCGGCAGGTTCACGCGGCCCTCGACTGGGCCACACTCGACTCGGCGCTCACTGCGGCATTCGCGGTGAGCGCCGAGTCGTCTGTGCAGGTGCCGGTGCGCCATGCGCATGCGTTGAATGCGAGCGACACCCTGTTGCTGATGCCGGCGTGGAGTGACGACGCCATCGGCGTGAAGCTGGTGACCGTGATTCCCGAGGCACCGTCACGCGGTGCGCCGACCGTTGGCGCCACGTACCTGCTGCTCGATCGCGCCACGGGCGTGCCGCGCGCCGTGCTGGACGGGGATGCGCTCACCGTGCGGCGCACGGCAGCCGTTTCGGCCATCGCGGCGCGGTATCTCGCGCGGCGTGACGCACACCGCATGGTGATGATTGGCACGGGACATCTCGCGCCATGGATGGTGCGCGCACACTGCGCGCTGCGGCCCGGGCTCGAGCGCGTCGCGGTATGGGGACGGTCACCGGACCGCGTGGTGAGCATGGTGCGGCAACTGCGCGACGAGGGGCTGCCGGTGGAGTCGGCGGGCGATCTCGAGACGGCCGTGCGTTCGGCCGATATCGTGAGCTGCGCCACCACGTCTCGCACGCCCATCGTGCAAGGCGACTGGCTGTCGCCGGGAACACATCTCGACCTGGTGGGCGGCTTCACGCGCGAGATGCGCGAAGTGGACGACGACGCCGTCGTGCACAGCCGGATTTCCGTGGACACCTATCGCGGCGCGCTGAGCGAGCCGGGGGATCTGGTGATCCCGCTCGAGCTTGGACTGATCACGCGCAAGCACGTGGTAGCCGAGTTGGCCGAGCTGGTGCGCGGTGAACGTGTCGGTCGCATGAGCGACGACCAGATTACAATATTCAAGTCGGTCGGGACAGCGCTGGCGGATTTGGCGGCGGCGATGGCAGTAGTCTCTTAACGTACGAGCATTCGCTCCCGCGCCTCGATCCTCAGCACACTGCACACCGGATCGCTCGCCTGCGCTGGCAGGGTCACCACGATCCCGTTGTCCACGCGCCGGGTTGGCAACGTGTCGAACACCGACGCCCCCATCATCGTCGCACGCGTCGGCATGGTCTGCAGCCCCGGCAGCAGCAACTCGCGATTGCCCGGCCAGTCGGCCAGGAACACGTTGATCCGATCGTTGCCCGGCGAGCGCGTCGCGCGAAACGTCGTCTGCTGAAACGGCGACGCAACCGTGGCATGAATGGCGTCGCCATGGCGGTCCATCCAGCGCGCGAGTCCCTGCAATCGGTCGACACTCTCCGGCGGCACTTCGCCAGTCGCCGTCGGCCCCACGTTCAGCAGCAGGTTTCCGCCCTTCGACGCCGTATCGACCAGCATCGACACGAGCTTCGGGACGCTCTTGAAGTCCTTGTCGGCGCGATTGTAGCCCCAGTTCCCGTTCATCGTGATGCACGATTCCCAGTCGACGCCGGGCAATCCCTGCTCGGGGATGTTCTGCTCGGGCGTGCCGAAGTCGCCGATCTTGCCGATATTGGGATCGTTCATGCCGGCGCGGTTGGGCGCCACGCGATTGTTCACGATCACGTTCGGTTGCAACGCGCGGCACTTCTCGGCCAGCGCCATGCCGAGCTCCTGCGTCCACGTGCTCTCCCACTCGCCGTCGAACCACATCACGCCGATGTCGCCGTATTGCGTGAGCAACTCCTCGACCTGCGCGTGCAGGAACTCGATGTAGCGTGTGAGCGACGCGCCGGCGGGCGGCCGCTGGGCCGCTTCCCAGTCGCGCCGCGGCAGGTAGTCGGGATGATGCCAATCCATGATGGAGTGGTACCAGCAGGGCACCACGCCGTGTCGCCGGCAGGCGTCGGCCACGAGGCGCATCATGTCGCGCTGGTCGCCGGTGCGCGAGACGTTGAAGGTGCCGTGCTTCGACGGCCACAGCGCGAAGCCGTCGTGATGCTTGGTGGTGATCACCAGGTAGCGCATGCCGGCGCGCCGGGCGAGGCGCGCGAGCGCGTCAGGATCGAACGCGGTCGGCGCCCAGCGCGACAGCAGGCCGTCGTATTCGCCGAGCGGGATCTTCGCGTTGCTGCGGATCCACTCGCCGTAGTTCGTCTTGCCGCCCCACTCACCGGCAAGGATCGCGTACAGGCCCCAGTGCACGAACATCCCGAATCGTGCCTCGCGCCACCATGCCATGCGGTCATCGAGCGCGCTGACGCCATCGGGGAACGGGGCCGAGGGCAGGGTTGACCAGTCGGAGGGGAGCGCGGCCAGCCGCGCGGCACCCGCCGATGCGAGCGTGGCTTGCGCCGAGGCGCGAAGGAAGTCGCGGCGTTGCATCATGCGGAAAATCATACGCCCACGCGGTGCCCTGCGCGATGGCTGCAGGGCCTGTCGGGGACCCGTCAGCGCCCTTGCGGGTCACCTGATATGCGCATACGTTGACACAAAATATGCGCATAGTGAGCCCATCATGACGAAACCCGGGAAACGCGCGAAGGCCAAGCCTCCTGTCACGGCGCCATCACACGCTGCCGAGAAACCGGCGACTGTTCGTAAGCGGGCCATGGAAGTGGCTCTGCGTCCACTTCCATGGCC
>CAZPON010000278.1:0-1115 GCA_964588045.1 uncultured Gemmatimonas sp.
CCCGACGGTGAAGCTCAAAGACGGCACGCCTTCGGCGGGCAAGCGCATTCTCATCGACGGCCAGCAACGGGTTACTGCGCTGATGGCCGGGTTGCTCGGGCGTGAAGTCCTGACCAAGGACTACGAGACCGTCCGCATCCGCATCGCATTTCACCCGCAAACTGAGAAGTTCGAAGTCGCCAACCCTGCCATCCGTAAAGACGTGGCGTGGATCGAGGATGTGGCCGCTGTCTTCACTCCCGATGCCGACATGTTCGAGTTGACGGAGGGTTATGCCGCAATGAACCCTGAGGCGGATCGTCGGATCGTCGGGAAGGTCTTGCAGAAACTCGGCAAGATCATCAACAACCACGTCGGCCTGATCGAGCTGGCCGAGGACCTCGACATCGAGACAGTCACCGAAATCTTCATTCGCGTGAACTCCGCCGGGGCCGAACTCTCGCAGGCCGACTTCGCGATGTCGAAGATCGCTGCCAACGAGACCTACGGTGGCAACATGTTGCGCAAGGCGATCGACTACTTCTGTCACCTCACTGTGGCGCCAGACTTCCTGGGGCGCATCGAGAAGGGCGACAATGCCTTCGCCGCTTCCGAGTTCCTGCCGCAAATGCGTTGGCTGAAGGATGTCAACGACGACATCTACGACCCAACCTACACCGACATGCTGCGCGTGGCGTTTACCTCGGAGTTCGGACGCGGCAAGCTGGCGGACCTCGTGGCGTTGCTCTCGGGTCGTAACTTCGAGACCAAGCAGTATGAGGACGCTATCGCCGAGGCGTCGTTCGGGCGGCTCAAGCAGGGCATCCTAGCCTTCATCAACAAGACGCACTTCGACCGCATCACGATGATCCTGCGGTCAGCTGGATTCGTCACAAGCGACTTGATCGGCGGCCAGAACGCCGTCAACTTCGCCTATATCCTTTACCTGCGTGGACGTGCCGAGAATGTACACGCCGCGGACCTCGAGCGCCTGGTCAGGCGCTGGTATGCCATGTCGATCCTGCGCGGCCGCTACACCGGCAGTCCGGAGACCGCGTTCGATTTCGACATCCGGCAAGTCGAGGCGCGCGGGCTGGGGGCCTACGCGGAGTCGGTGATCGAGGCGGAGTTGCCGG
>CAZPON010000278.1:1125-4830 GCA_964588045.1 uncultured Gemmatimonas sp.
AGCTTCTGGACCGGAATGCTCCCACAGCTCATGGACACGTCCTCCGGGCAGAGCCCCTACTTCCTCGCCTACAAAGCAGCGCAAGTGAAGCTCGGCGACAAGGGCTTTCTCTCACGGGACATCACGGTGCTGGACCTCGCGGTCGGTACACCCAGATCGCCAACTTTGTCCTGGCGCAGAGCGAGATCAACATCGCAATCGGCGACAAGGCAAGAGGAAGTACGGCGGCATCACCGACGCGTCCGAGCTTCGCGCCAACCTGCGAATGAGTTGTCTTCCTGAGGCGCTGCTCGACGGCAGGACTCCTGCCTACGACGACTTCCTGGACGAACGCCGTAAGCTCATGGCTCAGAAGATCAAGGTCAACTGGCCACTGCTCGACCTGTTGGCTGCGGTATGCGACGTTCTTGTGACGACCGATCAGAATCCGCCGTTTCAGCAGCGCTTGCATGCCCGGCCATTCGGGGCTGAAGCGCTCAGTGCGGTGATCATGCGGCCCTGATCCCGCTCTTGTTGCTCTTGTTGCTCTTGTTGCTCATTCGCCAGACGAAGGGCGTCGAGCCGCCGCACGCGATCATGAAGTAGTCGCGCAACGTCAGTCGGACCGCAGCGCCTCGCACGGATCGACCCGCGTTGCCCGTCGCGCCGGAATCACACACGCGATTGCCGCTGCCACCAGCAACCCGGCCAGCGTCACACCCAGCACACGCGGATCGGTCGGCGACACGCCGTAGAGTGACGCGCGCAGCAGGCGCGTCGCGGCGATCGCCGCGATGGTGCCGACGACGACACCGACCAGCGGGGCGACCATGCCGTCGGTCACGACCAGGCGCATGATATCGCGGGGTTGTCCGCCAAGCGCCATGCGGATTCCCATCTCGCGCGTCCGTCGCCCAACGGCGTAGGCAACCACGGAGTAGATGCCGCTGATGGCCAGCACGAGGGCCAACGCGCCGATACCGCCAAAGAAGCGCGCATCGAAGCGCTGGCGTGACCACGACGCGCCAATCAGTTCATGCAACGACTTCACCTCGGTGAGGGCCAGGTCGGGCTCGAGTGCATGAATCGCACGCCGGAGTTCCGGGATGAGCGCCATGGGATCGCCGGCCGCGCGCACGAAGTAGATGCGCCAGCCGTACGTGAACTGCATGAACGGCGTGTAGAAGCTGTGCCGGTTCGGCCCGACATCCAACGGCTCGTACATCACGTCGCGCACGATGCCGATGATCTCGGCGCTCGCGTCCGGACTGTCGAAGTTGCTGCTGCCGGCGCTGAACCAGACGCGTTGGCCGATGGGGTCCGTATCGGGCCAGAACGCACGTGCCGCCGACTCACTGATGACGGTCACGCGCGGCCGTCCGGCGATGTCCTGCGAGGTGAATGCACGCCCGCGCACGAGCGGGATGCCCAGCGTCGAGAAGTGCGCCGGTGCGACATAGTGTCGCAGCACCGGCGGAGCCTCGCGGGGATTGGCCCACTCACGCCCCATGATGAACAGGCGGCTGCGCGCCGTGCCGCTCACCGGCGCGCCACCATCCACCGTGGCCGACACGACACCCGGCACTGCCGTGATCGCGTCGAGCATGCGGGCCACGAACGCCGGCGCCGCGGCGGTCGGCACTTGCTGCTCGGGCGGTTGCAGCGCAAAGGTCAGCACATGCGCGTCGTCGACTCCCAGTTGCGTCGCACGCATGCGACGGTAGCTGTCGATCATCAACGCGCCGGCCACCAGCAGCACGACGGCCAGCGCGGTCTCCAGCACCACAATGACGCCATGCGCCGACCAGCGTCGCCGCGATGTGGCTGCCGCCGCTCCGCGCGAGCCATCACGAAGCCACGCCTGCATGGGCACACGCACCAGGCTCATGGCCGGGACACTCGCAATTACCAGCGCGCTCGATACCGTGAGCGTGGCCGCGAACGCCAGCACGCGCCAGGAGAACGCCGGATCGGCGAAGGCCGCCAGGCTGCCATAGAAATTGCGCGGCGCCCACAGGTCTGCCGGCGCCGGCATGAGTGCATTGAGCCAGACGGCGAGCACCATGCCAACCACGCCGCCGGCCAGCACCACGACGGCGCTTTCCGCGAAGTAGTGCAGGAACAGCCGTCGTGGCGTGCCGCCGAGCGCGCGTCGCACCGCTGCCTCGTGTCGTCGGGCCATCGCCCGTCCGAGCAGCAGGCTGGTGGCGTTGGCACACGCGAGGACATGCAGCAACCCAACGCCGACCAGCAGCAGCAACACGCCTCGGCGCACCACCGGGTGCGAGCGCGCGTCGTTGAGCGTGACGATCGTTGCGCTGGGACGATCCTCGGGATCGTCGTCACCGGGAACCATCTCGTGGATCCGGGGACCCAACGCCCGCATTTCGGCGTCGGCGCTGGTCATGCTCGCCTCGGGCGCGAGGCGCGCAACCACGCTGATGAAGTTCTGGTTCGTCGTGAAATACTCCGGGTAGGTGAGCAACGGGGCCATGCTGGTTGGCACCCACAACTCGGCCTTGTCGGTCAGTCCGCGAAAGCCCGGCGGCATGACACCCACGACGGTGAGCGACGCACGATTGATCCTGATGGTACGCCCAAGGATGGCGGAATCGCCCTTGAAGCGTTGCATCCACAGGCGATGACCGACGACCACCGATGGTTGTGATCCCACGACATGGTCGTCGACATCGCGGAACCCGCGCCCCAGCACCGGCGCGGCGCCCAACACCGCGAAGTACGATGGCGACACGATCTCGCCGAAGACCGGGTCTGCAACATCCTCGCCGGTCAACGTCAATCGCACCGGCCCGGTGTAGTTGGCGACGGCGCTGAAGCTGCGCGCACGGTCGCGCAGCACCCGGATGCGCGGATAGGACCACCGCGAGTTGAAGCGACCCTGTGTTCGCGACGCGTGCGTCGTGTACACCATCGCCACACGGTCGACATCGGCGAACGGAGGCGCCCGGAGGATCGCGGCATCGGCCATCCCGAACGCAACGGTGAGCGCCGCCACGCCCGCGGCAACCGTGCCGACGACCATCAACGACAGGCCGGGAGCCCGCGACAGGGAACGAAAGAAGGAAGGCAGCATGGTCTCAGTATCCGATGCCGCTGGACCGCCACTCGTTTATGCCACGTGCCACCCATCTCCGATCAAGGGCACCGATGCATAGGCGGGTCCACCCTTCCGCCCCGTTCCTTCGAATTCGGCCTCCAGCGTTGCGGAGGGTTGTGACTTCACCGCATCGATCAATGCGCGGCTGATGCCTTCGAGACTCACCTTGGAACGTCCACCCGTGCTGGTGCCGTCCTGACCCGCGTACGCACCGATGCACAGGTACACGAAGCGCTCTCCGGGCTTCCCCTGCACGGCTGGGCCGCGCAGTCGAAACGCCCCGGTCGATGCGTCTTCCACGACTTCGACCGTGAAATCGAACGTGACACGGCGGGCCGAGCTCGAGGTGGGTGCGACGAGTTCGTCGCGACCGAGTTGCAGGGCCCACGAGACATTCGTCGGCGGGTCAATCACGACCACGCGAAGTGGGAGCGTGTGCGCAGGGGCAGTCGATCGGGCCACGGACGTCATCCTCGGGATTCAGTGTTGATCCGAAACGTCAGAGGCACGAATCGCTCCGTCCCTCAGCTATCCGGCGGCCCCGACGCCATGGTAAAATACGGGACGCGGCGCATGCTGCCCTCCCCTCCACGCGCTCCTGTCGGCAT
>CAZPON010000279.1:0-4816 GCA_964588045.1 uncultured Gemmatimonas sp.
TGCAGCGCGTACCGGCCACCGAAGGCCAGGGGCGCATTCATACCTCCGCCGCGACTGTCGCGGTGCTTCCGGAAGCGGAAGACGTCGATGTGCGCATCGAAGACAAGGACCTGCGCATCGACGTGTTTCGCTCCTCGGGCCCGGGCGGACAGAGCGTGAACACCACCGACTCCGCAGTGCGCATCACGCACATCCCCACCGGCATCGTCGTCTCGCAGCAGGACCAGAAGTCGCAATTGCAGAACAAGGCCAAGGGCATGGAAGTGCTGCGCGCCCGCCTGCTCGACTTGCGCCTGTCAGAGCAGGAGGCGGAGCGCTCGCGCATGCGCAAGTCGCAAGTCTCCACCGGTGATCGCTCGGCCAAGATCCGCACCTACAATTATCCGCAAGGCCGCGTTACCGATCATCGCGTCGGGCTGACCCTGTACGACATTGCGCGTGTCATGGATGGCGACCTCTCTCCGTTCCTCGATGCACTGGCCCTCGCCAATGCCGAGGAAAAGCTGAGCGCCTGACGGTTCATGCGTGCGCTGCTGGAGGAGATCGCGCAGCGGCTCGCGGCGTCGTCGGGGCTCGACGACGAATCGCGGGCCGACTCCGGACGCGAGGCGCGGGTGCTCACCGCCGCCGTCCTGGGTTGCTCACCCGGCGACCTCGCCCGGCGCATCGACCAGTCCCTGACGGACGCCCATCGGGCGGCGGTATGGGCAGCCGCCGAACGCCGCGCGCGCGGCGAACCCCTGGCGTACGCCGTTGGCACGGCGCCGTTCCGGCACCTGCTCCTGCAGGTCGATGCCCGCGTGCTGATCCCCAGACCCGAGACGGAGACCGTGGTGGAGGAGGCCCTGCGGGTCAGCGCGCCCCGGGCCGGTGGCATTGCTGTGGACATTGGAACGGGGTCCGGCGCCATCGCCCTCGCACTGGCCACCGAGGGCCGCTTCGAGCGGGTCATCGCCACCGATGTGTCCGCCGATGCGCTCGAGGTGGCCCGCCTCAATGCGGCGTCGATCCAGCCACTCGTCCCAGTCGAGTTCCGCCAGGGCGCCGACCTTGCCCCGCTGGAGGGCCTGCGCGCCCATGTGATTGTATCCAACCCACCATACATTGCGTATGAGGAAGCGTCGGCCCTGCCGGCCAGCGTCCGCGACTGGGAGCCGTCCACGGCCCTGTTTGCGGCCGATGGCGGCATGGCGCGCTACGAGGCGCTGCTGGCTGGGGCACCCCGGTTTCTCGAGCCTGGCGGCTTCATCGTGCTCGAAGTCGACGCACGCCGGGCAGGGGAGACCGCCGCTCGCGCGCAGCACTTCGGTTGGCAAGACATTCGGCTCATCCGGGATCTCAGCGGGCGCGAACGCGTGTTGGTGGCGCAGTGTCCGGCCGTTCCCGCGTCACATACGAACACGACGGGCGACGCAGTGCTCCGTCGTCCAGCAGCAACCACACACGTCCCCGGACCAGAGGCCCGGCAACATGCTTGAAGACAAGGCGAAGGATCTCGGCCGCACCATTGGCCAGAGCGATGAATACAAGGCCGTGAAGCGGTCCAGCGAAACGCTGAACGGCGATCGGCAAGCGACGACGGTCCTTCGCCAGATGGAGAAGATCCGTACCGACGCGCAGGCGATGATCGATCGCGGACAGGAGCCGACGGCGGAGATGGAACAGGAGCTGGACGCGTTGCTGCAGCAGGTGCAGGGCAACCCGGCCTATCAGGGCGCCATTGCCGCCCAGGAGAATTTCGACAAGCTGATGCTGCGCGTGAACCAGTGGATCGCCGATGGCATTCGCGCCGGCGCCACGAGTCCGATCATCCTCGCCTGATCCCGCACCGGCGCCGCTGACTCATGTCTGCAGATCGCACCGGGCGACCCGGACTGTTCGTCGTGCTGGAGGGCGGCGAAGGTGTCGGCAAGACGACGCAATGGCAGCGTCTCGCCGACGCGCTGCGCGCGGCCGGTAACGAAGTGGTTGCGCTGCGTGAACCCGGCGGAACGCCCGCTGGTGACGCGCTGCGCCGCATGCTGCTCGATCCGGATTCACAACTGGCTCCGGAAAGCGAGGCGCTGCTGTTTGCTGCGTCGCGTGCACAACTGGTGCGGGATGTCATTCTTCCCGCCCTGGCCCGTGACGCGGTGGTTCTCGTCGACCGTTTCCTGCTGTCGACGTATGCCTATCAGGGGGCCGGTCGCGGACTGCCGCTCGAGGCGTTGCGCGCCACCAATCACTTCGCGACGGGCGGACTCGCGCCCGACGTGACGCTGTTGCTGACGATGCCGTTGGAGGAAGGGATGCGCCGCATGCGTGCCCGCGGTGCAACCGATCGACTGGAGCGTGAGGGCGACGACTTCCATCGCCGGGTGCTTGCCGCGTTCGACGCGGCCGCAGATACGGCATGGCAGGACGCGCATCAGGAGGTCGGCCCCGTGTTGCCGGTCGACGCCTCCGGGAGTCCCGACGTCGTGACGGCCCGCTGCCTCGAGCAACTCGCCGCCAGTTGTCCCACGCGTTTCGCCGGAGCGATGCATGGCTGACGAACTGCCCGACACGCCCAGACCGGCGATGCGACGCTCGCGCGCGGTGGTGGCCGTCGGCCTGTTTGCGGCGCTGCTGTCGCTGGGCGGATGGTGGGCTGGTCGTGACCTCGCGCCGGCGGCGCCCGCTCCGCGCCGCGCGATCGGCGGTGCGCGGCTGTTCGACCAGGTGCTTGGCGCGGTGGCCACGCGCTACGTCGATTCACTCGATGCCTCCGTCATTTACGACAAGGCCGTGTCGGGGTTGTTGCGCGAACTCAAGGATCCGTACACCACGTATCTCGCCGAGAATCGCCTCCGTCGCCTCAATGAGCAGATGAGCGGCACGTACACCGGTGTCGGTGTGCAGATGGACATTCGCGATGGATGGCCGGTGGTGATCGAGCCGGTCACCGGCGGACCGTCATGGAAGGCGGGTGTCATCGCCGGCGACCGCCTGACGCGGATTGGCGGTGACGTGACGAAGGGCTGGACACGTGACGAAGTGTCGCGGGCCTTGCGCGGACCACCGGGTTCGAAGGTGATGCTGGATATCGAGCGCGCCGACCAGCGTGTGGCGGTGACCGTGCAGCGCGAAGCGGTGCACGTGCGGGCCGTGACGCGCATCTCGTTGCTCCCCGACATGGTCGGCTATGTCGATGTCAACGTGTTCAATCAATCGACAGCGACCGAACTGCAGGCCGCAGTCGACTCGCTGATGCGCCTTGGCGCGCGCAGCCTCATTCTCGACCTGCGCGGCAATCCCGGCGGCCTGCTGGAGCAAGGGGTGGGCGTGGCCGAACTGTTCCTCGACCCGGGGCAGAGCGTGGTGGAATTGCGGTCGCGACCGGGACAGGCGCCGCAGACCATCAGCGACACGATGCAACAGCGGTGGCCGACGCTGCCGATCTCGGTGCTGATCGACAAGGGCAGTGCCAGTGCGTCCGAGATCGTTGCCGGTGCGCTGCAGGACCATGATCGCGCGCTGGTGGTCGGCATGACGTCGTACGGCAAGGGCAGTGCGCAGAACGTGTATCCGCTGGTCACCGGCGGTGCCTTGCGGTTGACGACGGCGCGGTGGTACACGCCGGCTGGACGCAGCATCAGCAAGCCGCGACCGCGGGATCCGGATGACGACGACGACGACCGCGACGGGGTCGCGTTGCCCAGCGACACGCTGCGTCCGCGATTCCGCACCGACGCGGGACGCACGGTGTTTGGCGGCGGCGGCATCACGCCCGACGTGCAGGTTGGCGATTCGGCCACGCCCATGCCGGTGCAGATCCTGGCGCGCGCCATGGGTCAGCATCTCGCCGACTATCGCGATGCACTCTCCCGCGAGGCCACGCTGCGGAAGTCGTCCATGAAGTCGCCGGGCGATCCCGTCACGCGCGCGATGCTCGACGCCGTGTATGCCACGCTCGTGAGCCGCAAGGTGGCGCCCGACCGCAAGGTGTTCGATGCGGCGTCGCCATGGATCGCGCGCTCACTCGGCTACGAGATGACGCGCGTGGCCTTTGGCCCCGAGGCGGAGTTCGTGCGCCGCGCGCAGGATGATCCGGTCATTCAGCGCGCGCGACAGATCCTGCAGACGGCGAAGATGCCCAACCAGGTGTTCACCGCCGTCACTGCGGTGGTACCGGAATAGACCTACGCGCCCGGGAGTCTGGTGATCACCTTCACGCCCTTCGGCGTGCTGAAGGTGAAGGCGTCCCTGGGCAGCGTGGCGTTGGGCACCCAGGTGACGAGGGTGATCGTGCGTTCCACACCCTGCTCGTCCGTGACCTGCACGCGAACCGGTCGCGGCTCCTTGTCGTCGAGCCACAGCGTCGCCTTCGTGAACGGCACGCTGCCCGCGACCTTGGGCGTCATCAGTACGCGGCGCGTCGAACGTCCCTCGATGGTCACGGCGTCGCCGCCGGTGAAGGTGAAGCTTCGCTTGGGTGCGTCGAGCAACTGCCCCAGCAGGTCGGCAACCACGGCGCCATCGGCCGTCGCCGGCAATTTCATCACCTGGCCGGGCGCGCTGCTGGGCAGGTACACCCACAGCGATGTGCCGTCGCTGACGATGCGATCGCCGGCCGGCTCAGTGAACGTGATGTTCACGCGACCGGGCTTCTGCTGCAGGAACGTACCGCGCGACGACGCGGTTCGCCCCAGCAGCGGATTGGTGACACGCTGCTGAAAGTCCGCGGAGAGCGTGGTGTGTGCGGCCCATGCCCTGGCCACGCGATCATAGGCCGCTTCAGCGCCGGACTGCGCGCCGGACTGCGCGCCGAGCGGCACGCGCGTGGGCGTGACGAGCG
>CAZPON010000280.1:0-4814 GCA_964588045.1 uncultured Gemmatimonas sp.
GGGATCGGACCGGCGGGCACCGGCAAGACCTCTCTCGCGGTCGCGGCCGCTGTCGACGCGCTGATGCGCAAGCGCGTGCGTCGCATCGTGCTGGCGCGCCCCGCCGTCGAAGCCGGCGAAAGCCTGGGCTTCCTGCCGGGCGACATGCAGGCCAAGATCGATCCGTACCTGCGACCGCTGTACGATTCGCTCGACGACCTCATTCCGTTCGAGCGCATCCAGAAGCTCATCGAGACCCGCACCATCGAAGTGGCGCCATTGGCATTCATGCGCGGCCGCACGCTGGGCGACTCGTTCGTCATTCTCGACGAAGCGCAGAACGCGACCGGCCTGCAGATGAAGATGTTCCTTACGCGCCTTGGCGTGAACTCGAAGATCGTCATCACCGGCGACAAGACCCAGGTGGACCTGCCACGCCGCGAAGAATCGGGGCTGATGCAGATCGAGCGCATCCTGCACGGCATCGAAGGCATCAAGTTCCACTACTTCACCGACGCCGATGTCGTGCGACACCGACTGGTGCGCGACATCATTCGCGCCTACAACGTGGACGCCGCCGGCGCATGACACGCGTGTCCGCGCATGCGGTGTCCGTCCAGCGCGACGGCGTGCGCAGTCCGGTCGCCACCGACCGGCTGGCCGGGCTTGCGCGCCAGGTGCTCGCGGCCCTGCGCGTTCCGCGCGCGATGCTGTCCGTCACGCTGGTCAGCGCGCAGGCCATGGCGCGACTCAACCGTGAGCACCTCGGACATCGGGGGCCCACCGACGTCATCACGTTCGCCCTGGAAGCCGAGCCGGGCGGCGCGATCGTTGCCGACATCTACATCTGCCCGGCGGTCGCGCGTGAACAGGCCCGCACCCACGGCGTTGGCGTGCGTGAGGAGCTGGCGCGGCTCGTCGTGCACGGGACGTTGCATGCGTGCGGGTGGGAGCATCCCGTCGACGCCGGACGAACCTCGTCGCCAATGTGGCGACGCCAGGAGCAATTGCTCGACCGCTTCTGGATCACGCCAGCCCGCCTCGCATGATCGAGCGAAGTAGTGGGGGGGCCGCGTGAGTGTCCTGACGTGGCTCGTTGCCGGTGGCGGTGCGACGCTCGCGGCCCTGTCCGCGGTGGCCGATGGGGCGCTGCTTGCCGAACATCATGCGACCGGCGCCGGTGAGCGTAACGGTCTCGTGCCCCCGCCGATGGTCAGCCGGCCGGTTGCCTCGCGCGAGCGTTCGCACCGTGCGCTGTCGTTTGCGCGCATCCTGGGGCACGGGATTGCGGGCGGCGCAATGGCCTTCGCGCTCGGCCTGGCTGAACGGACGGACTGGCAGGGGCTCCTCACGCTGGCACTGGCCGGTCTCATCACGGTGGCGGTGGCCGAAAGCACCGCGCGCGCCATCGGCGACGCGCTGGGGGACGATGCGAGCATGCGACTGCGCTGGTTCACGCGTGCGGTCGAGGTGGTGTGTGCGCCGGCGGTTCGCCTCGGCCAGTGGGTCGATGCGATGTTCGTCGAGGCCGTGTCGGACACGGAAACGCCGCTCGAACGGCGCGAAGAGGCCGCGGCGCAGTTCCGCGAAGTGATCAGCACGGAAGCCGATGTGTCGCGCGATGAGCGCGACCTTCTGCTGGGCGTCTTCGACTTCGGCGAGACGACGGCCGAGGAGGTCATGGTGCCGCGCGTTGATATCGTGGGCATCGAGCGCGACACGCCGTGGTCGGAAGTGCTGGACCACGTGCGCAGCGAGCAGCATTCGCGTGTGCCGGTGTTCGAGGAGTCGATCGACGAGATCGTCGGCATCCTGTACGCGAAGGACCTGCTGCCGGCGGCCATTGCCGACGACGAGCCGTCGGGCGGGTGGCAGTCGCTGGTGCGCCCTCCGACCTTCGTGCCGCGCAGCAAGCGCATCGCCGACCTGTTGCGCGAATTCCGCGCCACCGGCCGGCACATTGCCGTCGTCGCCGACGAATACGGTGGCACGGCCGGCCTCGTCACCATCGAGGATGTGCTGGAGGAGATCGTCGGCGAGATCCGCGATGAATACGACGACGAGGAACGCCAGGTCGAGTCGGAGGGCGAAGAACGCTACTGGGTGTCGGGGCGACTCACGCTCGACGACCTGTCCGACGCGCTGCATCACGACTTCCGTCGTGACGATGTGACCACGGTGGGCGGCCTCGTGCTCGAGCTGATCGGGCGCGTGCCGCGGGCCGGCGAGTCGCTCCAGATCGGGCCGTTTCGCGTCATCGTGGAACGCGTCGTACGGCGCAAGATCGAGCGCGTGTATCTCGAACGTCTCCCGGGCATGCAGTTGAGCGGGGAATCCACCTGATGCCGGGGTTCAGCCTGCTGATCGTGGTCGGGGTCGTGGCCATCCTCACCGCCGGCGCGACCGCCGTGCGCGCGGTGAGTCGCCTGTGGTTGCGGCATTGGATCGAGCATCGGCAGCCGGCCACCCGCGCGATGCGACGCTATCTCGAGCGTCCGGCGCGCCTGGCCCACGCGGCCGGCACCGGCATCACGCTCTCGGTGTTCGTGTGGGGCGCCATCCTGGCGGGCAGCGAGGGCGCGCGCCCCTGGGTGTTTGCACGCGATGCCTTCGTGAGCGCGATGCTGCTGCTCGTGTTCGGGCAGTTGCTGCCGCGCGCGATTGGACGGCGGTGGGCGCCGCAACTGGTACCGGTGCTGGTGCCGCTGCTGCGTCTGGTCGATGTCACCGTCACACCGTTCCTGCGCATTGCGCAGGCGGCCACGTCGCTCGTGGTGCGCCGCCGCCCTACGTTCGGGCACGAAACGCGCGAGGGACTCGAGGACCTGCTGCGTGACGGCGCCTTCGAAGGCCTCGGTGCCACCGAGGAAATGGCCATCATCTCCGGCGTCATGCAGTTCGGCGACAAGACGGTGGCCGATGTCATGACACCGCGCAGCGATGTCTTTGCACTCGACATCGCGCTGCCGGCGCAGGAAGTGGCCGAGCGTGTGGCGCAGGCGGGATACAGCCGCGTGCCGCTGTATCGCGATTCGCTGGACACGATCGTCGGCATGATTCACGTGTTCGACGTGTTCAAGCTGGGTGGCGAGCGCATGCCGGCGGTTCGTCCCGTGACGACGACAGCTCCGGCGCGGCCCGCGAACGAGCTGCTGTTCGAGCTCCTGCGGTCACGCCGCCAATTGGCCATCGTCCTGGATACGGACGGGAAGGTGCTAGGCCTGGTGAGCCTCGAGGATCTGCTGGAGGAGCTGGTGGGCGAGATACGCGACGAGCACGATGAACCGTCGCCCGACGGCAGCGCGGCGACGCGATCATGAACGCGTCCATCACGCGATTGCTGGACGGCTTCCACGCCGGGCAGAGCGCGTCGCTTGCCCGCGCGGTCAGTGTCGTCGAGAATCACCGCCCGGGATACGACCAGTTGCTGGCGGCGATTCATCCGGCCATCGGCCGCGCGCGTCGCATCGGCATCACCGGCCCGCCGGGCGCCGGCAAGAGCACGATCACCACGCGCCTGGCGCGGGCGTATCGCGATGCCGGGCTGCGCGTGGGTATCGTGGCGGTCGACCCGACATCACCGTTCACCGGCGGCGCGTTGCTGGGCGATCGCATTCGCATGGAGGATGTCGCGCTCGATCCCGGCGTGTTCATTCGCTCGATGGCCACGCGCGGGTCATTGGGCGGGCTGGCGACGGCGACGCGCGAAGTGTGCGATGTGATCGACGCATTCGGGATGGAGGTCATCCTGCTGGAGACCGTGGGCGTGGGGCAGAGCGAGCTCGATATCGCGCGCGCTGCGGACACGACGCTGGTGGTGCTCGTTCCCGAGTCCGGTGATTCCATCCAGACGCTCAAGGCCGGCGTGATGGAGATTGCCGATGTCTTCACCGTGAACAAGGCCGATCGCCCCGGTGCCGATCGCCTGCGCAACGACATCGAGCTCATGCTCGGCCTGCGCTCGGGCGCGGCGTTGCAGGCGCCCGCGCATCACGGAATCGACCTGTCGAGCATCGGTGACCGCGATGCCATGCGACAGGCCATGAACCCGGCGCGCGCGGCGCGCGCCGCCGCGCAGGCTGCCGGGCAGGACGGGCATTCCGATGCGGCGGCGCGATGGATGCCGCCCGTGCTGCGGACCATTGCGGCGCAGGGCGAGGGGATCGCCGACGTGGTGGACGCCCTCGACCGGCATTTTCGCTATCTTTCACAGAGTGGCGAGCTGCGCCAGCGTCGGCGGCAGCGGCTGCGCGAGCGGGTGAAGGAAGTGGTGGAGCAGCAGGTGCGGGAACGACTGTGGCGCGACGCCGAGACCCTGGCATGGCTGGAAGGACAGTTGCCAGCCCTCGAGGCGGGAAGTGTGGCGCCTTTTGCGGTTGCAGATGCGCTGCGGGCGCGGAGCGGGGCATTGCTGACCGCCGCGGTGCATGTGCCCCGGACGGGACTTCAAACGGGAACCAATTCATGACGACGATCCGCGATCTCGAGGAGGTGGTCCGCCAGCAGCAGGCCGAGCTCGATCAGTTGCGCGAGCAGGTCAACGTGTGGCGAAGCCAGTATGAGGCGGGGCGCAAGCGCGACATCGCCTTCACCAATTCGGCGGCCGAAGTCGCGCCACTGTTCACGGCACTGGACCTCGAGAATTCCGCCGGCACCGCGTTCGAGTTGCCGGGACAGTATCCGTACACGCGCGGCATCCATCCCACCGGATATCGCGGCAAGCTGTGGACAAAGCGTCAGTTCGCCGGCTTCGGCACCGCCCGGGAAACCAACCAGCGCTACAAGTACCTGCTGTCGCAGGGGCAGACCGGCCTCTCGGTGGCCTTCGACTTCCC
>CAZPON010000281.1:0-4770 GCA_964588045.1 uncultured Gemmatimonas sp.
TGGTGTACGAGCGCAGCACGTCGATACCGGCCAACCTCGATTTCGAGGGCCTGGCGCCGGTCGGCGCCGAAACGACGGAGTGGATCCGGCAGCATGCGGTGGCACTGGCATCAACCACGCCCACGGCCAGCGTCGACGACCTCGGGCCCTTGCAGGACATGGTGGGTTCGGCGCATCTCGTGGCGCTCGGCGATGCCACGTTCGGCATGCGCGAGAGCATGCAGCTCCGGCATCGTCTGCTGCACTTCCTCGTCACGCGCATGGGCTTCACGACGGTGGCCCTCGAGGCACCGCCGGCTGAAGCAGACGACATCAACCAGTACGTGATGACCGGCAGCGGCGATCCTGCGCGCCTGCTGTCGCGCCTGTACTCCTGGGGCTGGAACACGCGCGAAGTCGCGGACATGATCGCCTGGATCCGCGAATGGAACGCGACGGCGCCACCGGCGCAGCGCGTGCAGGTTCGCGGCGTCGACCCGCTGTATCCCGGTGCATCGATGGACAGCGTCATTGCGTTCATCGGCCGCGCGGAGCCGGCGATCGTGCCCGACGTGACCTCGCGCTATGCCTGCCTGAATGCCTTCCGCAATCGCGGCGCAACCGCCGGCCGGCCGCGATCGGAGTATGCCATCCTGCCGATCGAAAGCCGGCGACAGTGTGCCGACGAAATCGCCGACGCGACGCTGTTGGTGAGCCTCAACGGCGCCGACACACCGGGATTCGAGGCGGCGCTGCAGCACGCGCGCCTGGTGCAGCAATTCGAGGCCGTCGCCGCCGTGTCGAACGCCGCTGCCAGCAACCGTCGCCGTGATTCCTCGATGGCCGAGAATGTCGCCTGGCTCCGCGAGCAGGCGGGTCCTGCAGCGCGCCTGGTCATCATGTCGCACAACGATCGCATCACGCGACTGTCGGGCACGATGGGCGCGGCGTTGACCGCACGGTACGGCAACGACTACCGATCGATGGCGTTCGCCTTCGGCACCGGGCAATTCAACGCCGGGATACAGCAGGGCGGATCGATCGGCGCCGTGCAGTCGTTTCCGGTGCAGCACGTGCCGGCGCAAACCGTCGAGGAAGCCTTCCTCTCGGCCACGACGCCCCTGCTGTTGCTCGACATGCGCCGCACCGTTGACGGCGGGTCGGCGGCCTTTCCGTTGCGCGGGCCCATTGGCCTGCGCACGGTCGGCCTGGGCTTCGATCCCAGCGTCGAAAGCATGTACTTCGCCCGTCGGCTCTTTCCCGACGACTTCGACCTGCTGCTCTTCGCGCGCACCGGTACGGCATCGACACTGCTGCCGTTCGTGAACTGACGGGCGCGCACTGATGCGCCAACTTCGCCCATGACATCCCCGACGCCGAGCCACTTCGACCAGATGGGCGGAGAGACGGGCATCCGCCAACTGGTGGATCGTTTCTACGACTTGATGGATACCGCGCCCGAGGCGGCGAACGTCCGCGCCCTGCACGCGGCCAGCCTCAAGCAGTCACGCGAGAAACTGTTCCTGTACCTCATGGGCTGGACCGGTGGTCCGCCGGTGTACGTGGAACGCTACGGTCATCCGCGGCTGCGTCAGCGGCACATGCCGTTCACCATCGGCGTGCGCGAACGCGACGAATGGCTGTGGTGCATGCAGCGCGCGATCACCGAACATGACATACCGGACGACCTGCGCGCGTTCCTGTGGCAGCGGCTCCGCGAACTCGCCGATCACATGCGCAACCAGCCGGAACGCCCGTCGGACGAACTGCCGGTCGTCTGAGCCGCTCAGTCGCGCGGCGCCGGTGGCGGCCACCGTGTGAGTGTCAGGCGCAGCTCCCAATGCGACCCACTCGGCACGCCTGGATCCGGATCCAGCGTAACGCTCGACAAGTCGAATCCCGGCACCGGTGTCACCACGCCCTTGGGCAGCCGGGCATGCCGGTTGCCTTCGCGCAGCGGGATATCATCGGTGAAGCGCCCGTTGGCGGCGCGACCGAAGACGCGCATCGGCTCCAACTGCACGCTGGTGCCGTTCTCAAAGCGATCGATGTCGATGGCGGTCAGCCACGGACGCCCCGCGTATTCGAGTTCGATGGCCACTTGCACGTGACGCGTGCGTTCCCGCGAGGCCATGAGGCCCGTGAAGAAGTTCGTCGGCAGCTTGTGCCGATGATCATCCAACTGCACCGACGTCTGCCACGCGCAGGTTCCGTCGTCGCCCGAGACGAGGCACACGCCGGCGTCGGCAGCCTGCCACGTCAGCGCCGAACCGACGACGACGCGCACGGGCACGCCCGCCGCCGGTGTCTTGTCGGGAGCAAGCATGGCGACATGCACGTCGAGCTGGACGGGAATGGTCACGTGCGACTGCGCTGAGACGGCGCCGGAGGTCGCGTCGCCAGCGAAGCAGAGCGCTTGCGCCGCGCAATCCACGTCACCCAGAACATCCAGAGTCCGGTCACCCAGAGCCCGCCGAGTACGATGCCGGCCGGCAGGAACAGGCCAAGCTTCGTCACGTCCCCGGCAAAGAACGAACCGTCATGCAGCGACTCGATGAGATCCGAGCGTCGCACCGCCGCCTGCAACAGCTTGCCGGTGCCGAGATCGACCTGCGCTTCCCAGCCCGACTTGAGCGACACCTTGGCAAGGCCCCGGTCGGCACGAATGTCGATGCGGCTGACGTCGTCCCAGCCCGTCACGCGCAGCGACGAGTCGGCACTGATCGTCGCCACCAGGTCGTGCAACCCGATGACGGGCACTGTGCCCGTGCCGCGAATCTCGGCGGGTTGCACCCACGTCCAGTGCTTCTTGAGCTGGAGGAGGATTCCGGTCGACAGGATCACCAGCACGGGCAGCGCGGCGGCGAAGCTGCCCCAGTAGTGGAGGCGGCGTGTGAGGCGGTTGATGGACATGAGCAGGAGAAAGTCGTGGCTAGTACGGCTCGAAGCGCAACGGCTTCGCCCCACCCTTGCGGTGGATGAACATCGTGTTCCCTTCGCGCGTGTACCGTTCCGCCTCGCCAAGTGCCTGCAGGTACGCGCGTTCCTGTCGCATCACGGCGTCGGCGCACGCCATGCGTGTCGACACCACCGGGCCGAACGCGATCGAATCAGCGGCGACGGTGACGGTTCCCGAGAAGCGATTGCAGGAGCCGCTTCCGGCGACCTTGCCGCCGCGCGCGAATTCGAGCGTCGCCTGGACCTTGTCCACCACCGGCTCGCCCCCGATCTCGGCGAGTCGCCACACCGTTCCCGACAGCGCCGACACAACCGGCGGCGCAGCACGCGGGCGCACGGCGCGCACCGAATCGGCCGAATCGGCGGCGACTTGCGCGTACCGGCCGTTGCCCTCGAGCGCACAGCCGCTGAACGTGGAGTCGGCGCGCGTCAGCTTCGCCACGAAGGGAAACACCGCGTCGGCCATGCTGTCGACGCAGCGGACTTCCTCGAGCTCGAGAGTCAGCGCACCGCCGCCGGTGCCGGTGCCTCGCGCCACGTAGCGCCAGCGCTTGTCGTCCACGCGGGTCCACGTGCCATCCTGGTAGACGATGCCGTTCCGGTCCCACGGCGTGCGATACGTGGCCACGCCACCCTCGATGCGCACCCCCCAGAACGGCTCGTTACCGTTTGCATCCAGTGTCGCGGACGACGGCAGCCGGCTGCACATCGTCTGCTCCACCGACGCATGGCGAACCTGCGCGAGGGTATCGCCTTCGAGACGCACGAGCACCATGAGTCCGCCGGCAGGGCCCTTGGCCGCGCGCAGCATCTTGATGGCGTCGCCGTTGGTGCCGTCGTCGAGTCGCTGCGGCGCGCCTTTGCTGCCGCAGGGCTTGAAGAACAGCTCCGCGTCGGCGAGGGACAGGTGGCCGGCACGCGTCTCGGGCATCCGGAACTCCCCGCCCGCCTCAGTACCTGGTGCCGACGACTTGCGCTCCTGGCAGCCGGCGCAGACGACGGCAAGTGCAGCGAGACGCAGGAGCAACGGGCGCAAGGACATGACGTGGACTCTCGGGGGGAACTGGTGGACCGGCGAACCTGAACAATGCCGGGAATGCAGGGGGCGCGAAAGTGCGTTGCATCAGATCCGCAGGAGTCCGACATTCCCTGATGTGATTCCGTCGGCGCCGGTTCGAGATTCCATGGCGTGCGCCAGCAGGGCGCAAGTCCGGCACGCATCACGTATTCCCTTCAACGGCGCCCCGACGCGGTGTCTTCATGGACTGGTTCGTTCGCGCATTCCTCAAGTCGAGCGTGGCATGGCTGGCGGCGGGCGTCACGCTGGGCGTGGCGATGGCGATCCATCCGGTGTGGACGGTGCATCGTGCCGCCCACCTGCATCTTACGCTGCTGGGCTTCGTGGCGATGATGATCTTCGGCGTCGCGTACCACATCGTGCCGCGACTGGCCGCGCATCCCTTGCACAGCCGGCGGCTCGCCGGCCTGCACTGGTGGATTGCCAATGCCGGTGTGGCGCTGTTCGTGCCCGGCCTGATGATGCGCGCGGTGGCGGCGCCGTACGCGGCCCTGGTTGTCGGCATCGGCGCCACGCTCTCGGCCACTGGCGCCTACATGTTCGCGTGGATCATCTGGCGTACGATCGATGGCCCCCGCATCACCGAAGCGGCCGACGCTGCGAAGGCCGTGCCACGTCGGCCATTGAAGGTGCTCGACGAGCACACGGCGGTCGAACCACGCTGAGCATCGGTCCCACAGCGGGACGCGGTGCACGCGAGACGGGCTACCCGTGCGCTGCCCGCGCCACCCGGATGATGGCCGCGAGACTCCGTT
>CAZPON010000282.1:0-521 GCA_964588045.1 uncultured Gemmatimonas sp.
GGCCGCGGCCAATCGGGATCATCGCGTCGATGGACTTGATGCCGGTCTGCAGGGGCTCCTTCACGGGCTGGCGCACGATGATGCCGGGCGCCGGCGATTCGACCTTGCGCGTGTGCGTGGTGTGGATCTCGCCGAGTCCGTCAATCGGGCGACCGAGGGCATCGACGACGCGTCCGATCATCTCCGGTCCGACGGGCACTTCGAGCACCCGGCTGGTGCGCCGGACCTCGTCGCCTTCCTTGAGCTGCAGATAGTCGCCAAGGACGACGGCGCCGATGTTGTCCTCTTCGAGGTTGAGCGCCAGTCCGGTGATGACGGCCTTGGTCTCGGAAGACGTGAACTCGAGCATCTCGCCGGCCATGGCCTTGCCGAGTCCGTAGATGCGGGCGATGCCGTCCTTGACTTCCAGGACCGTCCCGACTTCCTCGACGTTGAGGTCGGCGAGGTCAGCGGCGGAGATCTCGCGGAGGAGGATGTCCTTGATTTCGCCGGGGCGGAGGGCCGTCTGGGAAGCCATTGTG
>CAZPON010000282.1:531-4764 GCA_964588045.1 uncultured Gemmatimonas sp.
GGATGCCATAAACGGATCGATGAAATCGGAGTGGAGAAGAGGCCCTTTGGAGTGCGGGGCCTAGCTTGTGAAATTTATCACAAGAACTGCGGGAAGGGCAACTGCCCGGCCTGCGGGGGAGGTGAGAGGTGAGGAACAGCTTGACGCGGATGACGCGGACAAGCTGTTCTCACTGTTCCCGCCGTGCCCGCTCCAGCCCCGCCGCCGCATCCGGATTCCCCGGCTGCAACCGCAACGCGTGTTCGTATGCCCGCTGCGCGGCCGGCCAGTCTTCCTGCAGGGTCGCCAGCAGGCCCAGCGACTGCCACGCGCCCACATGGTTGCTGTCCAGCGCCACCGCCCGCTCGAACAGCGACCGCGATTCGTCCGCGTACTCCGGGCCCCGGGCCAGCAGCGTCAGCCCCACCCCCAGGTAGCCTCGCGGATTGTCAGGAGCCTTCGCCATGACGTCGCGATACAACGTCTCCGTATCGCGATAGACGAACCCGCGCACATACGTCCCGATCGCCAGTCCCACGGACAGGACACCGAACGCGAGGGTCATGGCGCGTGCGCCCACCCGCCATCGCAGGCGCGCGGCGTTGGCGCCCAGCACCACCAGCACGAACACCGCCGCGCTCGCGAGATAGATGCGCCGTTCCGCCGCCACTTCGGTCCGGATTGGCACCACACTCGACGACGGCGCCAGCAGCAGGAAGAACCAGGCGCCCAAGAACCCAAGCCAGCGCCAGCGCGGACGCGTCCACGCCACCAGCGTACCGATACCGCACGCCGTGAGCAGGATGAGCCCGGGCACGCCCGCGAGACCGGTGATCGCCCGCTCGCCATAGTCGAACGTCAGGCCGCTCGGCCAGAACAACAGGCGCACGTAGCGCGTGATGGCCCAGGCCTGCGTGTAGAGGTACTGGTACCACGTGATGCCAAGGTCGAAGCCCACGCTCGCTGAACGCGCGCTGGTGAGCACCGAGGCGATCACGATGCCCATGGTTGCCAGCAGGCAGGCGTAGAACACCATTCGCGCCCGATTCTGCGCCAGGCCGCGCCACGAGTCCACGCGAAATGCGCGGTCGTACAGGATGACGATGAGCGGCGCACCGATCATGACTTCCTTGCTGCCCATGCCGAGTGCGCAGCACAGCACGCCGACGACATACCATGTGCGTGCATGGGTGGCCGATTCCCAGGCGCGGATCGATGCGTACAGTGTCGCGACGCAGAACAGCGAGACCAGCAGCTCCGTGCGCTGGATGACGTACGCCACCGCCTCGGTCTGGATCGGATGCACCAGCCACACCAGCGTGATGAGACCGGCCAGGGTCGCGCTGACGGGTGTGGCCGCGTGGTCGTCGTCGATCCCCGCGTGCGCCAGTGTGCGCCGCACCACACCCCAGAGCAGCAGTCCGCACAGCAGGTGAAACACCATGTTGACGACATGGAAGCCCACGGTGGCTGCCGGTGCATCCGGATCGATGGCCGCCCATTCGTTGATCGCGTAGTTCACGGCCAGCGACAAATTGACCACGGGCCGCCCGGCCACCGACGTGTTGGTGGGCGGATGCAGCACGTCCGGCGACAGCGAGCGAATGGTGGGATTGAGGCGGATCGACGGATGATCGTCGAACTCCCACGGCGCGCTGATCGTGGACGAGAACGCCATCGTCGTGATGACGGCGAACAGCAGCAGCCACCACGCGCCGGCTGACGCGGCGGGGCCGGGAGTGTTCGTTGCCGGAGGGGAGAGCGGCCTTCGTTTCGACTTGCGCACGCTTGAGTATGGAGTGGGGAGTTTTGAACTCCGAGTATGGAGTACGGAGTTGTGAGTACGGGGTACGGAGGTCGGGGTGAGGGATGACTCCGTACCCCATACTCATAACTCCGTACTCCATACCCGGAGTTCAAAACTCCCTACTCCATACGCAAACACATGCCGGGCCGGCAACGGGGCGCTGCGCCCGCTCCTCACCGCGGCGGAAACAGGTTGAACCGCACGATATGCCACAGCGCCGCGACGCCGTCCCGCCAACCGATCTTCTTGCCGTCGGCATACGTCCGGCCGTCATAACTGACCGGCACTTCGTACAGGCGCGCCTTCGCCTGCGCGAGACGGGCCGTCACTTCGGGCTCGAAACCGAAGCGATCCGACGTGAGCGTCAGGCCGCGCGCCACGTCACCGCGAATCGCCTTGTAGCACGTTTCCATGTCGGTGAGGTTCACGTTCGTGAACATGTTGCTCATGAGCGTGAGCAGGCGATTGCCCACCGCGTGCCAGAAGTAGAGCACGCGATGCGGTCCGCCCAGGAAGCGCGAGCCGAACACCGCGTCGGCCTTGCCGTCGACGATCGGCTGCAGCAGCATCGGCCAGTCGGACGGATTGTATTCCAGGTCGGCGTCCTGCACGATCACCACGTTGCCCGTGCTGCGCGCGATGGCGGCGCGAATGGCGGCGCCCTTGCCGGCATTGCGCGGCTGGTGGATCACGATGTCGACCTGCCCGTCGGCCAGCAACTGGTCCAGCACGTCGCCGGACCCGTCGGTGGAGCCGTCGTTCACGCAGATGATTTCCTTCGGGATCGGCACCGCGCGCACCTGCGCAATGATGGCCGCGATGGTGGACCGCTCGTTGTACACCGGTACCATCACGGACAGCCGCAACTCGTGCGGCGGAATCGCGGCCTCGATGCGCCGTTGCGCCTGCGTCATGCGTCGGTGCCTGCGGGCTATGCCGACGCCGGGCCGGCGTCGTCGTGCTGGTGCTGGAAGCGCTGCAGCAGGTCGACGGCCCGCAACCGCGTGAGCGAGCTGGCGCGCGCGCCCACCAGCCGTTGCGTGGTGCTCGACAAGTGCGACGAACTGGCGAAACCCAGCACCTGCGCCACGTCACGCACATCGTAGCCGGTGTTCTTGGCCAGTTCCGCCGCCGCCAGCACGCGCACCAGGTCGATGACGCGCTTGAGCGTCGGCGCCTGCCCCACGGCGAAGCTGCGCGACAGGTGTTCGCGCGACACGCTCAACTCGCGCGCCAACTGGTCGGTGCGCACCGGCCGGCCGGCGCGGCGCACGACGCTGCGCCACACGGCCAGTTGCAGCGGCGTTTCGAGATGCAGCAACGGCGGCGGATCGGCGAGCGCGCGCTCGAAGCGCGTGGAGAACGCGCGGCGCAGCACGAGGTCGCGCGCGACGGAATCGTCGACGCCGTCGATCAGCACGTCCGTCACGCCATGTTCGGCGGCCCGGGCCACCAACGGTGCGTCGGCCGGCAGCAACGAGGTCATGAGCACGAAGGGCACGCTCTGGTAGTCGTCGGCACGCGCCACCACCCGCGCGGCCTCTTCACCCGCGCCGGCGTCGACGATGACGGCGTCGATCAACTGCTTCGCGAGCTGCTCGTCGAGTTCGGCCGCCGACTTGAGCGTGAGCACATGCGCGCGCCGGCGCGGGAATGCGGTGCGAATCAGCGTGCGACACCGCTCGCGCTTGAGGAGCACGAGGACGGACAGCGTCGCGACGGCACTGTCCGCGCTGGCTCGCACCGCTGGCGTCATGCGCCTGGCGCCCCGTTGCCGTTCCCGCGCACCATCGCGTTCGCGCGCTGCAGCACATCGCGGGCATTGGCGTACGAGACCAGTTGCGCGGCCTCGTCGTACGGCGCCCACCGGCACGCCGTGATCCCCTCGGCCCGCTGCGGTTTCGTGTGCGCGCTGCGGGTGTGCATGAGGTAGAAGTGGCAGACCTTGTGCACGAGCCGGCCGCGAAAGCGGAAGAACCAGTCGATGGTGTCGATCTCGCCATCGAGCTCGATGGCCTCGAGACCGGTTTCCTCGCGCACCTCGCGCACGGCCGCCGCGGCGGGCTGCTCGTCTTCCTCGAGATGCCCCTTGGGGAATCCCCAGTTGCGATAGCTGTCGCGAATGAGCAGGAACAGCGGCGTGCCGTCGTGCACGCGATACACCACGCCGCCCGCCGACGTCTCGAGGCGGGCGTGCCCGGACCGCTTGCGGGGCCGTGAGTCGGATCCGGGCTCGATGGAGGGGGGCTCACTCATGGGAATCGCTCGGCGAATCGATCACGTGCCGATCAGCGGCGCCGAGCCTTCCAGGGTCGGACGGCCCTCGATGAACTGGCGCACGACCGGGTCGCTGGTGTGCTGGATCTCGTCGATGGTCCCGACGGCGCGCACGCGTCCTTCGTACAGCATGGCGATGCGCGTGCCGACGGTGTACGCGCTGCGCATGT
>CAZPON010000283.1:0-4739 GCA_964588045.1 uncultured Gemmatimonas sp.
GATGCGATGGGTGTGGAACTGGCGCCGCCGACGGTGCGGCGCTGCGCCAACCGGTGCGAATTCTGCTTCATCGAGGGCCTGCCCAAGGGCCTGCGCAAGCCGCTGTACATTCGCGACGACGACTACCGGTTGTCGTTCGCGTACGGCAATTTCGCGACGCTGTCGAACGTGAAGGAAAAGGACATCGCGCGCATTCTCGAATACCGGCTTTCGCCCCTGTACGTGTCGGTGCACGCCACGCCGTGGGAAGCGCGCAAGGTGCTGCTCAACAACCCGCGGGTACCCAATATCGTCGACCAGCTCACACGCCTGGCGGACGGCGGCATCCAGTTCCACGGACAGATGGTCATCGTTCCCGGCCTGAACGACGGAGCGGTCCTCGAGCAGTCGCTCACCGACCTCTGGAATCTGGGCGATGCCATGATGTCCGTTGCGCTGGTCCCGGTTGGGGTCACGCAGTTTTCGCACCTCTACAACGGGAAGTCGATGGACCGGGACAACGCACGCATCCTGCTGAACGCCGTGCATCGATGGGAGGAGCGGGCGTTGGCGGAGCGGGGCGATCGCTGGGTCTACGGCTCGGACGAGCTGTACCTGCTGGCCGACGCACCCCTCCCCGATGTCGGGCACTACGGCGAGTTCTCGCAGATCGAGAACGGCGTGGGTGCGGTGACGTCGCTGCGCAAGCGCGTGCGCGACGGGCTGTCACGGCTGCCGCGTCTCGACGGACGGCGCATTGGCGTGGTGACCGGCGTGTCCATGGCGCCGCTCATGCCCGAACTGCTCGACCAGTTGCGTGAGGCGACGGGGGCAACGTTCGTGATGCTCTCCATGGAGAACTCACTGTTCGGCCCCACGACAACCACGGCGGGCCTGCTGGTTGGATCCGACATCCGGCGCGCGCTGGCCGATCGCCACGATCTCGACCTGGCCCTCATCCCGGCGGAAACCATCAACGACGACGGCCTGTTCCTCGACGACGAGTCGTTCGTGTCGGTGCGCGAATCGCTGCCCATGCCGGTGTATCCGTCGTACGACTTCATCGACGCGCTCGCGCCGGAAGGCGACACCATGTTCCGGTCGGCCGCATGAGTCTCCCCGTCGTGGCATTGGTCGGACGCCCCAATGTGGGCAAGTCGCACCTGTTCAACCGCATCATCGGGGACGCGAGCGCGATTGTCAGTGAAGAAGCAGGCACGACGCGCGACCGGCACTTCGGGCGCGCCGAATGGGCGGGACGGAACTTCTGGCTCGTCGACACCGGTGGGCTCATCGAAGACTCCGATATCCCGATGGACACCGAGATCCGCAAGCAGGTCATGCAGGCCATCGACGAAGCCGACCTGCTGCTGCTCGTGGTCGACGCCAAGGTGGGTGTGCACCCCAGCGATGCGCGCCTCGTGGACTTGCTGCGGCATGCGCGCAAGCCGTTCATGATCGTCGCCAACAAGGTGGACGTTCCCGAAAGCACCGACTGGTACGAGTTCTACCGGCTTGGCGCCGGTGACGTGTTCCCGGTGTCGGCGCAGAACGGCAAGAACTCCGGCGACCTGCTCGACGACGTCGTGCAGCGCATTCCCGAATCGCCACAGGACACCAGCGACGCGGTGCGCATTGCCGTGATCGGCCGGCCGAATGTCGGCAAGTCGTCGTTCGTCAACCGGCTGCTGGGCGAAGAGCGGCTGGTGGTACACGATGCGGCGGGTACGACGCGCGACTCGATCGATGCCCCGATGCGCTACAAGGACAAGGACCTCGTGTTCGTGGACACGGCCGGCCTGCGGCGCCAGTCGAAGATCGACGAAGGCGTGGAGTTCTACGCCTCGCTGCGCACGCGCCGGGCCATCGATTCGTCGGATGTGTGCATCCTGATGATCGATGCCACCGAGGGACTGCAGAACCAGGACCTCAAGATCGCGACGCTGGCGTGGGAAGCGGGACGCGGCTTGATTCTCGTGCTCAACAAGTGGGACCTGTACGAGGACAAGACCGACAAGAGCGCCGACAAGTTCAGGAAGGATGTCATCGACAAGGCGCCGTACCTCGCGCACGTGCCGTTCCTGTTCACGTCGGCGAAGACCGGCATGCGCGTCACCAGGGTCCTCGACCTGGCGCTCGCCGTGCAGGAGCAGCGCACGCGCCGCATCAGCACGTCGCAGGTGAACGACGCCCTCGGCGAGATCGTGGCGCGACTGCAGCCGCCGCAGGCCGCCGGCCGCGAGGTCAAGCTCAACTACGCGACACAGGTCGAAGTGGCACCACCCACGTTCGCGTTCTTCGGCAATCATCCCGACCTGATTCCCGAGCACTACATCCGGTTCATTCACAACCAGCTCCGCGAGAAGTGGGGATTCCTGGGCTCTCCGGTGCGGGTCATCATGAGGAGAAAGAGCGGGTGAGCGGCGTGTTGGCACTGTCCGTCGTGGCAGCCTATCTCATGGGCTCCATTCCCACCGCGTACCTGGCTGGCCGGCTGAACGGGGTCGACCTGCGGACCGTCGGTTCCGGCAACCTCGGTGCGACCAACGTGTTCCGGACACTGGGCTGGAAGTGGGGACTGCTCGTGTATGTCATCGACTTGCTCAAGGGGGCGCTTCCCGTGCTGTGGCTTCCCACGGTGAGCGGCGTGAGCGCCGGCTGGCCGTGGGGCGTGGCGTTCGGCGTGGCGGCAATCGCCGGCCATGTGCGCCCGGTGTTCCTGCTGGGGAAGGGCGGCGGCAAGGGCGTGGCGACGGCGAGCGGGGTGTTTCTCGCACTCGCGCCCGTCGCGGCATTGTGTGCCTTCGCCGCGTTCATCGTGGTGGTGGCAGTGACGCGCTTCGTATCGCTTGGCTCACTGGTTGGCGCCGCCGTGTTGCCGGTGGTGCTCGCCGCGCAACAGCGTGCCGCAACGCCCCTGGTGTGGGTGAGCGCCGCGGTCTGCACGTTCGTGTTCTGGACGCATCGCGAGAACATCGGCCGGTTGCGGCGCGGCACGGAGCGGCGCATCGGCCGAACGGAGGGTGCAGCAACATGAGTGAGGTCACGAGTCGGTCGGTGATTCCGTGCGCTGTCATCGGCGGCGGTGCGTGGGGCACGGCCATCGCCGACCGGCTGTCACGCAACGGCAACCCGGTGCAGCTCTGGGCGCGCGAGCCGGATGTTGTGGAAGCGGTGAACACGCGACACGAGAACCCGCGGTTCCTTGCCGGTGCGCAATTGCACGAGGGCTTGCAGGCGACTGGCGACATGGACACCGCACTGCGCGGGGCGGCGTTGATCGTGTATGCGGCGCCATCGCATGTGTTGCGTGCGGTTGCGGCGTCTGCGCACGGACATGTGGCCGAGGGTGTCGTGCTGGCCGTTGCCACGAAGGGCATCGAGCGCGAGACGCTGGCGTTGATGACGGACGTCGTCGTCGAAGAAGCGCCGCAGCATGATGTCGTGGCCATCAGCGGACCGAGCTTCGCCGCCGAAGTCGCCGCCGGCCAACCGACGGCCATTGTCGCGGCGAGCCTGTCGCTCCCGGCCGCGAAGCTGGTACAGCACGCCATGAGCGCGCCGGCGTTTCGCGTGTACACCACCGATGATGTGGTCGGCGTGGAGTTGGGCGGCGCACTGAAGAACGTGATGGCGGTGGCCACCGGCATTCTCGACGGCCTCGGCCTGGGATTCAATCCGCGCGCGGCGCTCATGACACGCGGCCTGGCCGAGATGACGCGACTGGGCGTTGCGCTCGGCGCGCGCGGCGAAACGTTCGCCGGCCTCGCGGGACTCGGCGACCTGGTGCTCACCTGCACGGGCGCGCTGTCGCGCAACCGCGCCCTTGGCGTGGCGATCGGGCAGGGACAGTCACTCGAAGACGCGCTCGCCGGCAAGGAGACCGTCGCCGAAGGTGTGCTCAATACGCAGAGCGCCCGTGCCCTCGCCGCGCGGGCCGGCGTCGAGATGCCCATCGTGGAAGCCACGTACCGCATCCTGTTCGATGGCCAGGCGCCGCGTGAAGCCATTGCCGAGCTGATGGTGCGTGAACTGCGCGCGGAGCGGGACTGACCCATGGCCACCCGCGGCGAGCCCGTCCAGGAGTTCTACTCGATCGGCGAAGTGTGCGCGCTGACGGAGCTCAAGCCGCATGTCCTTCGCTACTGGGAGAGCCAGTTCAAGCTGCTGAATCCGGCCAAGAACCGCAGCGGCAACCGCGTGTATGCGCGTCGCGAAGTCGAGCTGATCCTGCTCGTGAAGCACCTGCTGTACACCGAGAAGTACACCATCGATGGCGCCCGGCAGAAGCTCGACGAGCATCGCAAGGGCGGCGCGCTGCGCACGGAGGCGCGGGCCGCGCTCGAAGTGCAGGCGCTCGAATCGCTGGAGCGCGAGTTGGCCGAGTTGCAGGCCCTGCTCGACCAGCGCACGCCGCTGCGTGCGACAGATCCGACACCGACCGACCCTTGACGACACCATGCGTATCCTGCTGAGCAACGACGACGGCATCCTCGCCCGCGGGCTCGGCATCCTCGAGAAGGCCTGTGAACCGCTGGGTGAGTTGTATGTCGTGGCCCCCGATCGCGAACAGAGTGCCACCAGTCATTCGCTCACGCTGCATCACCCGCTGCGCCCCGTGCGTCTCGGAGAACGCCGGTGGCAGGTGGATGGCACGCCCACCGATTGCGTGATGCTGGCGTGCGAGGCATTGCTCGATGCGCGGCCGGATGTCGTGATCAGTGGCATCAATCACGGCCCCAACATGGGCGAGGATGTCC
>CAZPON010000284.1:0-4716 GCA_964588045.1 uncultured Gemmatimonas sp.
GGCACCAACCGGTTGATCCTCGAACCCTTCGGCCGGGTGCGGCGCATACGCGGCGATATCCGAATGTCGTCGCACCGGACCCATGCCGAATGCGGAGACCTCGCGCGCGGCGGCGTCGAGCCTGGTCACCTGTGATGCATCGGCGGTCGCGAACAGATAGCCGCGCCGATTCAGGCGAAACGTGTTGCCGCACTCGCGTGCGGATTCCTCCATGAGGTCGATGCTGCGCGAGACCAATCGCAGCATCGTGTCGTCGGGTCCGGGCCACCAGTTCCGATATCCCTGCGTACCCTTGTCGCTCGTGAGCGTGAGCGCCTCACGCTCGTCGACAACGACCACGCGTCCCATCTTCTGGCGAGCCGCCAGGTGGTACGCGGCCGCCGCGCCGGCGATACCGGCCCCGCAGATCACGACGTCGGCTGACGATTTCATCGCCGACCGATCACGGCGTGATCTTCACGCGACGCTTCATCAGCGCCTCGATCTCGTCCATTTCACGCGGCACGTGCGAGATGCGCTCGAGTCCCTGGCTGGTGATGAGATAGTCGTCCTCGATGCGCACGCCGGTGTTCTCGTACTCGAGCACCGTGGCGCGCACCCTGGCGATGAACGCGCGATTCTTCGGTGTATCGGGCAGCACGTCGAGTGCGCGCGTGCTGATGTAGATGCCGGGCTCGATCGTGAACGCGTCGCCTTCCTGGAAGACGCCGTCGGGGCCGGAGCCCTGCATGGGGTCGTGCACGGCCAGTCCGATGCCGTGGGTGATGCCATGGATCATCCACAAGTTGGCCTGCTTGCACGACGACGGGCTCATGGCGCAGTTCACCGACCACGGCGGATCGAACGTGGCATCGGCGCTTTCCACCAGCCCAAGCGCCACCAGCCCGCGTGTGCGGACAGCGACCGACGAATCGGACGCGGCCCGGACCTTCATGCCCGGCCTGGAGAACCGCTCGGCGATGTCCTGCGCGTCGCGTACCAACTGGTAGATCCGGCGCTGTGGCGCGGTGAACGTGCCGCTCACCGGAATCGTGCGCGTGATGTCGGCGGCGTACCCCCGGTACTCGGCGCCGGCGTCCATGACGACCAGGTCGCCGGGCCGCACGGGATCGCTGTCCTTCATGTAGTGCAACTGCGTGCCGTTGATGCCCGAGCCCACGATGGAGCCATAGGCCGGACGTTCCGCGCCCCGGCGCGTGAACTCGTACTCGAGCGCGGCACGCAGCTCGTACTCGTGCAGCGGGTTCGCGGTGAGCATGGCCGCCCGGTGTCCTTCGTCGCTGATCCGGGCCGCCTCCCGGATGAGCGCCTGTTCGGCCGCCGACTTCTTCGCGCGCAGCGCCAGCACGTGCGGCATGCCGTTGCGAATGGCAAGCGACGGATGGTTGCGACTCAGTGTCCGGATGGTCTCCTGGCCGCGCGTCAGCGAGTCGTTGCGCGCGAAGTCCATGGTCTCGACGTCGGGGACGTGGTAGAACGGCAAGCCGGCCTGCGCCAGGGAGTCCAGCACGCCGCCGAGGGCGGTGAACGAGCGGCCGGCGATGCCGGTGCGCGCCACGCTGTTCGTGGAGTCGGTGCGCTTGCCGTAGTAGAACGCCGTGCGCGCATCGAGCGGCGTGAGGAACAGCGTGCTCTGCGCGCGCTTGTTGCGCACCACCATCACGAGCGCAGCGTCAGGCTCGTCGAATTCCGTCAGGTACCGGAACGCCGGAAGCTGGAAGAACATGCTGAAGTCGTGCACCAGGGCGCGGCCGCCGAACGCGATCACGACGCCGCTGTCGATACGGGCGGCGAGGGCATCGCGGCGCCCGGCGGTTTCGGCGAGCATGACCGATGCCGACGGCTGGGCGCGCGCGTCAACGGAGGGTGTCGCCACCAGGAACGCGAGCAACGCGGGAATCACGCGACGCATGGGCAGGGAGGGCCGGGGTGAAAGCGTCGGGCCTCAAGGTGCTGCGGGCCCTCGCGGATTCTAACCGCCGACCCGGCGTTGGTGATACCACGCTACCGCGCGAGGGGCCGACCTGCCTTCCGGCATCCGGGGCTGCGTGTAGGTTCGTGCGATGCCCAACCCTCGAGTCATCGCTGCAGACGCTGGACTGTTCGGCTGGTGGCGGGTCGCCGGCCCGCAGCCGCGTCGCGCCCTCATCGCCGCGTCGCTCGGCTGGGCGCTCGACGCCTTCGATGTGATGCTGTTCTCGCTCACGCTGTCCGCGGTCATCGCCGAACTGGGGTTGACGAAAACGCAGGCGGGCGCGCTGGGTTCCATCACGCTGCTCGGTGGCGCAGCCGGCGGGCTCCTGTTCGGTCATGTGGCCGACCGGTACGGTCGCACACGCGCCATGATGGCCAGCGTGCTGCTGTACTCCGTGTTCACCGCCATGTGCGGCTTCTCGCAGACCTTCTGGCAGTTCGCGTTCTTTCGCGCGCTGCTGGGACTGGGCATGGGCGGCGAGTGGGCGAGCGGCGCCGCGCTGGTGTCCGAAAGCTGGCCGGCGAAGCATCGCGGGCGCGCCCTGGGATTCATGCAAAGCTCGTGGGCGATCGGTTTCGCCCTCGCGGCGGTGGTTGTCGGCGTGGTCCTCCCACGCTACGGCTGGCGTGCGGTGTTCTTCGTGGGCATCCTGCCTGCCTTCTTCACGCTGTGGTTGCGCCGCAGCGTTGAGGAGCCGCCGGCATGGGTGGCATTGCAGGAGATCCGGCGTTCGGGCGGGGAAGTCGCGAAGCGTGCACTGGGCAACGTGTTCGACATTTTCCGCGGACCGATGCTTCGCACCACGCTCATCGTGACGTTCATGAATGCGTGCGCGCTGTTCGGCTGGTGGGGCCTCAACGGATGGGTGCCGGCATACCTGTCGCTGCCCTCCGAGCAAGGTGGCATCGGGCTCAGCACCGAGGTGATGTCCTCACTGGTCGTGTTCATGCAGCTCGGCATGTGGCTGGGCTACGTGTCGTTCGGCTACATCACCGATGTCATCAGCCGCAAGAAGGTCTATGTCTTCTACCTGCTCATGGCCAGCGTGCTGCTTCCCCTGTACGGGTCCATGACGAATCCCACCATCCTGCTGCTGCTCGGGCCGTTCGTGGCGTTCTTCGGCACGGGCTTCTTCAGCGGATTCGGCGCGGTCACGGCGGAGATCTACCCCACGGCCATCCGCGCGTCGGCGCAGGGCTTCACCTACAACATCGGGCGCATTGCCAGCGCGGCCGCACCGTTCACCGTAGGCAAGCTGGCGACGAACATGGGATTCCAGGTGGCGTTTGCCGTGGCCGGGGCGGCGTACCTGCTCAGTGCGATCGCGTGGCGGGGGATTCCCGAGACGCGGGGCCGGGAGTTGCAGTAAGTCATCGGTGTGGCGATCACAAACACCATTCGTTCGTGGACTTCGTCCGTATGCGATTCTCTTCCGGCCAGCAGCTTCGTGCACAGCCATCGAAGGCGGTGACGCTCTTCGGCATGTCCGGCGTGGGCAAGACCACCCTGGCCGGCCTGCTGCAGAAGCAGGAGTGGTTCCAGTACTCGGTCGACTACCGCATCGGCACGCGGTACATGGACGAGCACATCGTGGACAACTTCAAGCGCGAAGCAATGAAAGTGCCGTTCCTGCGGCAGTTGCTGCGCTCGGATTCGATCTACATCCGCTCGAACCTGTCGTTCGAGAACCTGAGTCCGTTGTCGACGTACCTGGGGAAGCCGGGCGATCCGTCACGCGGCGGCATTCCGATCGCCGAGTATCGTCGGCGGCAGGCCCAGCATCGCGTGGCCGAAACGCGCGCACTGCTGGATGTCCCCGGGTTCATCGAGCGCGCGCAGGATATCTATGGCTATCAGCACTTCGTGTGCGACGCCGGCGGCAGCCTGTGCGAGGTGGTGGATGTCGATGACCCGCGCGATGCGGTGCTGACGACGCTCGCGCAGCACACCGTGCTCGTGTACATCGAGGGCACCGATGCGCATACGCGCGAGCTGGTGGAGCGATTCCGCCGCCACCCGAAGCCGATGTACTACCAGCCGGCCTTCCTCGACGCCGCGTGGACGGAGTACAAGGCGCGCACCGGCGTCGCCGACGACGATGCGGTCGATCCCGATGGATTCGCCGTCTGGGGGTTCGAGCAGCTCGTGCGGCATCGGATTCCGCGCTACGCCGCGATTGCACAGCAGTACGGGTACACCATCCACATGGACGATGTACCCGCGTTACGCAGCGAGGAGGACTTCCTCGCGCTGCTGGAACGGACGATCGACGCGTCACCGCGCTGAGCGTCCGCTCGCGGCTTACGCCATCTTCGCCTGCAGGCGGCGATCGATGGCGTCGAGGAACGCCTCCGTGTGCAGGTACGGCGCGTCCTTGCTGATGAGGATCGCCAGGTCCTTCGTCATCTCGCCTGCTTCGACGGCCTCGATGCACACCGCTTCCAGCGCCTCGGCGAATGCCGTGACTTGCGGTGTGCCGTCCAGTTTCCCGCGATGCGACAGGCCGCGTGTCCAGGCGAAGATCGAAGCGATCGGGTTGGTCGACGTCTTGTTGCCCTTCTGGTGCTCGCGATAGTGGCGCGTCACCGTGCCGTGCGCCGCCTCGGCTTCCATGGTCTTGCCGTCGGGTGTGAGCAGCACGCTGGTCATGAGTCCCAGTGACCCGAAGCCCTGGGCGACGATGTCGGACTGCACGTCGCCATCGTAGTTCTTGCATGCCCAGACGTAGCCGCCCTCCCACT
>CAZPON010000285.1:0-2927 GCA_964588045.1 uncultured Gemmatimonas sp.
GGGCGCGGCCACCGGCGTGGGCGGCATCCTGCGCGACGTGTTCACCATGGGCGCGCGCCCCATTGCCCTGCTCAACTCGCTGCGGTTCGGCCCGCTCACATCGAGCCGCGTGCGCTGGCTGTTCTCCGGCGTCGTGCAGGGCATCGGCGACTACGGCAACTGCGTCGGCGTGCCGACGGTTGGCGGCGAGGTCGTGTTCGATCCGTCGTACGAAGGCAATCCGCTCGTGAACGCGATGTGCGTTGGCCTCATGCGCGAAGACGAGTTGATGCGCGCCGTGGCGTCGGGCGTCGGCAATCCCATCATGGCGGTTGGCGCGCGCACCGGACGCGACGGCATTCACGGTGCGTCGTTCGCCTCGGAAGACCTGTCGGCGGAAAGCGAGGCAAAGCGGCCCATGGTGCAGGTCGGTGATCCGTTCACCGAGAAGCTGCTGCTCGAGGCGTCGCTGGATCTCATTCGCAGCGGTCACATCGTGGCCATCCAGGACATGGGCGCGGCCGGTCTCACCTCGTCGTCGGCCGAGATGGCCGAACGCGGTGATGTGGGTGTCACGATCGACGTGACGAAGGTGCCGGTCCGCGAAACCGGCATGACGCCGTACGAGATCCTGCTGTCGGAATCGCAGGAACGCATGCTCGTGGTCGCGAAGCTCGGACACGAGCAGCATGTGCGCGAGATCCTGTCGCGCTGGGACCTCGAAGCGGCGGTGATCGGCGAAGTGATCGCCGAGCCGGTGTACCGCGTCACCGAGGGCGACACCGTGGTGGCCGAGTTCCCCGGTTCGCGCCTTGTCACCGAATGCCCGCAGTACACGCTCGAAGGGCGCGAGAGCGAGGCACTCAGGGCGGCGCGCGAGCAGGATCCGCACGCGGTGACGCCGCTGCCCGAGGAGGCCGATCACGCGTGGACGCTCGAGCGTTTGCTGGCATCGCCAACGATTGCCAGCAAGCAGTGGGTCTGGCGTCAGTATGACTCCACCGTGCGCACCAGCACCGTGCGCGGTCCTGGCAGCGACGCCGCCGTGGTACGCCTGCCTGGCACCGACATCGGCCTCGCCCTGTGCATCGATGGCAATGGACGCCACGTGGCCCTGTCGCCGCGCAATGGCGGCCGCGCCGCGGTGTGTGAGGCGGCCCGCAATGTCGCGTGCACCGGGGCACGTCCCCGCGCCATCACCAACAACCTCAACTTCGGCAACCCGAAGAAGCCCGAGGTGTATTACCAGCTCAGCGAGGCAATCGCCGGCATGGGTGAAGCGTGTACTGCACTGCAGACACCAGTCACCGGCGGTAACGTTTCGCTCTACAACGAGAATCCGCAGGGCGCCATTCACCCGACGCCCACCATCGGCATGGTGGGTGTCATCGAGTCGCTTGCGCACGTGACCGCTTCGACGTTCCAGTCGGCAGGTGACGATATCGTACTGCTTGGCGAACCCACGGCGGAGCTTGGCGGAAGCGAGTACCTGCTTGCGATTCACGGCCTCACCATCGGTGAGCCGCCCGTATGCGATCCGGTCAGCGAGGGCCATCTCATCGACGCAGTGCTGGAATCCATCACGTCGGGCGCCGTGCGCTCGGCGCACGACTGCAGTGACGGTGGGCTCGCGGTGGCCCTGGCCGAGTGCGCGATGGTCGATCGTGATCGCATGCTGGGCTTCACCGTCGACCTCTCGCCGTGGGCCGCGCTGCCGCATCGCGCGGTGCTGTTCGGCGAGGCACATGGCCGCGTGGTGATCTCCACGTCGGCTGCGTCGCGTGTCGTCGATATCGCCGCCCGGCATGGTGTGCCGGCGCGCGTGATCGGACGCGTGACCGCGGCCTCGGCCGGTGCACGGTTCAAGTTGTCCGACGATACGTTCTCGGCGCCGATCGACTGGCTTGCGCGAGCGTTTCATGAAGCGATCCCGACGGCGATGGACGGCGAAACCCCCGCGGAGCACGCGGTGGCCGCCTCCCACCCGCCGCTTACCGACTGACCTGGAGTCATAGCATGTGTGGGATCTTCGGCGTGTACGGCCATGACGATGCGGCTTCGCTGACCCAGCTGGGGCTGTATTCGTTGCAGCACCGCGGACAGGAATCGGCCGGCATCGTTGCCGTCGATGACGCGGGTCGTGCGCGCATCAGCCGCGCGATGGGACTCGTGTCGGAAGGATTCGAGGAGGCCGAAATGCTGGAGCTGCAGGGGCCGGTTGCCATTGGCCACACGCGCTACAGCACGGCCGGCGCATCGGCCATCGAGAACGCCCAGCCCATCCTCGCGCGTGTGCGGCGCAGCCATATCGCGCTGGCGCACAACGGCAATCTCACCAACGCCATCGAACTGCGCCGCGAACTCGAGGACGAAGGTTCCATCTTTGCGTCGACGATGGACTCGGAAGTCATCGTGCATCGCATCGCGCGCGCGCATGGCAGCACACCCGAGGCGCGTGTGGCCGAGGCGCTCGCCGGCGTCGAAGGCGCGTACTGCCTGCTGATCATCCTCGATGACACCGTGATTGCGGCACGTGACCCGCACGGCTGGCGCCCGCTCGTCATCGGCAAGCTGGGCGACGGCTATGTGTTCGCCTCGGAAACCTGCGCCCTCGATATCGTGGGCGCGACGCTCGAGCGCGAGGTGCTGCCCGGGGAGATCGTTGCCGTCGATGCGCAGGGCATTCGTTCCGTGCAGGGGCGCCCGTCGGCGCCCATTCATCGCTGCGTGTTCGAGCATGTGTACTTTGCCCGGCCCGACAGCAAGGTGTTCGGCGGCTCGGTCGATCATTCGCGTCGCGCGTTGGGCCGGCAGTTGGCCCGCGAGTGCCCGGCACCGGGTGCCGACCTCGTGTTCGCGGTGCCCGATTCCTCGAACTCGGCGGCGCTCGGATACAGCGAGCAGTCCGGCATCCCGTACGAGTTTGCACTGATCCGCAATCACTACGT
>CAZPON010000285.1:2937-4715 GCA_964588045.1 uncultured Gemmatimonas sp.
CTACGTGGGCCGCACGTTCATCCAGCCCACGCAGGCCGGTCGCGACGCGAAGGTGAAGGTGAAGTACAATCCGGTGCGTGAGCTGCTCGATGGCAAGCGCGTGGTCATGGTGGATGATTCGATCGTGCGCGGCACCACCACGCGCGGGCTCGTGTCGCTCGTGCGCGCAGCCGGTGCGCGCGAAGTGCACATGCGCGTGAGCAGCCCGCCCATCATCAGCCCGTGTTACTACGGCATCGACACCCCCCGGCGCGAAGAGCTGATCGCGGCCCAGATGACCCACGATGAACTCGTGCGTCATCTGGGAGTGGACACATTGGGGTACTTGTCGCTCGAGGGCATGCTGGCCGCGATGCCGACCGGACCGGACGGTTATTGTCATGCCTGTTTCTCCGGGCGCTATCCGACCGCCATTCCGAACGAGCCGGACGTGTTGCGAGCGGGAGGTGCCGCCGGCATCCCTGCCGGAGTTGCCTGACCCACCACCAGGGAGAGTCGCACGTGACGAGAGCCGTCTATTTCTTCGGCAACGGCAAGTCCGACGGCACCCGCGACATGAAGGCCGTCCTTGGTGGAAAGGGCGCCAACCTGGCCGAGATGACGAACCTCGGTGTGCCCGTGCCGCCAGGGTTCGTCATTTCCGCCGCACTGTGCGTCGACTATCTCGATCGACAGCATATCCCCGACAGCCTGCGCGCGGATGTGACCGCGGCGCTGAGCCAGCTCGAGGAGGCCAGCGGCCGGACGTTCGGCGACGCCACCAACCCGTTGCTGGTTTCCGTGCGCTCCGGTGCAGCGATATCGATGCCAGGGATGATGGAAACGATCCTCAACCTCGGCCTCAACGACGAAACGGTCGAAGGGCTGGCGGCGGCGAGCAACAATCCGCGCTTTGCCCTCGATTCGTATCGCCGGTTCCTGCAGATGTACGCCGACGTGGTCCTCGAGGTGCCGAGCGCCCGCTTCGAGCAGTTGCTGGCCGCCAAGCGCATGATGAGCGGCGTCACGAGTGACTCGGAGTTGAACGCCGACGCGTTGCGCGCGCTCGTGAGTGAGTACAAGCAGGTGATCCGTGTGAGCACCGGTCGCGACTTCCCGATGGACCCGCGCGACCAGCTGTGGGGCGCCATCGAGGCCGTGTGGCGTTCGTGGACGCTCAAGAAGGCGGTCGACTATCGCAAGGTGAATGGCATTCCGCACACGCTGGGCACCGCCGTGAGCGTCATGGCGATGGTGTTCGGCAACATGGGCGACGACTCGGGCACCGGCGTCGCCTTCACGCGCGACCCATCCACCGGCGAGCGACGGTTTTACGGCGAATTCCTTGTGAATGCACAAGGTGAAGACGTTGTCGCCGGCATCCGCACTCCGATGCATATCGACGAGATGGAAAGCCGGCTCCCGAGTTCGTACGTACAACTCCTCGAAACGCAAGCTCGTCTCGAAGAGCACTACCGGGACATGCAAGACATTGAGTTTACCGTCGAGCGCGGAAAACTATACTTGCTGCAAACCCGGAATGGAAAACGTACCGCCGCTGCGGCTGTTCGAATTGCTCGGGATATGGTACATGAAGGACTAATCGAAAAAAACGAAGCTGTTCGTCGCGTACCTGCAGCACAGCTCGATCAGCTCCTCCATCCGATTATCGATCCGAAAGTTCGTGCGACACCGCTATGTGTTGGCTTGCCCGCAAGCCCCGGTGCAGCAAGCGGGATCGCGGTGTTCGATCCGGATGTCGCCGAAGCGAAGGCGGCGGATGGAACGGCCGTGATACT
>CAZPON010000286.1:0-4705 GCA_964588045.1 uncultured Gemmatimonas sp.
CAAGGGACGACGTCGCGCCGCCGAGTCGTCATTCGGAAAACCCAGCCGACGCGAACGCGCTCGGGAACGGGTCGGTGCGGCGATCGGACAGTCGGGCGAGCAAGGCAGTCCACGCCACGGTGCGCCGCGACTCGGCCGCGACACGCGACACGACACGCGACACGACACGCGACACGACAGTCGTCACGGCACGACGTACCCCGCCACCTCCGCCGCACTGGGACGCGTTGCCGAGGGCGCTCGCCGATGACAAGAGCTTGCGTGTGGTGTCGCTTGCTGCAGGACGGGCGGGCGTCCGCGCAGGGATGACGCTCACTGCGGCACAAGCTCGATGTGCCGCGCTCGAGATTCGCACGTGGGACGATCACGCCATTGCCGATGCAGTGCTGGCGGCAACGACGGCGTTCCTGGCAGCGAGTCCGCAGGTCACGCCCGTGCAGGGCGCGCCGGGCATGTGGTGGATCGGCGCGACAGGATTCAACGCGCTCGGCGGCGAGGACGCGCTCGCCCGCACGTTGCTGTCCATTGCGCAGCATTGGCATCCGGATGCGCGCGTGGCCATCGCCGATTCATGCGTGGCAGCGCGCGCGGCCACTTGGGCGCCGCATGCGCGCACGCGCGCCGTGCGTGAGCGTGATCCGTTGTCGATGCCCGATGGCATCACCTGCATTCCCCACGGACAGTGCGCGACATATCTCGCGCCGGCGCCGCTGGGGCTCATTCCGATGGACGAAGATCTGCGCGAGGCCCTGCAGTCGCTGGGGCTGCGCACCATCGGTGCGTTCGCGTCACTCGCGCCCGGTGACATCGAGCGACGCTGGGGCGCCGAAGGACTCACCGCGTGGCGACTCGCGCATGGCGACGACGCGCGTCGTCCGGGTCTTGTGCGCGTGGATGCCACGCGCAGCACGAGTGTCGAACTGCCGGCTGCGGTGGAGAGCACGACGCCGGTGTTGTTCGTGTTGCGCGCGCAACTCGAACGGTTGGTGCGTGAACTCGTCGAAGACGGACGCTCGGCCGCAGCCGTGTCGATCACGCTCATCCTCGATGCCGGTCGGCAGTGGCCGCTCGAGGACGTAGGCAGCGATGGCCCCGCTGAAACCGTGTCGGCGTCTTCGCTCCTCGGCATCCCGCAGCGCAGCATCACGCGCGAGGTGCGTCCCGCGCGACCGCTGGCGCGCGTCGAGCCGCTGTTCGATCAATGTCGCGCGCTGCTCGAACGGTGGGTGATTCCCGCGCCGATCATCGGCATCACCGTCGGCATTCCGGCCACGGCGCCACTCGCCGCCGACCAAGGCGACCTGCTCATTCCCTCGTGGCGCGATGCAGCCATGAACGCCGAGGCGGTGTTCGCGCGGTTGCGCGCCGCGCTCGATCCGGACAACGCGGGCGATGTCGTGGTGCGTGCCGTGGCCGGTGATGCGCACAAGCCCGAGGCCATGGCGCAGTGGGTTGGTGCCGACGCCGTGACACAGGCCTCGGCGCCGGTGCCGGCGGTGCCGCGTGATGGCACCGACAATGAGCCCGCGAGCATCGCCCCGGCCGTATTGCGATTGCTCGATGCACCCGAAGTCGTGGATGTCGAAGCGCCGCGCGGCGTGCCGGCGGCCGTCTGGTGGCGTGGCCGGCGGTTGTCGATCGCGCATGCCGATGGCCCTGAGCGATTGAGCGGCGACTGGTGGCGTGCCGATGCCTTCGCGCGCGACTACTGGCGGTGCGACGCCGAGGGCGAGGGGGAACTGCTGGTGTATGGCGAGTCGGCGGTGACCCCCACTACGGCGCCGATGCGGTGGTTCGTGCAGGGGTGGTACGATTGAGACGCGCTGCACAGTTCGAGCAACCGGGACAGCGCCATGAGCCGTGCCTGCACATCGGCTATGATAATGCGTGCGATCGAGAAGATGGCCCAAGGGCCACCGATCAGGCGTCGTAGTCCCAGGGTTCCGGCTCGCTCACCACAGGCAGCGACACACCCTCGTAGACCTCGCGCAGCGCAAGGGTGGTGGCTGGACAGGGCAGCGCCAGCGTATCGTCGCCGCTCAGCTCCGTGCGCACCCACACGCCATCGGTGCCACGCACATGCGCTTCGACCCATCGGCGTCGCTGGTCCACGATGAGATACGCGCGCACCGACGGCATGGCGCAGTACGCCTGCAACTTCTCGTGTCGATCGGTGCGACGCGTGCTCTTCGACGTGACTTCGACGATGAGGCACGGCTCGCGCAGGTACACGGCCTGGTCATCGAGTACGCCGCACGCGACCACCACGTCGGGATAGTAGAACGCGTCATCGGCGGTGCGCACTTTCACGTCATTCACGAAGACGTTGCACCCCGCAGCGGCGGCGGGCGCGTGAAGGCACCTTGCGATGTTGAGGAGGAGCAGGTTGTGCCGAAGCGTCGCGCCCGACATCGCGTACACCGCGCCCGCCACATACTCATGACGAACGTCCGCCTGCTCTTCGAGCCGGAGGTACTCCTCGACGGTCAACGGAACCATGCCGGGAACGTGTGTCATAAGCCGAGTATAAGCTCGGCGCGCAGGCCGAGGGAAGTGGGTTGCTGTCCAAACTGTCTTCGGTATATATTCGGGCACATTCTCGCCCTGCGCAATGCCTCGCCCTGCCCCGATTTACGCGGAACTGCACTGCCATTCCGCGCTCTCGCTCCTCGATGGGGCCTCGCTCCCCGAAACCCTCGCGGAGCGAGCCGCCGAGCTGGGCTATCCGGCGCTGGCCATCACGGATCATGACGAGATGGGTGGCGTCGTGCGCTTCGGCACGGCGTGTGAAGCCGTGGGCATCGGCGGCATCCTCGGCGTCGAACTCACCGTGCGCGTGCCCGACGAGTTCAAGACGTACGGCACGCGCACCACGCACCTCGTGCTGCTGGCCGAGTCGCGCGATGGCTATCGCAACATCGCGTCACTGGTCACGCACGCCCGCATGCACACCGATCGCGGTTCACCGCACGTACCGTGGGAACTCGTTGCGCAGCATGCGCACGGTGTGTTCGCCCTCAGCGGCTGTCCGCGCGGCTGGATTCCGCAACTCCTCGCCGAAGGACGCGACGATGCGGCGTGGAACGCCGCCACACAGTTGCGCGACGTGTTTGGCGAGCATCTCGCGATTGAATGCTGGGACCATCGCCTCCCTGAAGAGCGCGTACTGGTGCGACGCCTGCGTCCGCTCGCCGCGCGACTCGGCGTGCCGTGGGTGGTCACCAACAACGTGCACTATGCGCGACCGGAAGCGCGCATCATTCATGACGTGCTCAGCGCGCTGCGGCATGAGCGCACGCTCGACGAAATGGGCGCACGATTGCGTCCCAATGCCGAGTGGACGCTCAAGGCGCCGGCGCTCATCCTGAAGCGCTGGAGTGGCGGTGAGGACGGTGTGCGCGCCACGCTCGCGGTTGCCGAGCGATGCACCTTCCGGCTGGAACAGCTCAAGCCGTCCATGCCGGCGTTCCCGCTGCCACGCGGCATCTCGGCCGACGAGTACCTTGCGCGGCTCGTCGACCAGGGCGCCAATGAGCGTTGGGGCAAGGGGTACGGCGCGAAACAACGCGCGCAACTGTCGCACGAATTGCGCATGATCGCCAAGCTGAGGATGGCGGGCTTCTTCCTCATCGTCTGGGACATCGTCCGTTTCTCGCGCCGCGAGGGCATCCTCTGCCAGGGACGCGGTTCCGCCGCCAACTCGGCCGTGTGCTTCTGCCTCGGCATCACGGCCGTCGATCCGATCCGCATGGAGTTGCTGTTCGAGCGCTTCCTCACCGAGGAGCGACAGGAAGCGCCCGACATCGACATCGACTTCGCGCACCGCGATCGCGAGCGCGTGCTGCAGTACGTGTACGAGCGCTATGGCCGCGAACACGCCGCCATGGTGTGCGAGCAGATCACGTGGCGCGGACGCAGTGCAGTGCGTGACGCGGCGCGCGTGCTGGGGTTCTCGGTGGAGCAGGCCGACCTGTTGAGCACGTTGAGTGATCGATTCAGTGCGAAGACGACGGCAGGGGCACTGCGAATTGAGATGGGAGAAGGAAAGACGGGAGAAGGAAAGACGGTGACAACGACAATCACAGAGACAGAATCATCGGCGGCTGATCGAATCGGTGGGTTCATGGTCGGCGGCACCGAAGCCACCACACAGTCGCGCGTAGTCCGCGCTGACGCACGGAAGGTCGCCTCCGCACAGAAACCCTCTGCGCACGCTGCGACCTCTGCGGTTCAATCCGTTCGTCCGCGCGCGAAAGAGATCAGTGATCGCGACGCCACATGGCAGCAGCATGTGGACCTCCAGGCCGAACGCAAGATCGCCATGGACGCCGCCGGGCACGAACAGCACAAGCACCGCAGTCGCACAACGACATCGAGCGACGGCGCGACCGGCCGCGAACTGCTGACGCGCGCCGGTCTCGACCCTGACGACGTGCGCGTGAAGGTGCTCGCCGATGTCGTCGAAGGGCTGCACCAGTTGCCGCGACACCGTTCCATCCATGTCGGTGGCATGATCCTCACCGAGGAGCCGCTCGGCTCCATCGTCCCTGTCGAACCGGCGTCGATGCCCGGCCGCACGGTGGTGCAGTGGGAGAAGGACGATCTCGATCCCACCGGGCTGGTGAAGATCGACCTGCTGGGACTTGGCATGCTCACCGTTGTGCAGGACTGCCTGTTGTACATCCGGCACACGCGCGGCGTGCAC
>CAZPON010000287.1:0-4704 GCA_964588045.1 uncultured Gemmatimonas sp.
GGCAGTCGCGCCCTGACCTATGACGCGACGATGGGCTTCGACATGACCCCGCCGTTGCCGGTCATCGATCGTGGTGTCTCCCGTCCGGTCGACGTCTCCGACTTCATCGCCAACGCCTTCGCCCGCGTCCAGGGCGTCGGTATCAACTTCGATGGCGAGCTGAACGCCTTGAAGGGCGACTCCACGTACATCTTCGATCGCACGCTGCGCCTGCAGGGCATCCTGCAATCGCGGTCCAGTGGCGGCGGACTCGACTTCCATCCGCTCAACCGCGGATTCAACTCGGAGCCGCTGCGCACGCGCCTGGCCTTCGTGGCCTCGAGCGAGCCGGTCATCGATATCTTCGACACGTACTGCTTCCAGAAGGTGGCGTCGGTGCCCATCCGCGATCCGATCATCGGGCCGGTGCGCGCATCGATTCGCCCGAACGGCCAGATCGTGCTCATCGGAGCCACCGTTCGCGGTGTGACGCTGGTGGCGCTGCCGGACAATTTCACGACGACGTGTCAGTAGCAGCGGCGGAACTGCAGAGGGGTGAGACAACGGAAGGGTTGAGCCAACCGAAGGGTTGAGGGGTCAGGAGCGAGCCAACGAGGGTTGACTGTACGCCGGCAACGATCTTGCCGAAAGCACAGTCAACCCTCGCTGGCTCGCTCCCCACCCCTCACCCCTTCGGTTGGCTCAACCCATCGGTTGGCTCACACCTCTACAGTTCGCCGGTGCGTTTTGCGGGCGCCGCGCATACGTTGTCACATGCTCCGCTTCACCACCGCCGGCGAATCGCACGGCCCCGCTCTGGTGTCCATTCTCGAAGGCATGCCCGCCGGTGTGCCGTTGCTCGCCTCCGATGTCGACGTGGAACTCGCGCGTCGCCAGCAAGGCTACGGTCGCGGCCGACGCATGCAGATCGAGACCGATCGCATCGAGTTCCTCTCAGGCGTCCGCGGGGGCGAGACACTCGGCTCGCCAGTCGCGATGCTCATTCGCAACAGCGACTGGAAGAACTGGGTCGAGATCATGGATCCTGCGCCGCGCGACAGTGACGCCGACGGGCCGCGCAAGCGTCACGTCACACGCGTCCGTCCGGGTCACGCCGATCTCACGGGCATCCTCAAGTACGATCGCAGTGACGCGCGTGACATCCTCGAGCGCGCGTCCGCGCGCGAAACCACCGCGCGCGTGGCGGCGGGCGCCGTCTGCCGGGTATTGCTGCACGCAGTCGGCGTGCGTATCGGCTCGCATCTCGTGCACCTGGGCGGCGTCGATGCCGCCCGGCCCGACGAGCTGCCGGACGACCTCAACGCCGCGGCCGACGCGTCCGTGCTCCGCACGCTCGATCCGGCGGCCGAACAGGCAATGATTGCGCGCATCGACGCCGCCAAGCGCGAAGGCAACACGCTGGGCGGTATCTGCGAAGTCGTCGTCACCGGCTTGCCCGTGGGACTCGGCTCCCACGTGTCGTGGGATCGGCGGCTCGACGGACGGCTCGGGCAGGCGATGCTGTCGATTCCCGCCGTGAAAGGCGTGGAGATCGGGCTGGGCTTCGAAACGGCGCGACGTACCGGTGCCCAGGTGCACGACGAGATCGAGGCCGCGCCCGGTCGCACGCGGGCCGGCCACGTGCGACGCCGCACCAATCGCGCTGGCGGCACGGAGGGCGGCATGTCCACCGGCGAGGAGTTGGTGGTGCGCGTGGCCATGAAGCCGATTGCCACGCTCATGCGTCCCCTTGGCACCGTCGACATCGCCACCGGTCAGGCGGCAGCGGCGGTGGCCGAACGCAGTGATGTGACGGCCGTGCCCGCGATGGGCGTCATCGCTGAAGCGATGGCCGCATTCGTGTTGGCGGATGCGCTCCTCGAGAAGGTGGGCGGCGATTCGCTGGGCGAAGTGCGCCGCAACCTGGACGGCTACCTCGCTCGGCTTGACGAGCGGCTGGGGTGACCACCCGGTGAGCGACGTCGCGTCGCAACCTCCCGAGGCGTCGGATTCCCTTCCGAATGACGGGCACCTCGTGCTGGTCGGCCTGCCGGGAGCGGGGAAGTCGACGATCGGGCGCTTGCTGGCGAAGACCATGGGTCGCCCGTTTCTCGACTTCGATGTGGAGATCGAGCGGCGGACCGGCAAGACCGTCGCCCGCTTGTTCGTGGAGGAGGGCGAAGCGGCGTTCCGGGCCCGGGAGGTCGCCCTGACGCGCGAACTGGCGGCGGCGCCTCCGATGGTGCTGGCGCCTGGCGGCGGATGGATCACCAATCCGGAGGTTGTGGCGCTGGTGCGTCCCCCCGGGCGTATCATTCACCTCAGGATTTCGCCGGAGGCCGCCGTCCGTCGCCTGACGCGGGCCCGGGTCGTCAGACCGCTGCTCCGGAGCGACGATCCGCAGGCCGTCATGCAGGGTTTATGGGCCAAGCGAGCTCATCTGTATTCCCAGGCGGATCTGGAGCTTGATGTGGAAGTTGTTGATTCTCAACAGGTTGTAGACAACATCGTCGCGCTTGCTCGCCACTTGCCCCCGGGACTAGGTTAGGCAATGAACGATCGTTGGACGCCGGTGGTGGAAGATCTCCGCGAGCGATTCGCGGCCGATACCGATGTGGTAGAGGTTGAGGCGTACCTGTCGTCACAGGGGTACGACCGGCGGCAAATCGGTGAGATTCTTTCCCTTCTTTATAGCGATACTGACACGGTGCCCTTGTGGGATGGCACGGTGTTGGCGCGTCAGGCGCCCCTGCGGGTACAGGGACCTCATGAGCGCGGCAGGTTTACGGCCGAAGCGTGGGGATACCTGGTGATGCTGGGTGGCTCCGGTGCCGTCAACCTTCATGACTTTGAACAACTGGTGGAACGTGCGCTGACGCACGTGGATGGCCGAATCGGGCTCCCGGAAATCCGGGCCCTCGCGGAAGAGGGTGGCTTCGACGATACCACGGCGGGAAGCGAACGAACGCAAGTACACTGAGAACTGATGACAACCAAGAAGGTTTCGAGCAGTGGCAAGACCCGGGCGCCTGCAAGGAAGGTGGCGAAGAAGGTCGCAAAGAAGGCCGTGAAAAAGGCGTCAGCCGCCGGCTCTTCCGCGAAGACCGCGTCACCGGCTGCAAAGACCGCCAGGAAGACCACGGCCAAGGCGGCCGTGAAGACGTCCGCGAAGACAGCGGCGCGCAAGTCGGCAAGTAAGTCGGCGAGCACGCGCGCCCGTTCACGCGCAATGATCGCTGAGCAGGAAAGCCAGGAAGGGCCGCCACCGGCCGGGGGCACGACGCTCGTTGTCGTCGAGTCGCCCACCAAGGCCCGCAACATCGGCAAGTACCTCGGTCGCGGGTACACCGTGCGCGCCACCGTGGGACACGTGCGCGACCTGCCGGCCAAGAAGCTGGGCATCGATATCGACAACGGTTTCGCGCCCGACTACGTGACCATCGAGGGCAAGGAAGACATCCTCACCGACATCAAGACCATCGCCAGGGGCGCGCGCGAAGTCTTCATCGCGACCGACCCTGATCGCGAGGGTGAGGCGATTGGCTGGCATGTGGAGCAGTACCTCACGCAACCCAAGCGGCACGCCGTCACGGCGCCGATTCGTCGCGTGATGTTCCACGAGATCACCAAGGACAAGGTGAAGGAGTCCATGGCCAGTCCAATGGACATCGACACGAAGAAGGTCGAGGCGCAGCAGGCGCGTCGCGTGCTCGATCGTCTCGTCGGCTATAAGGCCAGCCCCGTCCTGTGGAAGACGGTGAAGAAGGGTCTCTCGGCCGGTCGTGTGCAAACGGTTGCGTTGCGCATCATCGTCGAACGTGAGCGTGAGATCCGCGCGTTCAAGCCCGTGGAGTATTGGACGATTGCTGCCGACCTGCAGAAGGGTGCACAGCAGTTCGTGGCCAAGCTGCATCAGATCGACGGCAAGAAGCCCGAGCTGCCCACCGGCGCCGACGCCGATCGCGTGCTGGCGCATCTCAAGGGCCGCAAGGAATTCACCGTCACCGAAGTCAAGCGCCGCGAACGGCGCAAGAACCCGGCGGCGCCGTTCACCACGTCCACGCTGCAGCAGGAAGCCGCCAAGAAACTTGGCTTCGGCTCCAAGCGCACCATGCGCCTCGCGCAGGACCTGTACGAAGGCATCGATGTCGGCGGTGACGAAGGCCCGGTGGGTCTCATCACGTACATGCGTACCGATTCGTCACGCGTGTCCGAAACAGCCGCCGGTGCCGCGCGCGACTGGCTGCGCAGCGAGCATGGCGACGCGTATCTCGCATCGGCACCACAACTCTATCCCAGCGCCAAGGCCAACCAGCAGGACGCGCACGAAGGGGTGCGTCCCACGGACCCCGCGCGTCGTCCCGACGAGCGCCTCGCGAAGAAACTCACGGCCGACCAGTTCAAGCTCTATGAACTGATCTGGAAGCGCTTCATGGCGTCGCAGATGTCGCCGGCCGTGTTCGACACCACCACCGTCGATTTCGAAATCGCCACGAGCGGACATCAGTACCTGTTCCGCGCCACGGGCAGCGTCATCAAGTTCGACGGTTTCCTCAAGCTGTACCGGGAATCGCGCGAGGAAGGCGACCACAAGGCACTCGAGGACGAGCAGGCGTTGCCGTTCCTCGAACTCGACGAAAAGGTGCCGGTGAAGGCCATCACGCCCACGCAGCACTTCACCGAGCCGCCGCCGCGTTACTCCGAAGCCTCGCTGGTCAAGGAACT
>CAZPON010000288.1:0-912 GCA_964588045.1 uncultured Gemmatimonas sp.
GTCGCAGTTCATTCCGCTGGTCATGAGCTCCGGCGGCAACTCCGGCTCGCAGGCCACGTCGCTGATCATCCGCGCCATGGCGCTGGGTGAAGTGCGGCTGCGCGACTGGTGGCGCGTGGTGCTGCGTGAGATCCCGGCAGGTCTCATCCTGGGCCTGCTGCTGGGGTCACTGGCCTTCGTGCGCATCGTCATCTGGAATGCGATGGGGCTCTACGACTACGGCCCGCACTCGTTCCTGATTGCACTCACGGTCGGCGTGACACTGCTGGGCATCGTGACCATCGGATCGGTCACCGGCTCGATGCTGCCCTTCCTGCTCAAGCGGCTCGGGTTCGACCCCGCCAGTGCGTCGGCGCCGTTCGTGGCCACCTTGGTGGACGTGTCGGGGATCAGCATCTACTTCGGCATCGCCTACTGGCTCTTGCGCGGCACGCTGTTGTGATTCCCGGTGGCGTTGGGCCGGTTACATTCGTCTCCTGTGCACGAGGGTGATCGTCCCGATCACCCCACTCCCTGAGGATCCGCATGGCGAAGATTCTGGTCACCGGCGCAGCCGGGTTCATCGGCTATCACACCAGCGAACGACTGCTCGCGCGGGGGGATGAAGTCGTTGGTCTGGACAATGTCAACGACTACTACGACCCGACGCTCAAGGAATCGCGCCTGCAGCGCCTTGCGGCGCATGCCGGATTCCGCATGATGCGCATGGAGCTGGGTGACCGGGAGGGCGTGGAGCGGCTCTTTCGCGAGTCGCGTTTCGACCGCGTCATCCACCTCGCGGCACAGGCCGGCGTGCGGTATTCGCTCACCCATCCGCACGCGTACATCGACAGCAACCTGGTTGGCTTCCTGCATATCCTCGAGGGCTGCCGGCATCCCGGCGTGCAGCACCTGACGTACGCGTCGCCGCCG
>CAZPON010000288.1:922-1968 GCA_964588045.1 uncultured Gemmatimonas sp.
GGTGCACCAGAACGTCGATCATCCGGTTTCGCTGTACGCGGCCACGAAGAAGGCCAACGAGCTGATGGCGCACACCTACAGCCACCTGTACGGGCTGCCGACCACGGGATTGCGTTTTTTCACGGTGTACGGCCCGTGGGGACGCCCGGACATGGCGCTGTTCCTGTTCACGAAGGCGATTCTCGAGGGCAAGCCCATCGACGTGTTCAACCACGGCAGGATGCAGCGCGATTTCACGTACATCGACGATATCGTCGAAGGCGTCATCCGCACCAGTGACCATACGGCGCAACCGGATCCGGCCTGGAATTCGGATGCGCCCGACCCGGCCACGAGCAAGGCGCCGTATCGGCTGTACAACATCGGCAACAACAATCCGGTCGAGCTGATGCACCTCATTGTGACGCTCGAACAGTCGCTGGGGCGTGTGGCCGAGAAGCGCATGCTGCCCATCCAGCCTGGCGACGTGCCCGCCACCTACGCCGATGTCGAGGCGCTGGTGCAGGACGTGGGCTTCGCGCCAAAGACGCCGATCGAGACGGGCGTGCAGCGATTCGTCGCGTGGTATCGCGACTACTACAACATCGGCGATTGAGGATGTCATGAATATTGCGATGATCGGCACCGGCTACGTGGGACTCGTGTCCGGCGCCTGTTTCGCGGAGTTCGGTCCGTCGGTCGTGTGCGTGGACGTCGATGCGGGCAAGGTCGAACGCTTGCGTCGCGGCGAGATCCCGATCTACGAGCCGGGCCTCGACGACCTCGTCGCCAAGGGCCTCGAATCGGGACGACTTTCGTTCACGACCAACCTGGCCGACGCGGTGGCCAACGCCGACGCGGTGTTCATCGCCGTTGGCACGCCCTCGCGGCGTGGGGACGGCCATGCCGACTTGCGCTACGTCGAAGCGGCTGCAGCGGAGATTGCAAAGGCGCTGACCGGGTACACCGTGGTCGTCACGAAAAGCACGGTACCGGTGGGAACCGGACGGCGTGTCGCGGAGATCATTCGCACCACGAATCCCGGCGCCGACTTCGATGTCACGTCC
>CAZPON010000288.1:1978-4656 GCA_964588045.1 uncultured Gemmatimonas sp.
GTTCCTGCGCGAAGGGTCGGCCATCGGGGATTTCATGCGCCCCGATCGCGTCGTAATTGGCGCCGAATCCGAGCGCGCGCGCACCGTGATGCAGGCGCTGTACCGGCCGCTGTACCTGCTGGAAACGCCGGTCGTGATGACAAACCTCGAAACGGCGGAGCTCACGAAGTACGCCGCCAACGCGTTCCTCGCCACCAAGATCACCTTCATCAACGAGATGGCAGACCTGTGCGAGCGCGTGGGCGCGAACGTGCAGGATGTCGCGCGCGGCATGGGACTCGACGGCCGCATCGGGAAGAAGTTCCTCCACGCAGGACCCGGCTACGGCGGCTCGTGCTTTCCCAAGGACACCGTCGCACTCGTGCGCACGGCACAGGAATACGGCGCGCCGGCGCGCCTGGTGGAAACCGTCGTGCAGGTGAATGACACGCGCAAGGGCGCCATGGCCTCGCGTGTCATGCAGGCGTGCGGCGGCAGTGTTCGCGGCAAGACCGTGGCCGTATTGGGAGTGGCGTTCAAGCCCAACACCGACGATATGCGCGAAGCGCCCAGCATGGCGATCGTGCCGGCGCTGCAGGACGCCGGTGCAACCGTGCGCGCCTATGACCCGGCCGCGATGAAGGAAGCGACGCCGCTGCTTCCCGGCGTGCACTGGTGCACCAGCGCGTACGACGCCGCCACCGACGCCGACGTGCTGGTGCTCATCACGGAGTGGAACGAGTTCCGCGCGCTGGATTTCGGTCAGCTCGGCCAGGTCATGCGCGCGAAGGTGCTGGTGGACCTGCGCAATGTGTACCGTCCTGAAGACGCCGCCGCCGCCGGATTTCAGTACACGAGCATCGGGCGATAGCGCGAGGCGTCCGGCTCGGCCGCCACACTATTCCGGGCGCTTCCCCGAATGCGTCCTGGCGAAGGCGATGAAGCCCACCACGAACACCGTGGCGAAGCCGAACCACTGCAAGGCGTAGGACTTGTGCGGCCCTTCGCTTTGCGACGGGGGCGGAACGCGGGTCACGAGGGTGACGTCATGCGTGACGGTATCGCCGAGCGCGAGCAGGACCACCGGCGCGAGGGGCCGGCCCATCATGGCCTGCAACGTGTCGCGGTCGAGCAACCGGATCGCGCGAGGGGTCGTTGGTGATCGCACACCGCCGGGCACCGGCGGAGGAAACACGGTCACCAGCGCCTCGATGGTGAGGGTGTCGCCCTCACGCGCGCGCGCCAAATCGACGGTACGCGCGTCGGGTGAGTAGAGATATCCGCGAAGCACGAGCAGCGCGGTATCACCCCACCCGGCATCGAGCGGACGCACGGGTGTGAGCACATACACGCCGGGCACACCCGACTGCGAGCGCGAGGTCTGCACCATCTCCGCGTCGTAGTCGGCCACACCACGAACGGTGACGCGTCGCCAGTGCGTGGCGGCCGTATCCTGTCCGTGCAGCGCATCCATGGCCAGTGGCGCCGCCGTACCGCGTTCGAGCACCAACGCGTTCTTCGCGCGGCGTTCGTCGAGACGATGCAACTGCCAGATCCCCAGTCGGACACAAACCCCGGCTGCGACAACCGTGAGCACGCCAAACAGGACCAGCCGCGCCTTCACGGTTTGTCGGGCTTGGGTTTCGGCTTCTTGCCCTTCCTGGCTTTCTTGCCCTCGTCCTTGGGCTTGCCGGACTTGGGCGTGGGTACCTTCGGTGTGTCGGACTTGGGTGCGTCAGACTTCGGTGTGTCAGACTTCGGCTTGCGAACCGTCTTGCGCGGCTTGCGCACCGGCGCACTTGGCGTCGCATCAGCCTCAGGCGCCTGCACCGCCACCGAATCGTTCACGATCGCCGTCAACGCCGTCAACTCCGCGACCGTGACTTCGGCATCGAGTGGGCGCACGAACACGGGCCTCGCCTCCGGCATCGGATCCGGCAGCAGCACCTGAATCGACAACGGCGGCAGGTTCACGATCATCGACTGCGGAAAGCCGTGATAGGGCTCCTCGCTGGTCTCGACGTCGGCGTGCACCGTGAAGCCGCTACCGCCGAACTCCACCGCATCACTGTTCAACGCCAGCCGATAACGGCCACCGGCCGGTGCACCGAGGCGATAGCCTTCGCGCGGAACCGGCGTGAGGTTCATCACCACGACAGCGTGCGCGGCGCCATCGAAACGCGCGAACGACAGCACCGACTGCTCCTTGTCGGCCACATCGATCCAGGCGAAGCCCGATGGGTCGTGATCGTGTCGCCACAGCGACGACTGCTCGCGATAGAGTGCGGCCGACGACGAAACGAACGCGCCGATCCCAGCACCGCGTCGCGGATCCGTCTGCAACTCCCACGGCAGGCCAACGTCGTGGTTCCATTCGCTCCACTGCCCCAGCTCGGTGCCCATGAAGAAGAGCGACTTGCCGGGCCGCATGATCGAATAGCCGATGAGAATGCGCAGGTTGGCCAGGCGCTGCCACTCGTCGCCCGGCATCTTGCGCAGCAACGAGCCCTTCATGTGCACGACTTCGTCGTGCGACAGCGGATTCACGAAGCGCTCGCTGTACTCGTACATCATCGCGAACGTCAGCTTGTCGTGACCGCCCTTGCGGAAGAAGGGGTCCGTCTTGAAGTAGTCCAGGGTGTCGTGCATCCACCCCATGTTCCACTTGAAGGTGAACCCGAGGCCGCCCTCCACGATGG
>CAZPON010000289.1:0-4643 GCA_964588045.1 uncultured Gemmatimonas sp.
GCAACGTCATCAACCCCGACCAGTACATGGAGGAGTGGGGCGCCGACGCGTTCCGCATGTACCTCATGTTCCTCGGGCCGTACGAGGAGGGCGGCGACTTCCGCGACCAGGGCATCAGCGGGGTGCGGCGATTCCTCGACCGTCTCTGGTCCTCGGTGCGCGATTGCACGTCCGCCGGTTCGGCCGACCCCGCCGTGCTGCGCCAGCTGCATCGCACCATCAGGAAAGTCGGTGACGACACGGCCAGCCTGGCGTACAACACGGCGATCGCGGCGATGATGGAGTACATCAACCACGTGCGTCGTGGTGAACGCACACCGCATCGCGATGAACTGCTGCCGCTCGTGCAACTCGTCGCGCCGTTCGCGCCGCACCTGGCCGAAGAGTGCTGGGCGACGCTGGGGCACACCGGCAGTGTGTTCGCATCCCGCTGGCCCGCGTTCGACCCCGCCATGCTCGTCGACGACGAAGTCGAGCTCGTGGTGCAGGTGAACGGCAAGGTGCGCGGCAAGGTGCGCGTGGCCGTCGATGTCACGCAGGATGCGGCGCTTGCCGCGGCGCTTGCCGATACGAACACCGCGCGGTTCGTGGTCGGCGACGTGAAGAAGGTGATCTTCGTGCCCAAGCGCCTGCTCAACATCGTCGTGGGCTGACGAAGGGACGAGGCGCGCGCATTCGTCCCGGCCGGTTTGCGTCGCCGTGCAGGTGACGTAAACCCATGGTGCACGTTCCCGTGTCGGATTGGTGTCCCACTCCAACCCGAGACGAACCATGCGATTCATCCTGTCCCGTACCGCCGTTGCTGTCGCGACCACCCTGCTGGCCCTGCCGACCGTGTCGGCGCAGGACACGAAGCCGCCGAAGCCGCCAAGCGCGCCCACAGCAGGCCAGGCGATGTCGCTCCTCTGGACCAGCTCCTCGAACCGCGCCGTGCTTGGCGTGACCCTTGGTGCCTCGTCCCGTGCAGACACGGCCGGCGTGCGTATCGACGAGGTCGACAGCGCCGGACCGGCAGCAAGGGCTGGTATCAAGAGCGGCGATATCATCACCGAAATCAACGGTGTGAACCTTCGCGTCAGCTCGGCCGATGCCGAAGACCTGGCGCTCGCCGGCATCGCGCAACGGCGCCTGCAGCGCACACTCGCCAGGGCCAAGCCCGGTGACGAAGTCGACCTCCGCGTTCGCACCGGCACCGCCGTGCGCGCGGTCAAGGTGAAGACCGTGTCGGCCGCCGAACTCGATGGTTCCCGCATCCAGGCATCGTCGCGCTTCAGGACCAGCGAGAACGACCAGCAGAGCGCGATCGGTATCTCCATCGGCGCGTCAGGCAACTACCGCGACACCCTCGGCCTCTTCGTTTCGTCGGTGATTGGAGACGGGCCGGCGGACAAGGCCGGGCTGATCGAAGGCGAGCGCATCGCAGCCGTGAACGGCGTCGATGTGCGGATCCCCAAGGAGGACTTCGAGGATATGGCGGCGACGTCGGCGCGCGTGAACCGGTTCGCGCGCGAGGTGCAGAAGGTCGTGCCGGGCGAGACAGTAACCCTCCGGGTCTACGGCAACGGCCGCTATCGCGACATCGAGGCAAAAACGGTCAAAAAGTCCGAATTGCCATCGAGCGGCATGCAGATCACGATTGGGGACGGCGGATACAGCGTGTTCCGCGGGACCACCCCCGTGCCCACGATCATGGGGCGGTTCCCGTCGGGCGGGGTGATGGTGAGCCCGCCGCAAGCGCGGATTCGCATTTGAGGGGTGAGCCAACTGAAGGGGTGAGCCAACCGAAGGGGTGAGGGGTCAGGGGCGAGCTGGCGAGGGTAGACTTTGCGTCCGCAGCACTCCTGCCGAAAGCAAAGTCTACCCTCACCAGCTCGCCCCTGACCCCTCACCCCTTCGGTTGGCTCACCCCTATCAGTTGGCTCACCCCTCCGGCAGTTCCGCAACGCAATTCCCTCCCGGGACGTTATCTTGGCGAGCGTCTCCTCTCGACGCGTCCCGTGGCGCGCCTCGGCCGGCCATCCAAGACCGGATCGGCGCGCCTTTCGTATCTGACGTTCGCCCCTGCGAATGCATTCCATGCTATTCGGGCTGCGCCACGCGCGCCCTTCGACATATCGAATTTCCATTTCCCGGCCGCTCCTGCTGCTGACGACATCGCTCGTGGCCCTGCACGCCTGCAAGGATGCGCCGCGCCCCCAACGCGCGGCGCCGGTGGTATCGGTGAAGACCGCAACCAAGGGACCGCTGCCGTACATCGTCGTCGCCAACGGCGAGGTCGAAGCCAATCGGTCGATCGCCGTGCAGTCGCTGGTCTCGGGCATGCTCACCAATGTCGCGATCCGGGAAGGCGAGGAGGTGCGCGAAGGACAGGTGCTGTTCCAGATCGATTCGCGCCCGTTCACGGCCGAACTCGAGCGCGTGCGCGGCACGCTCGCGCGCGACGAGGCGCAGTTGGTGCGCTTGCGCAGCGATTCGGCGCGTTTCGCCGAACTGGCGAAGGATGGCTATGTCACCCGGCAGCAGCTCGACCAGACGTTCGCCGACGCCACGGCGATGGCGGCCACGGTTGCCGCCGATCGCGCGGCGCTGCAGCGCGCGCAACTGGACCTCGAGAACACCACGATTCGCGCGCCGATTTCCGGTCGCACCGGCTTGCTGGCCATCCAGGCCGGCAACCTCGTGCGCGCGCAAGCCGATCCGCCGCTCCTCACCATCAACGAGCTGCGTCCGGTGCTCGTGCGCTTTTCGGTGCCCGAGCGCGACTTCGCCGAGATGCGCAGTCGTGCGGGTCTGGACAAGCCGCTCAGCGTGAGCGTGCGCCCGAATGTGGGTGACAGCGCGCACCGCACGACGGGCACGCTGTCGTTCATCAACAACGTGGTCGATCGCGCGACGGGATCGGTGCTGCTCAAGGCGCGCGTCGAGAACCAGGAGCGCAACCTGTGGCCCGGACAGTTCGTGACGGTCGGGCTCGAATTGTCGGTCGACAGCAACGCGGTCACCGTGCCCGCCGAAGCCGTGGTCACGGCCGCCAGCGGCACGTACGTGTTCGTGTTCGAGAACGGACAGGCCGTGCGTGCCAACGTGAAGGTGGGACGGCAGATGGCCGGCGTGGTGAAGATCGACAGCGGCCTGGTTGGCGGTGAACAGGTGATCGTCGAGGGGCAGAACCGGCTTTCGGAAGGTGCCAAGGTCGAGCTGCGGACGATCGCGCCGATTTCGGCCGGACGCGGGGGACGTGGCGGGCGTGGCGGCAGCGCGGGCACCGACGCCAAGGCCGGTAGCGCGGCAGACAGCAGCAGTGCTTCACAAGGCGGCGGCGCGCCGAATGCCGCACCGGGAGGAAAGACGCCATGAACATGAGTGCCATCTGGATCAAGCGGCCGATCATGACGTCACTCGTCATGATCTGCATTCTCGTCTTCGGCATCATCGCGTATCGCGGCCTGCCCGTGAGCGACCTGCCGACGATCGACTATCCGACGATCACGGTGAACGCGTCGCTGCCGGGGGCGAGTCCGGAAGTGATGGCCACGTCGGTGGCCACGCCGCTGGAGCAGCAGTTCTCGACCATCGCGGGCATCGACAACATCACGTCGTCGAGTTCGCAGGGCAGCACCAACGTCACGCTGCAGTTCAACCTCGAGCGCGATATCGACAAGGCGGCGGCCGACGTGCAGTCGGCCATCTCCAAGACGCTGCGCCAGTTGCCGCAGGGCATCAACCCGCCGTCGTACAACAAGGCGAATGCGGCCGACGCGCCGATCGCGATGTACAGCTTCAGCACCGACCAGATGACACGGACGGAGCTGAACGAGTACGTCGAGACGTTCGTCGGACAGCGCCTCTCCACCGTTTCCGGTGTGGCCCAGGTGCAGGTGTACGGCTCCGCCAAGTATGCCGTGCGCATCCAGCTCGATCCCGGCGCGCTCGTCGCCCGCGGCATCGGCATCGACGAAGTGCAGCAGGCCGTGCAGGCCGGCAACTCGAACCTGCCGGGCGGCGTGCTGATGGGCCCCAACCAGTCGTTCACCGTACAGTCCAGCGGCCAGCTCAAGAACGCCCAGCAGTACCGGCAGCTCGTGGTGGCCTATCGCAACAACGCGCCGGTGCGGCTGGGTGACCTGGGCAACGTGCTCGACGACCTGCAGAACCAGCGCGGCCTGAGCGAGTTGAACGGGCGCGGCAACATCTCGCTGGCCATCATCCGCCAGCCGGGCGTGAACACCGTGGAAGTGTCCAACGGTGTGCGCGAGGAGCTTGAACAACTCAAGCCGCAACTGCCGTCCAGCATTCGCGTCGAGAAGATCTACGACAAGGCCGATTCGATCGAGGAGTCGGTGAACGACGTCAAGTTCACGATGATGCTCACGCTGTTCCTCGTCGTGATGGTGATCTTCCTGTTCCTGCGCAACGTGCGCGCGACGGCCATCCCGTCGCTCGCCCTGCCGTTCTCGCTGATCGGCACCTGTTGCGTGATGTGGGCGCTGAACTTCAGCCTCGACAACCTGTCGCTGATGGCGCTCACGCTGGCCGTCGGTTTCGTGGTCGACGACGCCATCGTGATGCTGGAGAACATCGTCCGGCACATGGAGATGGGCAAGCCGCCCATGGAGGCGGCCTTCGACGCGTCGAAGGAGATC
>CAZPON010000290.1:0-2039 GCA_964588045.1 uncultured Gemmatimonas sp.
GTGAAGGTCTACAAGGTGCAGATGACCGACTACTACGGCAACACGGGAACGAGCGCCTTCCCGACGATCCGGTACGCGCGCATCCGGTGACGATACTGAACGCCGCCACCATGGTGCGCGCGGGCATGCGGGGGATCCGGTGGTGCATGATGGGCGGCCTGCTCGTCGCGTTCGGCGGCGGCAGGGTCGCGCAGGCGCAGCGCGCGTCGGCGCCGGTCCGCCAGGACACGGTGCGGGTCGTGCGTGGCACGGTGACCAGTCGTGGCGATGGCGCGGCGATCCGGCTGGCCGAGTTGCATGTCGTGCGCAGCGGCGCCCGTGCCCGCACCGACGAGGACGGACGCTTCGCGCTGTCTGCCGCGCGCGGTGACACGATCGCGGTGCGCGCGCTGGGCTTCGCGCTGCAGCGCGTGGTCGTCGCGACGGACTCGTTGGACATCGCGCTGGAGCCGCTGCCGACCGTGTTGCCGGTGTTCACCACCACGGTTGGACAGCGCACCATTCGCGCCAGTGAGTCGCCGCGCAGCGTGACGGTCATCGACCAGCAGGCCATTGCCGCCGCGGCAGCGATTGCCGTGAACCAGGTGCTGCGACAGGTGCCGGGACTGCAGGAAATCCCTTCGCCGCCATCGAAGACATCGATCTCCATTCGCGGCTTCGACGACTCGCGGGTGCTGGTGCTCATCGACGGGGAACCGGTGGGCGGCTCGCTCGTGGCGAGCCGTGATATCGGCCGGTTGTCGACGCTGGCCACCGAACGCATCGAGGTCACGAAGGGGCCGTCGAGCGTCGAGTTCGGCAGCGATGCGCTTGGTGGTGTCATCAACCTCGTGCAGGCCGCGCCCGCGCAGCGATTGACGGTCGATGCACTGCTGCGCACCGGCGAACTCGGGCGGCAGGAAGCGACGGCCGGCATCAGCTCGACCGTCGGGGCATTCGGGTATCGTCTTGGCGGAGGCTGGCGTCAGTCCGATCGCGTCACCGGATTCGACGCCGTTGGCTCGACGTTCAATCGTGTGTATGACCTGCGCGGTGATTTCCGCTATGCCATCGGCAACCGGTGGACCGTTCGTCTCGACGCGCAAGCCAGCCAGGAACGGCAACGCTTCCCGGTGGATGCGCAGTTCAACGGATTCATCGACAATCGCGGCGGTCAGGGCTTCATCGAAGCGTTCGGCTCGATGCTGGGCGGCAGCCTGCGCCTGCGCGCGTTCGAACAGCGCTTCGCGTACGAGTACCGGCAGTCGCGGGGATCGCTGCCCATCAAGGGGTCGGCCGATTCGCTGCGCCAGCAGGAACGACAGGGCCGCTACCTGGTTTCGTACGCGCACCTGTTCGGCACGCATGCCATCGATGTCGGCGCGCAGCGGTCGGTGCGCACGCTGGTTGCGCCGGAAAAGGTCGATGGGGACAGCGCGCGCGACGAGGTGTCCGAAGTATTCGCGCGTGACCAGTGGACACTGGGCTCGGTATCACTCACGGCAGGGGCGCGGTACACGTCGAGTTCGCTGTGGGGGAGCACGACCAATCCGTCAGTGGGTGCGATGTGGCAGACCAGCGATCGCATTCGCCTGCGCGCCAACGTCGCGCGCGGGTTCCGCGCTCCGGGATTCAAGGAAGCGCGGTACACGTTCTTCAATCCGTCGGGTGGGTATACGCTCGTGGGAAATCCGGACCTGCAACCGGAGACGTCGGTCAGCGGCACGGTGGGCGGCACATGGGCGCCGTCGACCGCGCTGTCCGTGGACGTCGAAGGCTATCGCAACGATGTGGACGGGCTGATCGACTGGCGGTTCCAGGGCAACAATCCCGCCGGATACCAGGTGTTTGCGAACGTGAACCTGTCGAGTGCACGCACGCAGGGCTTCGAGACGGCGGTGCGTCTCTCATCGCACGGGGCGGATTTCACGTTCGGCTACGACTACCTGCATGCACGCGACCTGGAATCGGGCTTGCCGCTGAGCCGGCGTGCCACGCACACAGCGCGCTTCACGGCGGCGCGGAACTGGGCGGTGCGTCGCGGCCTGACCACCGATCTT
>CAZPON010000290.1:2049-4636 GCA_964588045.1 uncultured Gemmatimonas sp.
TTCCCGAGGGCTCGGCCAGCAGTCCTTCCTCGAGTGACGCAGCGATCATCGGCTGGCAGGGCGCGCTGACGTCGGTCGATGGCCAGGTGCGACAGATGCTCACGTCCATGGCCGAGTTGTCGCTGGGCGTGAACAACGCGTTCAACCAGCAACCGCCGCTGTGGACGCCCGCGTTCGCGCGGCAGTTCTACGTGGGCGTGCGAATGCGCTGGTCGGGGAGCGAGAAGCAGGAGACAGCAGCAGGGAAACGGTCCCTACTCTGATGGTCGCGCCGCCGCATATGACGCACCGAACCGCGCATACGGCTCCTTGTACGCCTGGATCGCCGTGACACCGGGATGCTGCAACGGCGCGCGGGTAAGCGTACTGGCGGTGGCGGTGGCCAGGTCCGGGAATGCCTCCACGCCCACTGCGGCCAGCAGGGCCGCGCCGTACGCCGGCCCCTCCTCGCGATTCACCGTCGTCACCGGCAGGCCGAACACTTCCGACTGCATCCGGCGAATCAGTGCGCTGTGCGTGCCGCCACCGGTCAGCAGCAGCTCGCTGGGTGAGAGGCCCAGTTCAGCGAAGATCGTGAGCGAGTCCTTGAGCGCAAAGCACACGCCCTCGAGCACGGCACGCGTGAGGTGCGCGCGCGTGTGCGCGAGGCTGAGGCCGAGGAACGCACCGCGCGCGGACGCATCGCGGTGCGGCGTGCGCTCACCCTGCAGGTAGGGGAGAAACGTCAGGCCTTCGGCCCCGCGGGGCACCGTCTCGGCTTCCGCATCCAGCATGCGCATCGACTCGTCGTTGCCCACGAGCTCGCGCGCAAACTGTTCGGTGAACCAGCGGAACGCGCCGCCGGCCGACAAGACCACCCCCATCAGGTACCACACACCGGGCGCGACGTGGCAGAAGGTGTGCGCGCGCAGTCCGGGATCGACAAGCGGCTGCGCGGTGGGCGCCAGCACCGTGCCCGACGTGCCCCAACTGGCGACGACCTCGCCCGGTGCAATGACACCGACACCGGCGGCGCCACAGGCGTTGTCGGCGCCGCCACCCACCACCGGTGTGCCTTGCGTGAGGCCCAGCATGCGGGCGACCGGTGCGGATACGTAGCCGTGCACTTCGTGTGACGGCGCGACATCGGGCAACATGGTGCGCGGCACCTTCACTGCCGCCAGCAATTCGTCGCTCCATTGCATGCGTGCCGGATCGAACATCAGCGTGCCGGACGCGTCGGAGGGCTCGGTGGACAGGATGCCGGTGAGCCGGTAGCGAATGAAGTCCTTGGCCAGCAGCACCGTGGAGAGTCGACGGTACGCATCCGGTTCGTGCCGGCGCAGCCAGAGCACCTTGGGCAGCGTGAAGCCTTCGAGTGCCGGATTGCGCACCCAGTCGCGCAACTGCGATTCGCCGCCGGCGCGTTCGGTGATCTCGCGGCATTCCGTGGTCGTGCGTCCATCGCACCACAACAGGGCCGGCCGGATCACCGCACCCTGCGAATCGAGCAGCGTCGAGGAGTGCATCTGCCCCGAGATGCCGATTGACACGACCCTGGCATTCGGCCGCAAGCGCAGCACGGCTTTCACCGAGGCGACGGTGGCCAGCCACCAGGTTTCCGGATCCTGCTCGGCCCAACCCGGCTGCGGTGTCGACATGGTCAGCGGCGTCGTCGCGGTTGCGTCCACATCGCCCGACGGGGCAACGAGTATCGCCTTGACGCCGCTGGTGCCGACGTCGAGGCCAAGAAAGACCGGCGAGCGTTCGGGGCGCGTCACGTCATCGCACTCCGAGAAGGACTTCCATCGTGAGCTGGTCGAGCCGCTCGTAGCCGTAGCCTTGCGCGCGGATGGCCGTGAGGTCGAGCGATTGTCCCTTGAGCGCGCTGGCCACGGCGGCCGAATAGGTGACGCGCGGACTGCCGGCAGCGCGGCGCGCATCCAGCCCGGCACGCAACGCCTGGATCTCGCCATCGGCGTTGTAGCGCGCGGCCTTCTCCTTCAGGATGAGGTACATGCGCATGCTGCCGGCCGCAAAATCCCACACACCGGCTTCGTCTTCCGTGCGATAGGCATGGCTGTCGAAGTGCCGCATGCCGTTCCATCCGGCATCCTCGAGCAGCTTGACCAGGAAGAAGGCCTGCTTCAGGTCCTCGCTGCCGAAGCGGTGATCCTGGTCGTAACGTCCCGGCTTCTGGCTGTTCAGGTCGATGTGAAACAGCTTGCCCGCATCGAGCGCCTGCGCCACCCCGTGCGCGAAGTCGAGTCCGGCCATCGTATCGTGCGCCACTTCCGGGTTCAGTCCAACCATCTCCGGGTGCGCGAGCGTGTGGATGAACGCCAGCGCATGGCCGATGGTGGGCAGGTAGATATCGCCACGCGGCTCATTGGGCTTGGGCTCGAGCGCGAACTTGTACGGATATCCCTGGGCCAACGAATACTCGCAGAGGAAGTCGAGCGCATCGCGAAACCAGGCGAGTGCGTCGCGCGGGTCCTTGGCGGCGTTGGTTTCGGTGCCCTCGCGGCCGCCCCAGAACACGTACGTCTCCGCGCCCAGCTCGATGCCGAGGTCCATGGCGTGCATGGTCTTCTGCAGCGCGTAGGCG